>JAZOBV010000056.1:0-6706 GCA_045596145.1 Candidatus Pelethomonas sp.
CCTCGACCACAGCGTTGAGGTGGAGGATCAGGGCCGCGGCTGCCCGCTGGACTGGAACGAGCGGGAAAAGCGCTATAACTGGGAGCTGGTCTTCTGCGAGCTGTACGCCGGCGGCAAATATAACAACAACGACGGCGAAAACTATGAGTTTTCCCTCGGCCTGAACGGTCTGGGTTCCTGCGCCACGCAGTACTCCTCCACCTACATGGATGTTACCGTCTGGCGCGATGGATATGAGTATGAGCTGCACTTCAAAAAGGGTGAACCCGTGGGCAAAAAGGGACAGGAGCTTCAGAAAACGCCCCTTACCAAAAAGCGCACCGGCAGCCGCATCAAGTGGCTCCCCGATCTGGAGGTCTTCACCGATATTGCCATCCCCGCCGAGTATTTTCTGGATGTCATGAAGCGTCAGGCGGTGGTCAACGCGGGCATCACTTTCCGTTTTAGAAACGAGATCACCCCCGGCAAGTTTGAAACAACTGAGTTTCTCTACGAAAACGGCATTTCCGATTATGTGAAGGAACTGGCAGGAGAGGAGACCCTGACCCTGCCCGTCTTCTGGGAGACCGAGAAGCGGGGACGCGACCGCGAGGACAAGGACGACTACAAGGTCAAGCTCTCCGTGTCCTGCTGCTTCTCCAACCGCACCGCCGTCATCGAGCATTACCATAACTCCAGCTGGCTGGAGCACGGCGGCTCCCCCGAAAAGGCAACCAAATCCGCCTTCGTCAGTGCCATTGACGCTTGGCTGCGCCAGAACAATAAATATCAGAAAAACGAATCCAAGATCACCTGGACGGATGTGGAAGACTGTCTGGTGCTGGTCAGCAACAACTTCTCCACCCAGACCAGCTACGAAAACCAGACCAAAAAAGCCATCACCAACAAGTTCGTTCAGGAAGCCATGACCGAGTTTTTGAAGACCCGTCTGGAGATCTATTTCATTGAAAATCCCAATGATATCCTGCGCATCGCCGAGCAGGTGCTCATCAACAAGCGCAGCCGTGAGAATGCGGAAAAGACCCGTCTGAATCTCAAAAAGAAGCTCTCCGGCTCCATCGATATCGCCAACCGTGTGCAAAAGTTCGTCGACTGCCGCACGAAGGATGTTGCCCGCCGCGAGATCTATATCGTGGAGGGTGACTCTGCATTGGGCAGCGTCAAACTCAGCCGTGACGCTGAGTTTCAGGGCATCATGCCCGTGCGCGGCAAGATCCTCAACTGTCTGAAAGCGGATTATGCCCGTATTTTCAAGAGTGAGATCATCACCGACCTCATGAAGGTCCTCGGCTGCGGTGTTGAGGTGCAGAACAAGCACGTCAAGGAGCTGAGCGCCTTCGATCTGAATAATCTCCGCTGGAACAAGGTCGTCATCTGTACCGATGCAGACGAGGACGGCTTCCATATTCGGACGCTGATCCTCACCATGATCTACCGCTTGTGCCCCACTCTTATCGAGCAAGGCTATGTCTATATCGCCGAATCCCCCCTCTTTGAGATCAACTGCGGCGAAAAGACCTGGTTTGCCTACTCCGAGCGAGAGAAAAACGAGATCGTCAAAAAGCTTGAGGGCAAAAAAGTCAAGATCGACCGCTCCAAGGGTCTGGGTGAGAACGACCCCGAGATGATGTGGCTGACCACCATGAATCCCGAGACCCGCCGGCTCATCAAGGTCATGCCGCAGGACGCGGAGATCACCTCCCAGATGTTCGATCTCCTTTTGGGCGACAATCTGCAAGGCAGAAAGGACTTCATCTCCAGCGAGGGCAGCAAGTATCTTGACCTCGCGGATATTTCGTAAAGGATAATCACTATGGCAAAAAAGAAGACCCCCGCCGAGGGGGAAGTGAAAAGAGTAAATAACCCCAATGTGATGGGACTGCGCGCCGAGGTGATGGAACAACCCATCACCAGCACGCTGGAGACGAACTTCATGCCCTATGCCATGAGCGCCATCGTTTCCCGCGCCATCCCTGAGATCGACGGCTTCAAGCCCAGCCACCGCAAGCTCCTGTACACCATGTACAAGATGGGCCTGCTCAGCGGCGGGCGCACCAAGTCCGCCAACATCGTCGGCCAGACCATGCGGTTGAATCCCCACGGTGATGCCGCCATCTACGATACGATGGTGCGCCTTTCCCGCGGCTACGATGCCCTGCTCCACCCCTTTGTGGACAGCAAGGGCAACTTCGGTAAGGTCTACTCCCGCGATATGGCGTGGGCTGCCAGCCGATACACCGAGGCAAAGCTCGCCCCCATCTGCGCTGAGATCTTCCGTGATATTGACCAGGACACGGTGGATTTTATTGATAACTACGACAACACCATGAAGGAGCCCGCGCTCCTGCCCACCACCTTCCCCAATATTCTCGTCAGTGCCAATCAGGGCATTGCCGTCGGCATGGCATCCCAGCTCTGCGGCTTCAATCTGGGTGAGGTGTGCGATACCACCGTTTCCTATCTGAAAAACCCCGAATGCGATCTTTCCGCCACGCTGCTGGGTCCCGACTTCTCCACCGGCGGCGAGATCCTCCACGACCGCGCCGCGCTGGAGGATATTTACCGCACTGGCAGAGGTTCCGTTAAGATCCGCGGCAAATATCGCTATATCAAGGAAGAAAACCTCATTGAGATCTACGAGATCCCCTATACCACCACCACCGAAGCCATCATCGACAAGGTCGCGGAGCTGATCAAGACCGGTAAGCTCAAGGAGATCAACGATATGCGCGACGAGACCGATCTTTCCGGTCTCAAACTTGCCATTGACTTAAAGCGCGGCACCGATCCCGATAAGCTCATGGCAAAGCTCTTCAAAACCACCACCCTGCAGGACTCCATCAGCTGCAATTTCAACGTTCTGATCGCCGGTATGCCCCGGGTTATGGGCGTACGGGAGCTTTTGGACGAGTGGTGCGCGTGGCGCACAGAATCGGTCCGCCGCCGTGTCTACTTCTCTCTGAACAAGAAGAAGGAAAAGCTGCATCTTCTGAAGGGTCTCAAGCGCATCCTGCTGGATATCGACAAGGCAATCAAGATCATCCGCGAAACCGAGGAGGAGAGCGAAGTTATCCCCAACCTGATGATCGGCTTCGGCATTGACGAGATCCAGGCGGAGTATGTTGCTGAAATCAAGCTGCGCAACATCAATAAGGAATATATTCTGAAGCGCGTGCAGGAGGAGGAGTCCCTGCGCGACGAGATCGACGATCTGGAGGATCTTGTTGGAAGCCCCAACCGCATCCGAAAGGTCATCATCGGTGAGCTGGAGAACGTGAAGAAAAAATACGCCCAGCCCCGCCGCACCGCCATTGTCTATGAGCATGAGATCGAGGTCGCGGACGAGGAGGAGGATATCCCCGATTACCCCGTCAGCATTTTCCTCTCCAAGGGCGGCTATTTCAAGAAGATCACGCCCCAGTCCCTGCGCATGGCGGATACCCAGAAGTACAAGGAGGACGACTCCCTCCGTCAGACCTTTGAGACCACAAACAAGGCCGAGGTCATGTTCTTCACCAACCGCCAGCAGGTGTATAAATGCCGTCTGAGCGACTTTGCCGACACCAAGGCAAGCGCTCTGGGCGATTATCTCCCCACAAAGCTCGGCATGGACGCGGAGGAAAGCGTCATCTCCATGATCCTCCCCGGCGATTACAGCGGCGCGCTGTTCTTCTTCTTTGAAAACGGCAAGGCCGCCCGCGTAGAGCTTTCGAGCTACGCCACCACCTCCAACCGGCGCAAGCTCACCGGCGCTTACAGTGACAAGAGCCCCCTTGTCACCATGCTCCATTTGAAGGAAGAGCGGGAGCTGGTGCTCTACTCCAGCGAAGTCCGCGCCCTTATCTTCAACACCGCACTGCTCACTCCGAAATCCACCCGTACCACCATCGGTGTGCAGCTTATGACCATGAAGCCCAAGTACCACCTCAGCGAAGTGACAACACTGGAGGAAAGCAGCATCACCAACCTCGGCCGCTACCGCTGCCGCAGCATCCCCGCCGCCGGAGCACTCCTCAAGGAGGAGGACAGCGAGCAGATGAAGCTGCTCTGAATTTAGGCAAATCCAAAAGAAAGAGAGAATCGAGATGAATAAAAACTTTAAGCACCCCGTTTTGCGCATTCTGTGGGATTATCTGTTCATCACCCTCGCCTGTGCGCTCTATGCTTTCGGCTTCAACTGCTTTTACCAGTCCAACAACCTGTCCGTCGGCGGCTTCACCGGTGTGGCGCAGATTTTGAACTTCTTTATCCCCGCGCTGCCCATCGGTACCACCGCTCTCGTGATGAATATCCCCATTCTGTTCCTTGCGTGGAAAAAGCAGGGACCCAAGCTCCTCATCGGCACCATCTACGCCATCACCATGAGCTCTCTGATGATCGACGGACTGAACTATGCCTTCGGTCTATTCCCCCCCATGGATCATCTGCTGGCAGGTATCTACGGCGGTGTCGCCGTCGGTGCCGCAGTGGGCATTCTGATGCTCAAGGGTGCCACCACCGGCGGCACAGAGCTGCTGGCACGACTTCTCAAGTACGCAGTGCCCAGCCTGTCCATCGGCAAGCTCTGCCTGATCGTGGACGTGATCGTGGTCATCGCCTACGCGCTGGTCTTCAAGAGTGTTGACAACGCCCTCTACGGCATCATCTCCATGTATGTATTCAGCATCGCCGTGGACGTTGTGGTTTACGGCTCCAACAACGCCAAGGTCGCCTATATCATCAGCAATAAGAGCGATGAGATCACCAAGCGCCTTCTAGACATGGAACTGGGCATCACCCTGCTCACCGGCAAGGGTGCCTTCACCGGCGACGAGAAAAAGGTCGCCCTGTGTGCCTTCAAGCGCAGCCAGATCGTGCCCATCAAAGCAGCTGTCACAGAGATCGACCCCGCCGCGTTCATCATCGTCTGCGAGGCACATGAGGTGCTGGGCGAGGGCTTTGGCGAATACTCCCCGGATAACCTGTAATTAAAAATACACATCGTAATTGCAAAAAGGAGGTTCTTATCATGGCTTTTGAGGAATTGAAGGCTCGTCTGGAGCAAAACGGCTTCACTGTTTCCGTTTTTGCCACCGGCGCGGAGGCGGCAGACTATCTGGATCACGAGATCGACGGAAAGACCGTCGGCATCGGCGGTTCTATGACCCTTGCGGAAATGGGCATGTCTGACCGTCTGGCAAAGCACAACACGCTCCACTCCCACTGGGTCACCGGCGAAAATGCCGCGGAGGCGATCCGCCAGGCGATGACCACGGATGTCTACCTGCTCTCTGCCAACGCCATTGCGGAGGACACCGGCGAGATCCTGAATATCGACGGCACCGGAAACCGCGTATCCTCCTCCCTGTTTGGACATAAGAAGGTCTACTTCGTTGCCGGAAAGAATAAAATCTCCCCCGACTATGAGAGTGCCCTGTTCCGTCTGCGCAATGTAGTCGCTCCCAAAAACGCCCAGCGTCTGAAGCGCAATACCCCCTGTGCCGTAAATGGGGATAAGTGCTACAACTGCAATTCCCCCGAGCGCATCTGCAACGCTCTGGTGGTGTTTTACAGGAAGGTCCGTTCCATGGATATGGAAGTTGTTCTCATCGACGAGGAGCTTGGATACTAAAAACAGCGCGGGAGGTGCGGCGCGTGAAAAAGAGAATACTTTCGCTGATGCTTGCAGCCATTCTTACTCTCAGCGGATGCGCTCCCCTGCTTGAACGGTCCTACAGCAGCGTGGAACCCTATACGGCCCGTTACTGGGACTCCGGTGCGGAGGACACCCTCAAGGCTGAAAGCTATCAGGATCTTGTCAACTCCCTTTTGATGCTCATTGAGCAGCGCAGTGAGGAGGTCGTGATCCGCTACTACGCCCCCGATGGATCGGACGGCTATACGCAGGCGGTCAAGGCAAAGCACGAGGTGCAAAATGAAACGCTTCTCGGCTCCTATCTGCTGGAAAGCCTTACGGTCATCTACTCCAGCAACGACGGCTATTGTACGCTGACCTACAATATGACCTATCGGGACAATGTGCAGGATCCTTCCGCTTTGATGGCGCTGAGCGACAGTCAATCGCTGGTCGACCTGCTGCGTCTGGCGGTGCGCGAGGGGCACGCATCCCTCACCGCCCAGTTTATCTCGAAGATTTCCCGCGAGGAGATTCTGGATGCCGTGAACAGCCTGTGGCAGGAGCTGTATTTGGATGAGCTGGAAGAGAGTGGCGCGCTGAAGCCTCAGCTTCCCGTGACGGAAGGCGAAGAAAATACCGATCTTCCTCCTACGGACGGCTCAGGGGCAGAAGCCGATGCCGGAAACAGCGGGGACGAAAGCGAAACCGATCAAAACGCCGGTGAAGACGGCGAAGATGCCGAAATCGGAACCTCTGAATCGGCAGAAAACGCCCCGGAAAATGATTCTGAAAACGGCGAAGGCACGGAAACCGAAGAACCGCAGGAGGAACCCGTCGAGCCTGTGATCGAATTTCCCCCCTGTCCATGGAAGATCATTTTCTATCCCGATGCCAACACCGCCGAGATCGTTGAGATCGTGCTCAAATGATTTGTATACCACCTTCCGATGTTGTTTTTCGCGGCATCGGAAGGTGGTTTCAAAATTTTTTCTTTTTTTCAAAAAATGTGTTGACATTTCAAAATATTGTGGTATACTCAATATTGTTCTGCGGGCGTAGCTCATCTGGTAGAGCGCCACCTTGCCAAGG
>JAZOBV010000057.1:0-10538 GCA_045596145.1 Candidatus Pelethomonas sp.
CGCAAGATGATCCCCTACAAGTAAGAAATACGATACGCTTTAGAATAGGAGGCTTTTACAAATGGCAAGAGTTAAGGGCGCGATGATGACGCGCAAGAGAAGAAATAAGATCCTGAAGATGGCTAAGGGCTATTGGGGTTCCAAGTCCAAGCACTTTAAGATGGCTAACCAGCAGGTGATGAAGTCCCTGACCTACGCTTACAAGGGACGCCGCCTGAAGAAGAGAGATTTCCGCAAGCTGTGGATCACCCGTATCAGCGCTGCTTGGAAGCTCAACGGTATGAACTACTCCACCTTCATGCACGGTCTGAAGACCGCCGGTGTTGAGATCAACCGCAAGATGCTGGCTGAGTTGGCTGTCAACAACGCTGCTGCTTTCGCTCAGCTGTGCGAGATGGCTAAGAAGGCCAACGCCTAATTATTCATAAAAAAGGACTGTTGCATCGCAACAGTCCTTTTTTGCGATAACCCTAAAATGAGAAACCGCTCTTTTGAACACGCAACAGGGAGTGCCGCAAAATTTTTGCGGCACTCCCTGTTAGCTTTTATCAAATCAGTTGAGGGTGAATACACCGTTGGTCTCGCGGAAGGACGCGCTGTAGAAAGCGGTCATGGCGCGGATCAGATTATCAGTATCCTGTGCGCCGGCAGTCTCCATGGGAGAGTGCATGGCAAGCTGAGCCAGACCGATATCCACGGTGTTCATGGACAGGTGAGCATTGGCGATGTTGCCCAGCGTGCTGCCGCCTGCGAGATCGGAGCGGTTGGAGAAGTGCTGCACGGGAACGCCTGCCTTCTCGCAAAGTGCGGTGAACACTGCCTGCGCCGCGCCGTCGGTGGCGTAGCGGGTGCCATGCTTAATGACAACGCCGCCGTTCATAACGGGACGGTGGGTGGCATCGGTGTACTCAGGATGGTTGGGGTGGACGGCGTGGGCATTGTCCGCGCTGACGAGGAAGCTGTTGGCAACAGCGGTGCACTTGTCACGACCCAGAGCGGTGCAGATGCGTTCCACCACGTCGCTCATCAGAGTTCCGTCAGCACCCTGCTTGGTCAGACTGCCGACTTCCTCGTTGTCCATCAGCGCAAAGATGGGCAGGCTGTCGCTCTCGGTGGCATCCATGAAGCCACGGAAGCAGCCGTAGGCGCACTGCAGGTCGTCCAGACTGGGAGCGGAAACGAACTCGTTGTTCACACCCCAGACCAGACCCTGCTGGCGGATGCACAGGAACAGGTCGTGACCGAGGATATCTTCCTCTTTGCAGTTTGCGGCCTCGGCGATGACAGCACGCATGACGTCCTTTGCCTCACCCTGACCCATGAGGGGGATGGTGTCGCACTTGGCATCATACTTGTAGCCGTCGTTGGCGTTGCGGTTCATGTGGATGGCAACGTTGGGGATCATCAGAAGATCCTTGTCAACATAGACCAGACGGGTCTCGATTGCGTTCTCGGTCTTGACCAGCACACGACCTGCAACAGTCAGAGGACGGTCGAACCAGGGAGCGCAGAGCATACCGCCGTAGCGCTCGGTGTTGATGCGGATATACTTGTCGGGACCGCTCAGCTCAGCGTTCTGCTTGATGCGGAAGCTGGGAGCGTCGCTGTGGCTGGCGGAGATCATAAAGCCGGCAAAATCCGCCTTGGGCACGCGGAAGGCGATCAAAGCAGAGCCATTGCGGGTCACATAATACTTGCCGCCGGGGACGATATCCCATTTTTCGCTCTCGGCAAGGCGGGTATAGCCTGCCTCAGTCAGCTCGCGGCCAAGATTTTCCACCGCATGGAAGCGGCTGGGGCTTGCGGAGATAAAGGAAAGCAGATCGTTCATGGTAATCCTCCTGATGTATCGTAATTTTTAATAGAACCAGATGTAGGCGTGGTGGATGGGGTTGGTATCGTCTCCGCTTCGAACCTCGATCTGATGCTTGCCGTCCTGGTTCAGAGAGTAAAGACAGCGGATCTCGGTTCCGGGAAGGATCTGCTTGCGGTAGACGATCTCCATAATGGTGGGCGTATCCACATAGATGTCCTCGGGCAGTGATTCCATAGCAAAATCGGCGTAGCGGAGATTGTTGACATGCTGATAGGTATCAATATCCGCCCGGGAGATGGTGTGGGTATAGGTGACTGCGGCATTTTCGGCAGGAGTACCGTTGGCGGGGATGTCATCCTCGAAAAGACGGCGCTCATCAATATCATAGGCAGAACGAACCGCGTCGGTAACGCGGGTGATGCGCTTAGTCGCGGCGCTGAGCAGAAACCAGCGCGAGGTAGCGCGGGCGATGACCTTACCGTCGCAGAATACCTCAAAATCACGTTCGGACATGAATCCGTCGACGCTTCGGGGCCAGGTGTGGATCGTGAGTTTACTGAGCCATTCCGGACGGATCATCAGATCCAGCTTCCATCCCATCAGCACCCAGCAGACGCCGGTTTTTTCGATAGTCTTGAAGCTGAATCCGCGCTCGTGGGACGCAAGTGCAGCGGCCTCCTGCAAAATACCCAACAGTCCCGCGTGGGATAAAAGTCCATCTGGGGCTACATGCGGATAAGTAACGGTAGTTTCATAAGTAAAGTAAGGGATAGAAATCACTCCCGGATGAAAATTGAAAATACAGGATTTTCAATACAATATTGTACTCCGAAAACCGTCGTCTGTCAAACGCTGTGTCTGTTTTTTGCGTTTTATCAAAATTTAAGCCCCAAAAATAAAAAGGTATTGACCTTCCACCTTGTGGAGGGTATATACTGAAGGCAGAAAGGGGGAGGGATGATGAAAATCAACGAGGTGGAAACGTTGGTCGGCGTTACCAAAAAGAACATTCGCTTTTACGAGGAGCAGGGCTTGCTCTCTCCCCGAAGAAACAGCGAAAACGGTTATCGGGATTATGGCAGCGAGGAGGTGGACACCCTTCGCAGGATCAAGCTGATGCGAAAGCTCGGCGTTCCCATCAGTGATATCCGCCAGATGCAGAGTGGTTCGTTAACGGTTGCTGATGGGATGCGCAGGCATCTGGTCACGCTGGAACGGGAGGAGCAGAATATCAAGCAGGCTGTCCGCCTGTGCAGCGTCCTGACCGAACAGGAGATCCGGCTGGATGCGCTGGACGCCGAGGCGGTTTTGGCTGAGATGGAGGAGATCGAGCGCTCCGGTACCGTTTTTCAGGATAAGCAGCGTCAGGATATCCGGGTACGGTATATTGCTCCGGTCATCTCATGTATACTTATGATCGTCCTGATGCTGGCGATGATGTTTCTGTTTGGTTGGGTGGTAGCAACTGATCCGCAGAACGCTCCGCCGTTGCCGTTTATGATTATTGTAATGGGGATGCCGCTTGTGGTTATCATTGGTGTGCTGCTGGCACTCAGCCAGCGCATCCGTGAGATCGGAAAAGGAGAGATCGATGATGCAAGGAAATACTAAAAGAGGAAAAACTGTCGGCGCAATGGTCAGTGCGGCTGTAATGATCCTGTTTCTGGGGATATTTCTGGCGTTTCTGGTCGTTCCGCTTCTGCTGGAAACGCTGGGCTATGCTCTGGTCACGCTTTTTGTGACGATCTATGCGCTTATCATTCTCGCAATTATTATTGGAATACTTCTGGCGCTTCGCCAGCGGTTAAAAGAAATTGAAGGAGGAGAAGAAGATGTTGCTTCTCAATATTGATCACATTCCCGGTAAGGAGATCGAGGCTCTCGGCATGGTGAAGGGAACGGTCGTGCAGTCCAAGCATTTCGGAAAGGATTTCATGGCAGGGATGAAGACTCTGGTTGGCGGAGAGATCAGCGGTTATACCGAAATGCTGATCGAAGCCAGACAGATCGCTACAAAGAGAATGGTGGATGACGCGAAAAATCTGGGCGCGGATGCGATCATCGGTATCCATTACACTTCTTCCACTGTTATGCAGGGGGCTGCGGAAGTTCTTGCGTACGGAACGGCTGTAAAGTATATTTAAATAACAGCGGCGCGGGACATTTTCCGCGCCGCTGTCATTTTACCGGCAACAATTTCTCAGGATCTTGCCGCAGGCGATCTTTTTTCCTGCGTTTCCCGAGGGTTGAGAATGGAGATCATCCGGCTGCTCGTGGATCACGATGGTGCGCCCCAGAATATCGCGTACCCGGAAACGGTCGGTCCATACCTCCATCTGCGCCCGTCCGTGACTGGCAAACAGGGGAGGAAGGTCACCTGCGTGATACGGGTGTGGACAGTTTTGCGTGTCAAAGTGAGAGAGTGTGGCGGGGAAACCGTCGCCGATGCAGCTTTCGCCTTCGTGGATATGGAATCCAAAGATATCGCCGGAGCACGGATCGTTCCTTGTGGGCAGCCCGTGGATACTGGCGGCGACGATGACACCATCATGCACGGGATAAAAGGAAACTGTTCCGGATACGCCGGGATAGTCAGTGCCGCCGTGGATGCGCGCGATCGCCGCGGGACGGGTGCAGTGCGTATGAAACATAATTTAGATCACCTCACATATCATTCTATGTTATGCAGGAATCGGTCGTGATAAACCCCTTGCAAAAGCATACTTTTTTGGATATACTACCAGCAAGAACTTTTACTGATGTGAGGTACTATGGAAGAAAAAGTAATTCCGGAAATGGAAAAGCCCCGTGACCGTGCGATTTTGGCTGGGCTGAACAGCCCTAAGCTCAGTCGGAGAGAGAACGCGGACGACTCAACGCTGGAGGAACTGGCGGCGCTGGTGGAAACTGCCGGCGGCGAGGTGATCGCAACCGTTTTGCAAAACCGTGTCAGTCCCGAGCCCAGAACCTTTATCGGTGAGGGCAAGGTATGGGAGATCAAGGAACTGGTTCAGAATGAAAAAGCCACGATGGTTATTTTTGACAATGATCTGAGTCCCTCTCAGATGCGGGCGCTGACAGAGGATCTGGGCGTACAGGTTCTGGACAGAAGCGGTCTGATCCTTGATATTTTCGCCCAGCGCGCCAGAACGAAGGAAGGCCGCTTGCAGGTGGAGCTGGCGCAGTATCAGTATCTTCTGCCCCGTCTGATTGGTATGTGGACCCATCTGGAGCGTCAGGCGGGTACCAGCGGCAAGGGACCCATTGGCTCCAAGGGTCCCGGTGAAACGCAGCTGGAAACAGACCGCCGCCATATCCACCGCAAGATCGATAAGCTCAAGGAGGAGCTGGAGGAGGTTCGCCGTGTCCGCGGCACCCAGCGCAGCCGCCGCATGAAAAATGAGGTGCCGGTGGTCGCCATTGTCGGCTATACCAACGCGGGAAAATCCACGCTGCCCAACAAGCTGACGGATGCCGGCATCCCTGCCAACAACCGTCTGTTTGATACGCTGGACACCACCAGCCGTCTGCTGACCGTCAGTGATACGCTGGAGGTCGTTATCTCTGATACGGTCGGTTTCATCCGCAAGCTGCCCCACCAGCTGGTGGACGCCTTCAAGGCAACGCTGGAGGAGCTGGAGTACGCGGACATGCTGCTGCATGTCATCGACATTTCCAATCCCGAGTGGAAGGAACAGGCGCAGATCGTGGAGGAGCTGATCTCGGAGCTTGGAGCGGAGAAGACACCCTGCCTGCGGGTGTATAACAAGTCCGACCTGTTTTGGGGCGATGTTCGCCCCCATGGTGAGGACTCGGTGAATATCTCCGCCAAAACAGGCGAGGGAATTGACGAGCTGCTCAGCGCCATCGACCGGATGCTGGACAAGGGGACGAAGAGAGTTACGCTGCACCTGCCCTATGACAAGGCGGGACTCCTTGATATGCTCTACAAGGACGCCAAGGTCGAGTCCGTGGAGTATGATGCCACCATTGACGTTGTGGCAGTGTGCAATCCCCGTGCCATCGGTCTGGTGAAGGACTATATCGAGGGCTGGGTGGAGCCGAAGGAATTCTGGGAGGATTGATATGGACAGCTATATCGTTCCCTTTCAGGCTGCGGAGGCGGAGATGGTCGAGAAGCGTTCCCGCTTTATCGGTCAGATCTGGCGCGTGGAGAGCGAGGAAGAGGCAAGGGCGCATATCGAGGCCGCGAAGAAGAAGTATCACGATGCCCGCCACAACTGCTGGTGCTATAGTATCCGCGAGGGCAACATCCTGCGCTACAGTGATGACGGCGAGCCGCAGGGAACAGCGGGACAGCCGATGCTGAATGTATTCCAGCGGGAAGAGGTCACCAATGTCTGCTGCGTTGTAACGCGCTATTTCGGTGGTATTCTGCTGGGTGCGGGGGGACTGACCCGTGCCTACGGCGGGACAGCTAAGCTTGCTCTCAACGAGGCGGGGATCAGCCGAATGCGGCTTTGGGCGGCACTGGCGGTTCCATGCGCCTATTCCATGTATGAACGGATGCGTTTAACGGTAGAGCAGAGCGGCGGCATCGTGACCGATACGGACTTTGGCACCGATGTGGTGCTGACCGTCACTCTGCCCGCTGAAGATGTAGAGGATTTTTGCGCCAAAGTCACGGAGCTGACCGCCGGAACGGTGGAGCCGCTTCTCATCGAGAAAACCTTTCAGGCGGGTCCCCGTGAAAATGCGCGGTAAGTGCCGTACATACGAAAAAACGGAAATAAAAAGAAAAATTTGCTTGACATACCACGGTTCCTGTGGTATTCTACTATGGCAATAAAGGGCGGTCCTCTGTCAAGAGGCGGGCTAATGGGTTGCCTGCCTGTTTCAAAAATTGTTAAGAACGCCTATAAATTAGGAGGAAAATACCCATGGATCTCATCAAAGAATTGACCAAATCTCAGCTGAAGGAAATGCCTGCCGTTAACGTCGGTGACACCGTTAAGGTCCACGTTAAGGTTAAGGAAGGTGCTCGCGAGCGTATCCAGATCTTCGAGGGTACTGTTATCGCTAAGAAGCACGGTGGCATCGAGGAGACCATCACTGTTCGCCGTATGTCCTACGGTGTCGGTGTTGAGAAGGTCTTCCCCCTGCATTCCCCCACCATCGACAAGATCGAGGTCGTGCGCCACGGTATCGTCCGCCGCGCCAAGCTGTACTATCTGCGTAACCGCGTTGGTAAGGCTGCCAAGATCCGCGAGAAGCTCTAATTTAAGAAGCTGCAAGGAAAGCTCTGCCGAATTCCGGCAGAGCTTTTTTTGCAGATTTAAGCTTTTCTTAGAATGTTTTCGATGGCGGTGTAGCTCGTGCCTTCCACCTCAAAGGTATCGGTAAGGAGATAGGTGAAGCCCATCTTCTCCTGCATCTTCTGAGAGGGGAGATTGTAGTCCATGTAGCCGCAGTTGATGTAATCCAGTCCTTCGGTGTGGAAAAGATGGTCGATGAGTGCCCGGACAGCTTCCTCCATCAGTCCCCGGCGGCGGTAGTGGCGGGAGATGGAGAAGGAGAGGGAAGCGCCGCGGCTTCCAGTGAGCTCGGGGCGGTCTGCCCATTCCTCGGGCACAGGATGAATGGTGATGCCGCCGATGACCTTGCCGCCTTCTTCTTTCAGACACAGGGCATACCAGCGCTCTGTTTCCCGGTTGAGCTTCCAGTCGAAGCAGGAATGAGCCTCCTCCAGCGTGTGGATCGGGGCGGTGAATATCATGTGAGCGAGTTCGTCGTCATTCATGACATAATCGCAGTAATCGTCAAAGTCCTCCGGCTTGAATTTGCGCAGGATCAGTCGGTTTGTTCCTAAAAGCATGGTCATAGCCTCCTTTGTTCGACAGGGAGTATACCACAGATGGAGAATGAGGTCAACAAATCGGAATGAGAAAAGAAAGTAACAGTTGTTATTTTGATAAATATGTGCTATCCTAATATAATTAGAGAATGAGTAAAGGAGTTATACCATGTCTGAAGAAAATAAGGAGCTTGAAAATGGAATGGAACCGGAGCAGGAGGTTTCTGACCGTGCCGATACGCTTGAAAATACCATTTACGAATGGGCGAGATGCCTTGTAAGCGCTGTAGTCGGTGTTGTTCTGATGTTTGTTTTCGTGGTTCGCATGATCGGTGTCAGCGGAGGCTCCATGCAGAACACGCTGTACAGCGGTGACCGGCTTCTCATGCTCAATTCCCTGTTCTGCACTTATGAGCAGGGCGACATCGTCGTGATCAACGCCTACAACGCGGATCTGGATGACACGATCATCAAGCGCATCATTGCGGTCGGTGGCAAGAATACGACGGTGGATATTGATTTTGAGCAGGGCATCGTGTATGTCGACGGCGAGCCTTTGGACGAGCCTTATGTCAAGGAGCTGACCTATACAACTGACGGTACGCAGTTTCCTGTGACGCTGGAGGAAGATGAAGTTTTCGTGATGGGCGATAACCGAAATAAAAGCACGGACAGCCGCAGCTTCCTGTTGGGACCTGTTAAGAAGGATTACATTCAGGGAAAGACCTTCTTCCTGCTGGTTCCCGGCAAGAGTGAGGATACAGGTAAGATGGACTGGAGCCGCTTCGGCTTCATTGACTGACAGAAGGGGGGAGCATCATGGCTGAAATGGAAAACTCCATGAATATCCAATGGTATCCCGGTCACATGACCAAGACCCGTCGCATGATCGTCGATCAGATGAAGCACATGGACGCGGTGTGCGAAATTCTGGATGCCCGTATCCCCATTTCCAGCCGTAATCCCGATGTGGAGGAACTGACGGCGGGAAAGCCTCGTCTGATCGTGCTCAACCGCGTGGATATGGCTGACCCTGTGGGAACAAAGCGCTGGGCGGCACATTTCCGCAGCCGTGGCTTTGCCGTTCTGGAGGTCAACGCCAAAGAGGGGCAGGGAACCGGAAAATTCCCCGCCGCTGTGCGTGAATTGCTGGCGGATAAGATCGCGGTATATACCGAAAAGGGACAGGCGGGGCGTATGCTCCGTGTGATGGTTCTTGGCATCCCAAATGTGGGAAAATCCACCTTTATCAATAAGGTCGCCAAGCGTAAGACCGCCAAGGCGGAGGACCGCCCCGGCGTTACCCGCAGCAAGCAGTGGGTGCCGGTGGATCAAAGTCTGGAGCTGTTGGACACCCCGGGTATCCTCTGGCCCAAGTTTGAAGACCAGAGCGTTGGCATGAATCTCGCCTATACTGGCGCGGTGCGTGATGAGATCATGGATATTGAAACCCTTGCATGCCATTTGATGGCGTATCTGGGCAAGCATTATCCCGGCGCTCTATTAGAACGTTACAAGGTAGAGGTCATGCCCGAGGATGACGGCTATGAGCTGCTTATCAAGGCGGGACGCAAGCGTGGATTTGTTGTGCGGGGCGGAGAGATCGACACCGAGCGCATGGCAAAGATCCTTCTTGATGAGTTCAGAGGTGGAAAGCTGGGACGCTTTACATTGGAGCTGCCGGAAGAGGTGTAATGGTTATGTGGGAGTTGGAACGTGCCGCGAGAGAAGCGGGACACAAAATCATCTGTGGCTGCGATGAAGCGGGCGCAGGTCCGCTTGCAGGTCCCATGTACGCCGCGGCGGTGATCCTTCCCGAAGGGCTGGAGCTGCCCTATCTCAACGATTCCAAGCAGGTGACGGAAAAGCGCCGCGCGGTGCTGTTTGACCAGATCAAGGAGCAGGCGGTAGCATGGGCGGTGGCGAGCATTTCACCGCAGGAGATCGACGAGTTGGATATTCTCAACGCCCGCATGAAAGCCATGCAAATGGCGATAGATATGCTGGAGGTAACGCCGGATTTTGCGTTGATCGACGGAAACCGCGACCACGGAAGCCGCTGTGCCATCATCACCCCCCACGAGCTGGTGGTGAAGGGTGACAGCCGCAGCGCAAGCATCGCGGCGGCGTCCATTCTTGCCAAGGTCAGCCGTGACCGTTACATGGAGGAGATGGCAGAGGTCTACCCGCAGTATCAGTTCGCAAAGCACAAGGGGTACGGTACAAAGCTGCACACGGAGATGCTGGATCAGTTTGGTCCCAGTCCCATTCACCGCCGAAGCTTTCTGAAAAAGTGGGAGGCGAAAGCGCATGAACGAGAAAAAGCGCAGCGGTGACAGGGGAGAGGCTCTGGTCGCGGCCTATCTCCGCCGCCGTGGATACACGATTTTGGAAACGCAGTTTCGTACCCGCCGGGGAGAGATCGATATTATTGCCCGTTCACCGGAGGATCACCTCTGCTTTGTGGAGGTAAAAACCAGAAAGAACGCGGAATTTGCCGAGGCGCGGGAGTTTGTTACGCCTGTCAAGCAGCAGCGTCTTCGCGCGGCGGCACGGTATTATCTCGTAAAATGCGGTGAGGCAGATCCGATTTGCCGTTTTGATGTTGCTGAGGTCTATCTTGCTGAGGGATTTTTCAGGATACCACGCATCAACTATATCCCACAGGCATTTGAGTGAGAAATGATATGAGAAAGCTTTTATTGATCCGTCACGGCGAGTCGGAGGCGGATATTTTGAAGGTCCATGAGGGGCGGGCGGATTTCCCGCTGACAGAAGCAGGACACAAGCAGGCCGCCGCCATGGGCAAGTGGGTCGCGGAGCAGTTTAAGGTCGATCTGATCTTTGCCAGCACCCTTCGCCGCGCGGCGCAGACGGCGGGTTACTTATCCGAAGCCGCGGGAGTTC
>JAZOBV010000058.1:0-9020 GCA_045596145.1 Candidatus Pelethomonas sp.
CATGGCTACGATCCGACTTGCCAGCGCCCACTCCTGGTCATACCGGGCATCTTCGATGGCGTCTCTGCTCACACCGTAGTTGGCCTCCCACTCTGCCATCTGGTTGGCGTATTCGTTCTGGTGCCGGTTGTATGCAGCATCATCCAGTGCCATCAGCAGGGACAGGTCGTCCCGCATGGCGTTGCCCTCGTCCACATACATGCCATACGCGGCCTCCCTCAGCTGCGGGATGATATCGGACATCTGGGCGTTATAGGCGTTCTGTGCCTGCTGTGCCGCTGCGACAGCATAGCTGGAAGGCTGACCGCCCACCATAGCCGCCGCCTGCGCCAGCGTGTCCTCCCGCGCCTGCTCTCCTGCATTGCGATAGTGTTCAGAGTATGCCGCATAGCTGGGATCGTCCGTGGGCGTGTAGGAGAACGGACCGCGACCGGAAAGCTGTGCCATCAGGTCATCGATCTGGCTCTGGTATTTGCTGGCGTACTGGGTGTAGCTGGGTGCCTTCTGCGCGGCGGTATTGTTGCCGTACAGAGTAAAGCCGGAGCCGTCTCCGCCTGCGCTGTATCCGCCGTACTGTCTGCGGATCATCTCCGCCGCATCGTTGGCAGCCTGCCGCTCTGCGTCCGTCTGGGCGTTGGCATAGGCCAGCTTCTGGGTGTAAATGCTTCTGCCTGCGTCCGGGTTATCCTTCGCCAGCGCCAGATCGTATTCCGACCAGGACTGACCGGACGCCTGAATATCTTTCAGCAGGTCATCATAGTTGTTTCTGTATGCCATGTCGTGTCTCCTTTCAGATTTCCGACGCCTGATAATATTCGCGGCTGATGCTGAAGATCTTACAGCCGCCTGTTCCGTGGATTCTCACGCGGTAGTGGTCGCATCGGCGGGGGATAATGGGGATCAGGAAGGTCTGCTTCGTCTGCCTGCCGGAGATCGCCCGGATATCCTGCCACTGGCCGCTGCTGTCAAACTGCAGCTGCACCGTTACCGATGCACCGGCATCCAGTTCCAGCCGCACCTGCACCTTTCCCATGCCGGTCTTGTCCGGGTCGTTGTCCGCAAAGTCTCCGGTCTCCATGCTCCACTCCACGCTATCAGAATCCGCCGTGTTCATCGACCACAGATTGCCGTCGGCGTCCACCATATACAGGACACCATCCACTGTGGTAAAGCTCAGCGCCTGCACCGCGTCTTCCTTGAACCACAGACCCGTCCAGGTGTCGTAGACGTAGATCTGCCAGCCGTTTCCGTCATAGAGGCTGGCGTAATACCGCCGGCCATCGGAGCCGCCCACACCCTGCGTGAAGCGTCCGGTACCCAAAGCCTCGGAGATGCACACAGGCGTTCCGCCCTTGTAGGCCATGATGCCGGACCGCGCCAGGTAGTACAGCGTCTCGTTGGCAATCGCCAGAGACCGCCCGTCAATAGTTCCCGCCACAGCGCTGTCCATGGCCTGGAAGTTGCTCGGTTTCTCACCGTACATTTTGTGGATGGTATCCGGCTTGAAAAACACCGCATACCCGCCGATGGATGCCGCTCCGGTGAAGGAGCCGTCAGATCCCACCGGCACCGCAAAGCTGCTGGCCGCGTTGGTATCATAGTCATACCAGCTCAGCGGAAGCCCCAGCGCCGACGCATAGATATCATCACCCTTGCAGCCCCACAGCCGGTTGTCCAGCTCACAGAACCATTCCATGTCCGGTGCCTTGCGGGAGAGCGTCAGGGTCTCCGCCGCGTGTTCCTCGAACAGGTTGTTTGTGAACACCAGCGTCTTTCCGTTATCCACAATCTTGCGGATCACAGCGCTCCGGTTGTTGCCCTCCACGCTGCTGCCCTCCACAAATACGGCCTCACCGACAGAGAAGGGGAATGCAGCCCCGCTGGTCTTGATGGCATTGCCCTGGTACACATCCGCCGCTTCCTCGGAGGTCGTGTCCCACGTGTAGCTGGTGATCTGCGCCGATCCGCTCCAGCTGATCTCCATTTCCCCAAAGGTGTCCGTGGAGATTTCATAGTATTTCTTGTCCGGGTAAATCAGAATCCGGTTACCCAGTCGCCCGAACTGTTTGTTGCTGTCTGCCACGCTGCCCTTCAGGACACCGTCATAATAGAAGCCGGTGCCGGAGACCCAGTACAGCTTCCCCTCGGCAGCACCGAAGCCATGGAAGCCGGAGATTGTCCGCACCAGCGTCCGACCCTTCCGGACAGAAAGCACCGGCACCTGGTCGCCATTCAGGTTCTGCATATCATACAGATACCCGTCTTCCACGCTCTCGTTGTGGTCAAGGCCCGCAAACGCCGCCTGCCTCCGTTTCACCAGAGACACATTCACTTTCATGCTTGGAAGCATCGGCAATCATCTCCTTTTCCACTTCCTGCAGGGCCTGCCAGCAGCCCAGCATCCGATTCCAATTTTCCGGCCCCGCCACGCTGACCTTCTCCAGCGTGTTCTGCACCGCCTGAATCTTTTTAATCGTGTTCATTGGTTTCCTCCTCGTGTCACGCGCTGACCAGATAGATCCCGTTAAGCCTGATTCCATATCTGTCAAATCCCCACTCGTAGTTTCCAACTCTCAGGAGGACTGCGTTGTCGCTTCCGGGAACTGAAATATTCACATCACCGAAAAGTCTGTAAATCATCGCTCCGTCCAGTTCAATCGTTCCGCCATGGATATAAACAGACGAAATGCTAAGCGGATCACCAGATGCGCTGTAGCCCTCCGTATAGAAAGCTGCACCAGAAATGGTACCCGCGCTGACGTTGCCGCCATCGATGACCACTGCGCCGCCGGTCTTCAAGTCCGTGATGGTTACCAGATCGCCTTCCAGTTCAATATGATCCGCAGAAATCTGAACGGAAGAACCTGCCGCGTTGATGGCAGCCACGATGGATGCCGCCGTCACGTTGCCCTCTCCGTCTCCCACGGAGGACACCACAGCGGAGATCTGATTGCTCGTCTGCTTAATCTCGCTTTGCAAGCTGCCCAGCTGTTCGTCGTTGCTTTCCAGCTTGACCGCCAGTTCCTCTGCCGTCAGCCAAAGGGAGAGGATGTCGCCCTCCGCGCTCTTGATCTCCGCTACCACCGGATTCAGAATCTCATTCAGGCCGGAGGTGTTGAAGTTGTCCGCGTCCAGATTGGTAAGAGTATATCGCAGGTATTCCAGCAGCTGCACCTGATAGTCTATCAGCGCATCCACCTTGGCCTCCACCGTGGTCTTCCTTGTGAAGGTCGGCATGGCGCTTGCCAGCAGCGAAAATTTGCTGCTCATGACGTCTCACCTCTTTCAGAAGAGCCGGGAGTTGCCCCGGCCCTTATGTTCATCAGCCGTCTTCCCACGCATCCGGATCATAGTCCGGGCCGAAGCTGGTGTCCCGGATGCACCTTTTCACAGTGTCATCCGTCCAGATCATGTGCTCACCGGTCTTATAGATATCGCCGGAATGCGTCGGAGCCACCCAGGGCAGCGCCGTTTCCGGTGTGGTGCCGTGGTAGGGCTTATTAAACGTCGGCCACGCAGTCGAGCCAGGAACGATATCCGGGTAAACCGCGGTGTCGTAGGCCTGATAGCACTGCCACGGCTGGCCGGCTGCCATGTAGACCTCGCCCACCGTGTGACTGCCCGCCTGCCACGCCTTACACAGCGCCCGGTTCTCAATGATCTCATCGGCGTTCATGTTGACCGTCGCCAGCGCAAAGGTCTTTTCCATCTGCGCCCGCAGGGCATATGCTTCACTTCGTTTCATCAGACTTCACCTCCAAGGATAATCGCCAGCGCTTCCTCTGCGGGGATATCCTGATCCTCGGCATCCCCTTCGGCGGCGATCCGCTCGTTCACCCGCCGCTGGATCTCCTCCTGCCATTCCACGGGAACATCGTCAATGATGGTCTCGCCCCGGTACAGCTTGTCCACAAGGGCAGCTTTCTCCCGGATTTCGGATAGCAGTCGGTTGTATTCTTCTTCTGTGATCTCTGTGCCGCCATAGCCGGTGCCAATGGCGATTAGGCGGTTGGATTCATTGTATTTTGCGTAGTATCTCATATATCAAATTCAACACCTTTCTCGATTGCCACCCAGTAATATTCTGCGCCAGCCTCAAAAACTCCGTAATAAGTGCCACTACCCATTTTATAATAACGACCATTTACTTTTGCTGTTCCAGCATCAAAAACGCTATTATCGTTATACGTATAGCAACGGAGTCCACTTAGATTATAAACAAATGCGGTGTGTTGTCTGACAGATGCTTGCGTCTCGGAATTCGAGACGTCAGGTCTTTGGTTTGCAATTTCGCAAAGCATACCGTTAGTTACAGCGGGGGTAAAATCTTTTTTGAATATTGCAAAAAAACTTACCCGTTTCAATCCAGTATCAATTGCAATGCCGTTAGCATTTGTATCCTCTGCGACGGTAAGTGTGCCAGTGGCGATTTCTGTCCCCCCACCCGCTTCCAGCGCACCGACCACATCAAAGATGCTGACACCCTTTGCGATGTTCTCCGCAATCAGGTTCGCATCGCCCTTGATCGTCTGCGTACCGCTGAGATACTTGCCGGATGCAATGGTCTGGTCGGTGGTTCCCGGTGTGATCGTCTGCGCCGCCTGAGACGGGATCGTGCCGGTGATCTTCTCGCCGTTGACGTAGGCTGTGTATCCGGCAAGGATATGCTGTGCCAGCGCCGTGGCATCGGAGGTGTCAACGCCCGTGAAGATCGAAGCAATCAGGGTCGCAAGGTCATCGCTGTTGGCATCGCTGCCCACCGTCACGCCCTTCTCTGCAATGGCAGAGAGGGCGGCGGTTACGTTGCCGGAAATCCGGTTAATCTGAGATTGTACACTCATACCCTCACCCCTCAGATTGCCGCCAGCGCTGTCTCAATATCGTTGGTCAGGGAGACAGTGCCAGTGCCGCTGTGCCGTCCTGCGGGGATGGTATAGCTCGTGGTGGTCAGGCCGTCAATGGTGCCGGTCACTGCGCCCTTGTCGGGCATGGCTCCTTCCACCAGTGCGCCGGTGCTGTCCACGAAGTAGGTGCCGTCCAGCACGTTTGCCGCCGTGGTCGTGACACCGGATACGTCCTGATACTTGTCGGGGATAGGATTGACCGTGACCTTGCTCAGCACCTTGCCGCTGGTAGGCGTGATATCCTGTGCGCTCTTGGTGGGCGTGACCGTCTTGGTCTCCAGCACCAGCTTCACCGTGCCGGCGCCGCTGTGATAGCCCTTGGGGATGGTGTAGGTGATGGTGGTCACATCCAGCGTCTTATCCACCGCGCCGTTGTTGACCATTTCACCGGGCGTTACCGTTCCGTCAGCCGTGACGAACACCTTGCCGGTCAGCACATCACCCGCCGCAGCCGTTACGCTGGATACGTCCTGATAGGCCTCCGGGATGGCGTTCACGGTCACATCCGACAGGCCGAAGTAGCCGCTGTCCGGTGTGATGTTCTGGGTCTTTTTCGTGGGCGTAGCGGTCTTGGACTGCAGATTGTAGTTGCCGCCGCCTGCCACGCCGGAGACCGTACCGGAGCCATTGTGGAAGCCTGCGGGAATGGTGTAGGTGTCACCCTCCTGCACCGTTACAGAGACCGCACCCCGGTTGATGATGCCTTCAATGGCTGTTGCCAGCTTCTCCAGTTTATCGCCGGATGCCGCCAGCCCCAGCTCCACCAGCTTGTTCCGGATGGTATTTCGGCTGGACTCAATGCTGGTAATATAGGTTGCTACACTCATAGCTCATTCCTCCTCAGATCGTTTTCAGCAGGGCTTCGATATTGCCCACGGTGGCAAACACGCCTGCGGACGTGATCGGCCGGGTGTTGTCCTGCTCCATGTCGTTTGTGGTGTTGACGGACAGGATGCCGTTTTCCAGCTTCAGAGTCTCATCCACCTCGAAGTTGACACCGCCGCCGTTCTGTCTGGCCTGTTCGTCGCAGACCTCATACACCGTCCCGTCCGGTCCTTTCCAGTATTTCATCAGCGGATATTCCGCCATCGCTCACCCCTCCTGTCTATGTGTACCAGATCGCGCCGAAGGCGAAGTCATCCGCAGAAAACTTGCCTGCCGCAAGACTATCTTTGACGCTGTAGGTGTTTTCGCTAGTTGTTGGCGTCTTTACATTTCGTGTATTTTGTTCGCCATATACAAACGTGCTGACCGCGGTCGTTCCACTGCCTTCGATCAGCCAGAAGTTTCCTGCCATATAGTCTTGAAACACCAGCATGACCCTCTCCACGTTGTTGATGCTGCTGATCTGGTTTTGGGTTGTAACCGTGACCGTTCCGGTCGATGTACCCACCGCCACGCTTTCGATGATCTCCCCGCCTGCCGCAGCCGCCGCCACCTTGATATCGCCGGTCACATAGGTTCCGGCGCTTACCGCCGTCTGCTCCGCGTCTGTCGGTGTCACGGTCTTTCCTGCTTGCGTGGGCAGCTGCTTTGTGGCGGTCTTGGTGTTTGCCTCCACATAGCCGGATACCGTGTGGGTCACAGAGGAGGTGATCTTGCCGTTGGCATCCACGGTGATGCTGGGTGTTCCCAGCCCCGTGGTTTCCACGCTCTTGCTCACCGCCTCCGGGTAATACCCCTTCGGCACCGATACCACCGCGCCGGAGGCCGTCAGATCCGCCTGGGACCGCTTTGCAACGCCCTGCAGCTTCTGCTTCATTTCATCCGGAGACAGCAGGATCTCCGCCTCTGCAATGCCTGCTCCACGTAGTGCATCGCCGATGCCGGTCAGGGTCGCCGTCTGAATGATCGCCTTGTCTGCCATCAGTAGCTGCCCTCCTCCGCGTTCTCATAGTGGGCATCGATCCATGCGGCGATACCGCCTGCGTTGGCGATGCTGCCGTCCGGATCGTACACCGCAGCGGACATATCACCGGTGCCTTCGCCGCCTCCGGTCTCCTGCCCAACGATGATCACCGTGCCGGTCTCCTCGTCGTATTCCACATCCACGCTGCCCGCAGGTCCCATAGGGCCGACGGGGCCATCTTTGCCATGGGGCGCTACAAACTCCCCTGTACTTCCGTCCGTAAGCGTGATGACGTAGACGTTACCGGCCTCGGTTGTTTCCTTGAATGTTACAGACTGGATACCCACGCCCGGCGCTCCGTCTTCGCCGTCCTTGCCAGGTTCGCCCTTTTCAAAGGACTCCAGCCACTCTTCCTCGGTGCCTTCAAAACCGTGGTTTACAGCGATTTCATAGGCGCTCAGGCCATACTTGGTCGTGCCGCCAATATAGAGATACCCGCCAATATCCTCGTGGAAATGCCGGTGGAACCACTTTGCGTATTTGTCGTAGGCGTCGTTGACCATCTGGAGCGTGTTCTGATACTTCTGATACTCGCCGTTGGCGAAGTCGATCATTGCCGACACCCACATCCAATAGACTTTGTCGTGGGGGACAGGGATCAGCAGCGTCGCGTCCAGATCCGCTTCCGTGTACTGGATGATCTCCTGCGGTGCTGTCTTCAGCAGCCTGCTCTGGACATCGCCTTCCAGCTCGTTCAGCCACTGGATCTTGGTGGCGGTATCATACGGATTGCCCGGCTTGATCTTGTCCACCATATCCAGCACTGCCTGTAGAATCATAGTCTCACTCCTTTATGCAAAATGGGAGGGCTGTGGCGCAAGGTGCGTCTGCCCTCCCATGCCGTGTCACAGGTAAGTTTATGTCTCGCGGTTTATGTGGTTGTCAGTTCTGCGTTCTGTCCCGCAACCGATCAATGGTGCGGGCAGCAAACTTCCGCTGTGCAGCAGCGTTGTCAAGCGCCTCTGCGTACTTCTTCGCAATCTTCACGCGCTCACCGCGCTTGATCTGCATACTCTTGCCGTTGACACAGACAAACACATCGTCTTTGTATTTGTCATTGTCTTTCATGAGTTCAATTTCAACCATGCCGTCATCGACAAACACTTCGTCGACGGCTGCGGTCTTTTTTTCTGCCATGTTATCCTCCTTTTTTGTTGTGAGCCACGGGACAAAGGGGTGATGCCCCGTGGCTCGATACGGGACTATCAGGAGAAGGTGGAGCCGGTCTCGATACGGACCATGTACTCGTCCACCAGAATCTCTGCGGTCTTGGTGGCCTTCCAGCCTACGGTGGCTCTCTGGTTCAGAGGATCTGCGGTGCCGCCAGAGCCAAGCTGCTTGGCAATGTGCTGCAGGCCGCCGCCGGTGATCTCGGTGACGCCGTAAGCGTTGGCACCGCCAATCAGGGTGGAGTAAACGTCAATGCTGCCAGCACCTTCGCCCAGGAACTTCTTGGCCTCAGTGGATTCGACAAAGCGCACACCCTCGATCTTGCCCAGCTCGCCCTCATAGATGCCTTCGGGATCAGAGTAGGTCTTAACGTTGACCCACTTCTCGTCGGACATGATGTCGTATGCGACATCGGGGTGCAGGATGCCCCAGTAAGAGCCGTTCAGCTTGGGGGTGTTCATCAGCTTCAGGGTGCGCACAGCTCTGCGTACAGCGTCCACAGTCAGCTTGTGGTCCTTGGTCAGTTCCGCACGGGACTCAACCTGGCCTTCTGCGTACTGTACGTTGGTGCCTGCGTTGATGACCTCACGAGTCACCTGGTCCAGCACACGGCCAGCCTGAGAGGCAATCAGCTCAGTAGCCTGCACCAGGTTGTTATCGATGGCGGTCAGCAGCAGCATGTCAGACAGAGTGACATAGCCGCCATACTGGGTGACCCTGGATTCCATGGTGCTGACATCCAGAGACTGGCCATCGGGGGTCACGCCTTCAGTCAGCACTCGGTCTTCGGGAACGGCAGGCAGGGGGCTGTACTTGCGGAACTGGATGATCTTGCCGCCATTCTTGGGGATGGGATGCTTCTGGCCAAACTGGTCGTGGACAAGCTCAGGCTCGGCCAGGTCGATCAGATAGTCAGAATAAAAGGTTTTCATTTCCGGAGACAGGTCGGTGCCTTCGCCGGTCTGGGTGGTGACCTGAACGTTCAGATTTGCGTCAAACAGGTTCAGGATCATGGGAAACAGAATAATGTTTTTCAT
>JAZOBV010000059.1:0-11379 GCA_045596145.1 Candidatus Pelethomonas sp.
CGGTTCAAATCCGGGTGTCACCTCCAAACAGAAACCGACCCGACAGGGTCGGTTTTTTGTTTAGTGACGATACTCTTATGAATAAACCTGCTCCGGCGACGGATGCGCAAAGCGCGTCCTGGTGCCGCATAAGCGGCATCAAATCCGGGTGTCAAGGGACTGTTGCAAAAGTAGTGTTTTGCAGCAGTCCCTTACCATTTCTCTATTCAGATTTCCTTGCCTCCTGTATCGTACGCACTCCGCAGCGGATCAGATACACTGCCACGATCAGAGAACCCGCCAGATCCAGCCAGAAGGACACCGAACTTTGCGGCGCGATAACGACGGACAAAAGTGCGATCGTCACACACCCATCTACCATGGTTTTAGCGCGGTATAATCTCGCCTGCACCTTCAGAATCGCATTTGGTTCTATCTTATTCAAATGCGTATATCTGCGCCAGAAGATCGAGTTCGCAGTCACGCCCAGAATGGCGATGACCAGACCGGGGATGACATTCCCTTTGTCGGAATGCCCGCTCATCATGGCGAGCAGGATCATAAACACGCCGCCGACGCACATCATCGCGCCGACAAAAACATTCGCCCTGCGCTCCAGAGTCTGCTTTCTCCGCTCGTCACAGACACCGTCCCTTGCGGTCATTCTGTAGACAACAAAGGACATAATGATCGCCAGCAGCTCGGCGCTTCTGCGCACAAAATCCGCGATCTGGGTGGAGCTGCGTCCGCTCAGCAGACCCAAGCCCACCACCAGCGGACCGGGTGAACTCATAATAACGGACCAAAGCAGGGTTTTTGCCCCCGATTTTTGATTGGACACAGTATCAACCTCCCAGTAGATGACTCAGCGGCAGGACAACCAGCATAGCGGCGGCGGGACAGGTAAAGGTGTCGTACCCGCCTCTGGTGCACAGCTCCACAAAGGCAGACACCGCCGCCGCGGCTGCCGCCGTGACTGCGCAGCCGCCCACGCCCATGCCGCCCCGAAGCATCAGAACAGTAAAGACCGAGATAGCGGAGGCCACAAACATGGCGGCTGTCCCCTCCACACTCTTGCACGGGTCGGCAAAGGGAATGCGGAGCTTGTGCCTGCCGAACCGCTTGCCGACAAGAGCCGCGAAGGCATCTCCTACGCCCCACGCGTAGACACAGGCAAGCACCAGCCACCGGTCATGAAAAAGCCCCCAGCAAACGCAGATGCTTGTGACCATCGTTCCGAGCGCCAGCACCATGCTGTATTTGTATTCACCGTGTTTCCGTTCGTTGACAAACGCCGAAAAGCCGGGGATATGCTCTGCCAGCATCAGCGCGGGATAGATCACAAGGATCAGAATAAACGCCAGAGACGCGGCGATCCACCACGTTTCAAAGGCAAACAGAAACGGGATGTATGCACCCAGCAGAATGAAGTGCAATATCTTCCGGAACAGCTCGTCCGGAATGGTCAGCAGCTTTCTGGCGGTGAGCATGATGCCGGCGGCCAGGATAATATAGGTCAGTACGACTCCTGTACCGGATAAAAATTCCCGCATTTCCTTCTCCCCCCGGATGTTACTGTTTCGTCAATTTTAACACACAGTTCCCGAAAATTCAACAAGAGACAAACAAAGCGCGCCGCTGCCGCGGTGCGCCTTGTTTTTGAAAATTACTTTTCTTCCTTATCCTTTTCTTCCTGCAGCTTCTTTGCCTCTTCCATTTCCTTCTTGAAGAGGTACTTATCCACCTTTTCCACGATCTCCTTGGGAACCTCGCGCTTGGTGGGGAATGCCACGCAGTTGACCAGCATATCGGTGAAGTCGATGGTGTAGGCAAGCGTCTTCTCCAGAGCCTCGGGAGAGAGGTACTTGATCACATCATGGCGGTTGTGGATGTAAGCGCTGCCGGGCACGCCGAAACGGCAGAAGTTGATGCCGGGCACGCCCTTGTCAGCAAAGGGAATGGAGTCGCTGGAGTAGATATCCTGCTTGACGGAAACGCTGTAGCCGCGCATCTTGAAGTACAGGTCCACAAAATGGGTCAGCTCCTCGCTTGCCATGACCATGGCGCTCTCGGCACCGATGACGGGGGCGGCAACATCCACGTTGACCATGAACAGATGCTTCTTCAGCTCGTCCTCGTGGTCGCGGACATACGCCTTGCTGCCCTCCAGACCCACCTCCTCGCTGCCGTACCACATGAACTTCATGGTGCGCTCGGGGGGATTGGCCTTGAAGTGGCGCAGTGCCTCCAGCAGGATCACGCTGCCCGCGCCGTTGTCGTAAACACCGGTGGAGAAGGGAACGCTGTCGTAGTGAGCGCCCATGGAAATGATCTGATCGGGATATTTTGTGCCGGGGATCTCAGCCACCACGTTGCGGCTGGTAAGCTCCACTTCCCTGCCCTTGACGGTCATGCGGACCTTGCTCGCGCCGCGGCTGATCATGTCAAAGGCATCGGTCATGCGGACGGAAACGGCGGGAAGTCTGCCGAAAGCGGTGAGAGTCTTGCGCAGCATACCGGTGGGCAGGTCGCTGTCGTCCTCGGTGTCGCGCATGGCGCCGGTCATGGCGATAAAACCGGCGGCACCGGCTTCCAGCAGCTTGCGGTAGACAGGCAGGCGGGGCTGGGAGTTGCACAGAACGATCCTGCCCTTCACATCGACAAGGGAAGCGTCCGCGCCGTTCTCAATGTACACCAGCTCAGCCTCCAGATTGTCGGCGTCCAGGCAGCGCTTGTAGCCGGTGCAGGTGTACTTCTGCCGGTAAGGCTCGATGACCTCCAGCTCCGCGATCTCAACCTCGCCGCCGATGATCTTGAACTCCTCGATCACAGCATCCACACCGATGGATGCGCACTCCTCCTGGATCATCTTCGCCGCGCGCAGCTCCTCGTCAGAACCGGCGGTGCGGACAAAACCGATCTTATCCAGAAACGCAAATGCTCTCTTGGCATCGTAAACCATAATAAAATCCTCCTATTCCTTCCTTCCCGCAGATGGGGAACATATCATGGATTTATTATAATATGAATAACAACAAAATGCAACTAAAGATGTTTTTTGTGATAATGTGCCATCTGGCATCAAAAAATTGTACCAAAAGCATCCTTGACTTTCCCGTACAAATTCTGTATCATAAAAATGTTCACGCTTAATACGCTCGTATCCCGGCATATTTCTTCCGAGATACGGAACATAGAAAGAGGGGCGCTTTTATGACTTTGCAGGAGTTTTATGCCGTTGTGGGCGGGGATCATAACGAAGCGGTCAGCCGCATGATGGGCGAAGCCATGCTCCGCCGTTTTCTTGCGAAATTTCCGGGCGATCCCAGCTTTTCCGCGCTGGAGCAGGCGCTCACCGCCGAAAATCGGGAGGAAGCCTTCCGTGCCGCCCATACCATCAAGGGACTCTGTCTGAATTTGGGACTGGGGAAGCTGCGTGCCTCCAGTGAAGCACTCACTGAGGCGCTGCGCCACGAAATG
Organism: Candidatus Pelethomonas sp.; assembly: GCA_045596145.1. GTDB lineage: Bacteria > Bacillota > Clostridia > Oscillospirales > Oscillospiraceae > Pelethomonas. Next base: position 3,460 of record JAZOBV010000059.1, read on the forward strand.
CCCGCCAATGCCGCCGAGCTTTTCGCACAGGTGAAGGCGGACTATGAGCTGACGGTCGACGCGCTGGCAAAAATCTGATTTATCCATTTTTCCCGAAAGTCATGCGGCTTTCGGGATTTATTTTTCGCCTTTTTACATTGATTTTTCTGCTGTCTTCTATTATAGTAAAGGAGTAAAGCGTTGAATTTTTATTTCTTCCACAGGAGGGGTAATGATATGAAGAGAAAGACACGCATCGGTCTGGTCACCAGCGGCGGCGACTGCCAGGGTCTGAACGCAGCCATCCGCGGCGTTGGCAAGGCGCTGATGCAGTATGTAGACAATATTGAGATCTTCGGCATGTACGACGGCTACCGCGGATTGATCGAAAATGACTACAAATTCATGGAGCGCAATGATTTCTCCGGCATCATCGCGCAGGGCGGCACCATTCTTGGCACCTCCCGCCAGCCGTACATCCCCGGCAAGGCCATCGTGGACAAGGATGGCAACGACGTTATGCCCAAAATGCTGGATACCTACAACCGTCTGAATCTGGACTGTCTCGTGGTGCTGGGCGGCAACGGAACGCAGAAGAGCGCCAAGCTCCTTGCCGACGCGGGCATGAACATCATCACCCTGCCCAAGACCATTGACAATGATATTTACGGCACGGATGAGACCTTCGGTTTCCAGTCTGCCGCCGATATCGCCACCAACGTCATTGACTATATCCACACCACTGCGCTGGCGCACAGCCGCATCTTCCTTGTGGAGTGCATGGGCCGCGACGCGGGCTGGCTGACGCTGACCTCCGGAATCGCCGGCGGCGCGGACGTCATCCTGATCCCCGAGATCCCCTATGATATCGAAAAGGTGGCGGAGACCATCGAGCAGCGCAAGAAGAAGGGAAGGTCCTTCTCCATCGTCGCCGTTGCCGAGGGTGCGGTGTCCAGGGAGGACAAGATCCTCTCCGAGGAGGAGCGCCGCAAGATCAAGAACGCCAACCCCTATTCCACCATTTCCTACGAGATCGCCGACCAGCTGGAGAAGATGACCGGACAGGAAGCCCGCGTTACCGTTCCCGGTCACTATCAGCGCGGTGGTCCCGCCTGCCCCTATGACCGCGTGCTGGCAACCCGCTTCGGCACCGCAGCCGCCCGGCTCATCATGGAGCAGAAGTACGGCTACATGGTGGGTATGCAGGCGGGCAATATCGTCCATGTCCCGCTGGCAGAGGCGGCAAGCCGCACCAAGTTCCTGCCTGTGGACCACCCCCTGATCCAGACCGCCCGGGATGCCGGAACGGACTTTGGTGATTAACAAAAAACGCCCCGGAAGTGTTCAGCCGCTTCCGGGGCGTTCCATTTTCCGCAGACTTGACAAAACCCAATGTCCAAATCCGGAAAAATGTGTTGAATTATTCTGTATAAAATGATAGTATGGTTTGTGGACAAAACGAAAATGTCTGCCATTGGCGGCATTTTCTGACTGGAAAAAGAATTACTTAGGAAAGGGTAGGGTGGAAATGGCTATCCATGTAACAAGCGAGATCGGTCAGCTGAAAAAGGTTCTGCTGCACCGCCCCGGAAAAGAGCTGGAGCATCTCGTGCCCGACGAGCTCAGCCGTCTGCTGTTTGATGATATCCCTTATCTGAAAGTTGCTCAGCAGGAGCACGACTTCTTTGCCAATATTCTGCGCGAAAACGGCACCGAGGTCGTCTATCTGGAGGATCTGGTGGCGGAAACGCTGCACCAGAGCGAGGAACTGAAGGCAAAGTTTGTCGCCCAGTTTATCGAGGAGGGCGGCAGCATCGCCCAGCGCTATAAGAAAGAACTGACGCAGCTGCTCCTTGACATTGAGGATGAGCGTGAGCTGGTACTCAAGACTATGGCGGGCATCACCCTCAGTGAGATCTCCTGTGGTGTGGAAAACTCTCCGTTGACCGCGCTGACGCGAAACAAGGATCACTTCGTCCTCGATCCTATCCCGAATCTGTACTACCAGCGCGATCCCTTCGCCAGTATCGGCAACGGCGCAAGCGTTCACGCGATGTATTCCGTCACCCGCCGCAGAGAGACGCTGTACGGCGACTATGTCCTGCGTCATCACAAGGATTTTGCCGGTCAGGTGCCGTTCTACTACTACCGCGGCGAGCCGTTCAGTCTGGAGGGCGGCGATATCCTAAACCTCAGCAGTGAGGTTCTGGCTGTCGGAGTTTCCCAGCGCACCATGCCCGAGGGCGTTGAGGCACTGGCAAACAACATTTTTGCCGATGAGACCGCGAAAATCAAGAAGATTCTCGCCGTGGAGATCCCCAGCGTCCGCGCCTTTATGCATCTGGACACTGTCTTTACGCAGGTCGATTACGATAAATTCACCGTTTTCCCCGGCATTCTGGACGGTCTTCGCATCTACGAGGTCACTGCCGGCGACCGCAAGGGCGCGCTGAAGGTCACCGAGCACGGCAATGATTTTGCCGGTGCGCTGCGGGATAATATGCCCGTGGACGATGTGACCCTCATCCACTGCGGCGGCAAGGACCGCGCGGCCAGCGAACGTGAGCAGTGGAATGACGGCGCCAACACCCTGTGCATCTCCCCCGGCAAGATCGTTGTATATGACCGCAACTATGTTACCAATGAGATCCTCCGTGACCACGGTCTGAACGTTCTCGAAATGCCGAGCTCCGAGCTTTCCCGCGGCCGCGGCGGTCCCCGCTGCATGAGTATGCCTCTGTGGCGTGAAGATATCTGATCCATAAATCATAAATAAAGATAGATGAAAGTGAGGATGATCCGATGAGCTTTGTTATGCCCAAGTATCGTCACCCCGATTTTACCCGTCCCGAGCTTGCCAACGCCCCCGACGCGGTCTTTGCCGTCGCTGAGATGGACGGCGTTGCCCCCGAAAATTACCACAGCACCTCCATGTATCCCGAGTATGTGAAGGTAAACGGTCAGTGGATCCTTGCCGAGGAGAGCCGCATGGACTCCAGCATGGTCCTGTGCGATGACGGTCATATCGCTGTCGTTGAGAACCGCAACATCAAGAAGGGCGACAAGGTCCTGCTGGGCCGCACCGAGAAGGGCGAGGAAGGCATTTACATGCACTGCCACGGCTTCGAGGATGAGGCTGAGGGTCTGGAGGATCAGTTCGTGTTCCGCCAGGGCAGAAGCCGCGAGACCTCCTATGCCAAGGATTACGACAATCTGATCGAGCTGCTCAAGCACGAGAAGGAGCACGGCAATATCGTCTGGGTCATGGGTCCCGCCTTCGCCTTCGACGAGGATGCCCGCAAGGCCATGCAGGCTCTGGTGGAGAACGGCTACGCCCACGGTCTGATGGCAGGTAACGCTCTGGCTACCCACGATCTGGAGGGCGCTCTGCTGCACACCGCTCTGGGTCAGGATATCTACACTCAGGTCTCCCAGCCCAACGGTCACTACAACCATCTGGATGTGATCAACAAGGTTCGCCGCAGCGGTTCCATCCCCCAGTTCGTTGAGGATTACAAGATCGACAACGGTATCATGTACTCCTGCGTGAAGAACAACGTGCCCTTTGTCCTCACCGGCTCCATCCGTGACGACGGTCCTCTGCCCGAGGTCATCAGCGATGCCTACAAGGGTCAGGCAACCATGCGTGAGATGGTCAAGGGTGCCACCACCGTCATCTGCCTTGCCACCATGCTGCACACCATCGCCACCGGCAACATGACCCCCTCCTTCCGCAAGACTGAGGACGGCACCATCCGCCCCCTGTACTTCTACTGCGTTGACGCGGACGAGTTCGTTGTCAACAAGTTGCTGGACCGCGGCAGCCTGTCCGCCACCACCATGGTCACCAACGTGCAGGACTTCATCACCATCGTTGCTAAGGGCTTAGGCATCTTCTAAGACAGCCTGCCCATGAAATATCACATACTACATAAAATTTAAGGAGAACATCTGTTATGGCAATGAACATCAGAGGCAGACATTTCCTCACCCTGCTGGACTACACTCCCGCTGAGATCCGCTATCTGCTGGATATGTCCAAGGAGTTTAAGAACCTGAAGCGCAACGGCGTGCCCCACAAGTATCTCACGGGCAAGAACATCGTTCTGCTGTTCGAGAAGACCTCCACCCGTACCCGCTGCTCCTTTGAGGTCGCCGGTATGGATCTGGGCTGCGGCGTGACCTACCTCGATCCCGGCAGCAGCCAGATGGGCAAGAAGGAGTCCATCGCTGACACCGCCCGCGTTCTGGGCAGAATGTATGACGGTATCGAGTACCGCGGCTACAACCAGGAGCTGGTTGGCGAGCTGGCACGCTACGCCGGTGTAGCCGTCTGGAACGGTCTGACCGACCAGTTCCATCCCACTCAGATGCTGGCTGACCTCCTCACCATCGAGGAGAAGTTCGGCTATCTGAAGGGTCTGAACTTCACCTATATGGGCGATGCCCGCAACAACATGGGCAACTCTCTGATGATCGCCTGCGCCAAGATGGGCATCAACTTCACCGCCTGCGCTCCCAAGGAGCTGTTCCCCGAGGAGTGGCTGGTCAACAAGGCCAAGGAGATCGCTGCCGAGAGCGGCTGCACCGTTACCCTGACCGAGGATACCAAGGAAGGCACCACCGGCGCTGATATCATCTACACCGACATCTGGGTCTCCATGGGTGAGCCCGACGAGGTGTGGGAGACCCGCATCAAGCTGCTGAAGAAGTATCAGGTCAACAAGGAGCTGATGGCAAACGCCAAGCCCACCGCCATCTTCATGCACTGCCTGCCCTCCTTCCACGACACCAAGACCACTGTTGGCGCACAGATCGCTGAGCGCTTCGGCATCACCGAGATGGAAGTCACCGATGAGGTGTTTGAGTCCAAGCAGTCCGTTGTCTTCGACGAGGCTGAGAACAGAATGCACACCATCAAGGCTGTCATCTACGCAACCCTCTGCTGATTGCATAAAACGATCCCCGCTGTGCCGACCGGCACAGCGGGGATTTCTCATTTATTAAGTTTCGGCATCATTCGCCCTGACCTGCGCCGCCCTTGCCGCGGGGACGGTGGCGGCGGGGACGGTAGTGGTGGGGCTTTTTGTGCTCTGCAGCCTTCTCGGGGGCGGTCTGACCGCGGGCGGCACGGTCTGCCGCCGCCTTTTTCTCAGCAGTGGTGTTGGAGGTGGGGCGGACGGTCAGTTTTTCCACGCTCTCATTCTTTTCAGCCTTCGGTGTGTGGGAAACCGGCTTCTGGGGACGCTGATTATCACTCTTCTTGACCTTTTCGACCTTGACGGTCTTCTCCCGGGGCTTATTTTCCCCGCCCCGGCGGCGGTTTCTGTTCTCGCCGCGGTTTTCCTCACTCTCGGGAGCTGCAACCACAGAGGGAACGGCGATGACCTCCCGGTTGAAGGGAGAACGCTGGCGGGGAGCAGGTGCTTCCTCGGGTTCCTTGACCGCTGCGAAGCGGGCAGGACGGTCCTTGGGGATCTCGATGCCGTCACGGCTGCCCTTGCCGTTGCGCAGAACACGGATCTCGCAGTTCTTGAACTTTCTGGGGGATTCGGGGGAACTATCCAGCTTGACCTGCACCTCCTCCCGCAGGAGGTCGATGGAGGTGACGTTGCCGATGCCGTCGGGGGTGTCCACAAAGCTGTCGTTCTTGGGCATACGCTTGGCGGCATCCTCGTAGGCGTTCTGCTCGTACTTCAAACAGCACATGAGCCTGCCGCAGGTGCCGGAGATCTTGGTGGGGTTGAGACTGAGATTCTGGGTTTTCGCCATCTTGATGGAAACGGGGATAAACTCCTCCAGAAACTGTCCACAGCACAGGGGACGACCGCAGATGCCGAGGCCTCCGATCATTTTCGCCTCGTCACGTACGCCGATCTGGCGAAGCTCGATGCGGGCACGGAACACGCCGGCAAGGTCCTTGACCAGCTCGCGGAAGTCCACACGCCCCTCGGCGGTGAAGAAGAAGATGATCTTGCTGCCCTCAAAGCTGCATTCCACACTGACCAGCTTCATGTCCAGTCCATGGGCAAGAATTTTCTGCTCACAGATGCCGAAGGCTTCCTTTTCCCGCTTGCGGTTATACTCGTTGGTTCTGTGGTCGTTTTCCGTGGCGATACGCACCACCTGCCGCAGGGGCTGGATGACTGCGTTATCCTCCACGCTGTGGTTGCCTTCCACGCACATGGCGTAGGCAAGTCCCTGTGCGGTCTCAACGATCACATAGGTGTTGGGTTCGATCTGAAGACCGTTGGGGTCAAAGAAATAATTTTTTGATCCGCCTCGAAAGCGGACACTGATGATCTCGGTCATGTTTGCTCCTTTTTAGTCAATGGAAGCTGACAGCTCCCGTAAATGGATTGGTTGGTTCAAAGCTCCAGCGCGATGCTCAGCGCGCCGGTGAAATGGCCTATGCCGATATTGTACCCGCATTCGCGGATAAACTGCTGGAGAATATCAATAGACGCAGTGAGTCTGCGCCGTCCCATCTCCCGGGCAAGCCGGGCAGAGAGGGGATCGCTGCCGGGTACGCCATAGCTGGCGGCGAGGGCAGCGGTGAGAATGTCCCGCGCGTCGGAGAGGAGCTTTTGCAGATCCTCCCGGCTGATCTTGCTGTTTTCCAGTTCAGTGCAGAAGGACACAAGCTCCGCGTTTTTCCGTTCACTGATGAGGGTGCAGAGCCGCTGTGCTTCCCCGGAAGCCTGCGCACCGGTCGGCGCGGGGGAGAGCTTCCATTCCACGGCTCGGGAGCGAATGGTCTGAAGCAGTGTCGCACTGTTTGCCGCACAGAAGATGAACGCCGCGTGGGGAGGTCCCTCCTCCACCACCTTGAGCAGAACGTTCTGCGCCTTGGGGTCCAGCCTGTCGCAATCGGGGAAGATATAGACCTTTCGCCTGCCCTCGTTCGGCAGGATATAGGCATCCGCGCGGAGAGAGCGCAGCACATCCACGGAGATATTCTTGTGTTCCTCGTCCACCACGGTGATCACATCGGGGTGGATGGAGCGCAGAACCTTGTCACATGCGGCACAGCTCCCGCAGGGGGGTGTTTCCCCGGTGCACTGCATCGCCGCGGCGGTGTACCGCGCGGCACCGGCAAGATCACCCGGACCGCTGAGGATAATGGCGTGGCTGAGCGCGCCGGAACGGGCAGCATCGGCGATCCGCCCCGCAAGCAGCTCGTTTCCGGGAATGGACATGTTCTGCGCCATACCGCGCCTCCTCTCAATGTGCCTGTGTCATCAGCGGACACGAAAACAGATGCAAAATCTAAATTATTGTAACATACCCTTGGCTGAAAAATCAATAATGCGGAAAAAAAGAAATAAAAAAATATGAAAATCAGAAAATAAGCAAAATTTTACCTGAAACACAGCAAATTCCTCTTGCAAAACCGGATTATTCCTCATATAATATATCAGCAAACCATTTAATTACAGAAAATTTCACTATAGGAGGAAATAAATACTGTGAGCAAGAAGTTTGTGTATCTGTTTTCCGAGGGTAACGGCACCATGCGCGAGCTGCTGGGCGGCAAGGGCGCCAACCTGGCTGAGATGACCGTCATGGGTCTGCCCGTTCCCCAGGGTTTCACCATCACCACTGAGGCCTGCACTCAGTACTACGAGGATGGCGAGCGCATCAACGACGAGATCCAGGCTCAGATCATGGAGTATATCGTCAAGATGGAAGCTATCACCGGCAAGAAGTTCGGTGACACCGAGAACCCCCTGCTGGTTTCCGTCCGCTCCGGTTCCCGTGCTTCCATGCCCGGCATGATGGACACCATTCTGAACCTGGGTCTGAACGAGGAAGTCGTTGAGGTTCTGGCAAAGAAGTCCGGCAACCCCCGCTGGGCATACGACTGCTATCGCCGCTTCATCCAGATGTACTCCGACGTCGTTATGGAAGTCGGCAAGAAGTACTTCGAGGAGCTCATCG
>JAZOBV010000060.1:0-34276 GCA_045596145.1 Candidatus Pelethomonas sp.
GAGATGAGACGTATTGCCGTCCTGTCCCTCGAACCTGATCCGGGTAATGCCGGCGTAGGAATGCGATTCGATAGTGCTTTTTATCGTATGCCCACGCCTTGCGGGTATGCGATTTTTTGTTGCTTACTCGCAGGCATTTCCCCTTAACTGCCTTAGAAAGGCGCAACATTAAGGAGGAAATCACTATGAAACAGAAGACCAGAACCCTTTGCGAAGCAGCGATCCTTGTAGCTCTTGCCCTCGTGCTGGAAACCATCACGCTGTACAAGCTGCCAAACGGCGGCTCGGTAACGCTCTCAATGGTCCCCATCATCCTGTTTGCTGTCCGGAACGGCTGCGGCTGGGGTGCGATGGCAGGCTTTGTGTTCGGCGGCATCAACTACATGATGGGTGGCGTGTCCATTGACTGGACCACCATCATCTGCGATTATTTCATCGCCTTTTCCATGCTGGGCTTCGGTGCGGGACTCTTCAGAAAAGCGAAGCTTAGCTGCATCTGGGGTTCCCTTGCCGGGATCTCGCTGCAATTTCTCGCCAGCTATCTGGTTGGTGTGTTCGTCTGGGGCAAGTGGATGCCGGATGAATTTCTGGGGCTTACGATGACATCTCCCTGGATCTACTCGTTCCTGTATAACATCCTCTGGGCGGCACCGGATCTGGTGCTTGCGGTGGTCGTTTTCGCGGTGCTCTATCAGCTCAAGCCCATGCGCCGCTACCTTGTTGGACAGGATCCTCGCTGAGCGTTGAAATTTCTTGCTTCCCAATGGGAAAGCGGGTATAATAAGTACCAGCTTTTTGTGGAGGTCTGCTCAGATGAAGAAATGGAAGCGGGACGCGCTGCTTATCGTTATCATATTGTTCTCAGCGGCGCTTTTGTGGCTTTTTCTTCGTCCCGGTGACGCGGGAGCGTACGCGGTAGTGACGCTCCACGGCGTGGAAACCGCCCGGTATCCTCTGGCTGAGGACTGCACGGTCACGCTGGGCGGGGAAGAATATAATGTTCTCACCATTTCCGGCGGCGAGGCTTTTGTCAGCGATGCCAACTGTGGCGATCACACCTGTATCCGCACCGGACGGATCTCTTTGGAGGGGGAGCAGATCATCTGCCTGCCCCATGAGCTGGTGATCGAGATCATTGGCGGCGAGACCGGCGAGCTTGATGCCGCGACGCACTAGGAGGACGGTATGAACAGCAGAAAAATCGCGCGTTACGCGCTGCTTACCGCCCTTGCTATGGTTCTGAGCTGGCTGGAGAGTCTTGTGCCGCTGTCGGTGGCTGTTCCGGGGGTAAAGCTCGGGCTGACTAATCTGGTGGTGATCTTCGCCCTTTACCGCATGAGCGCGGGGGATGCCCTTGCCATCTCCCTTGTGCGCGTACTGCTGGTGTCGTTCACCTTTGGCAATGCTTACGCCTTCGCGTATTCTCTTGCCGGAGCGATTTTGAGCTTTGCAATTATGTGGGCGCTGAAAAAAAGCGGCAAATTTTCCACTGTCGGTGTCAGCGTTGCCGGCGGTGTGGGGCATAATCTGGGGCAGATCATGATTGCCGCCCTTGTGCTGGAAAACAGCGGGATATTTTACTATTTCCCCGCGCTGCTGCTTTCCGGTACGGCTGCGGGTGTCTGCATCGGCACTGTTGGCGGGATACTTGTGAAAAGATTGAAATAAAACAGTGAGTGCTGCTGGCGCGGCACTCACTGTTTTTTGCGGATGTTGAGAAATTGGGGGGCGGATGTTTAGATTTGCGCATATCCAAGCCTCCCTCGTCAGAGGAAGCCTTTCAAACTGTGCTGCTTAACAGACACACACCCCGATCTTCCCGGCAAACCTCTTTTAGTTCCTCTCCGCGCCAGACCTATGCTTGCTGAACACCTTTCTAAGCCAACGACCCAGAAACTGCGCGCCCTCCCGCCGGAGAAATGTCCACCGGATCTTCACGCACTGCCGCCAGCGGCTCAGCTCACTGCGGCGGGTATCCAGAAAGATCCTCCGTCCATCACGGGTCACGGAAACCACCAGACCGATCATTCGCTCTGGCTCTGAGGCAAAGTCCGCCCCCATACAGTTGTCGCCGCGGGTAATGATCTTTCCCTTTTTCCACCGAATGACCCGGTGAACACAGTAACGGTCCAGCGTATCCAGAAACAGAACGATATCGCCACGCCGCACCTTTCGTTCAAGGGGGGTAATGGTCACAACATCCGTATCTTTACGGATCAAAGGCTCCATACTGACCCCGTCCAAAGTGATGCGGACCGGGATGTTCATTCCCCCGCGCACAAGACCGAGCCACTCGTCCACTGCGGCGGTCAATGTCTTTTCCATAACTGCCCCCAAACACTTACTTGATGGAGTTTACTGTTTCATCATAGATCCGGTATTTTCCGCGCCCCTCGTTTTTGGCCGCGTAAAGCGCCTGATCGGCGGCGTGGAACAGCGCTGAATAGGTGCGCTCCACATTTTCCGTCGTGGCAACGCCCATGCTGACGGAAACCGGATAGCCGTCATAGGTAGCGGACAAATTCTGAAAGATACGGTCAATGGTCGGCTCGATCTGATCCTGATACTCCTGGAACAGAAGGATCTCATCACCGCCGAAACGGGCAACCACATCACCGGTGCGCACTCTCTGACGCAAGCGCTCCGCCACAAAGCACAGCACCTGATTGCCGAACAGATGCCCTCTGGTATCGTTGATGCCCTTGAAATGATCCAGATCAATGACCGACAGTGCAAATTTCGAGTTGGGATTCTGATCCAGCTTCGCCTGGATCTGGCTTTTGCCGTAATCGGCGTTAAAGAGAGATGTCAGAGCATCGTGAGCGGCGCGGTATTCCAGAGAAACGACCTTGTTATGGTCATCATGGATATCTATCGCCTTTCCGATCAAGCCGCGGTACTGCGGCGGCTCATCGTCTGAGAAGATCACCTGACAGACCAGTCGGGTCCAGCGCTGCGCCCCCTTCACATTCAGACAGCATTCATGCCGGAAAATCGGATTATCCGGTGTGGTGGCACGCAGGGTAGTCTCAAACTTGCGAAGCTCCGCTTCCCCAAAAAGCTCCTGAAAACGGGCATCACGCAGGGGATCAAAGGTGAGTTCGGGAACGCCGAATCTGCTGGCGCTTTCGCCGAGAGTTGTAAGGATTCCGGTGTCGGTATTGTACTCAAACAAAGCGCCTTCGTCGATAGCGGCGAAAAACTGATACTTCATCCGTTCATAGTCCAGCAAGTAGAGCGTTCTCTCCGCCGCGCTGAGATCTCCCATCTGCAAAAGCTCCGTAGAGATACGCTGGAACTGCTGCTTATCCAGATGCTTCTTCGTCTCACGGCGCAGATCCGTCTGCAATGTATCGGCAATATCCAGAAGACACTCAATGAGCAGCGGATTAAAAACGCCGCACTCGTTGTTCACGATCATCCGAAGGGCTTCTTCGTGGGGAATGGCGTGCTTATACACACGCTTACCGGTCAGAGCATCGTAAACGTCCGCCAGCGCCGTGACCTGAGCGGAGATGGGGATCGCCTCACCGGAAAGACCGTGGGGATATCCCCTGCCGTCGTACCGCTCATGGTGCCAGAGGCAGATCTCATACGCCGTTTTGAGAAGGGGCTTATCCTGATGGAAGGAAAGATCCTTCAAAAGATTTGCTCCCTTGACGGGATGCTGCTTGATGACCTCAAATTCCTCACTGGTCAGCCGCCCGGGCTTGTTGAGGATGCTTTCCGGGATGGCAACCTTGCCGATATCATGCAGGGCAGATGCCATACTGATCCGCCGAATGTCTGCATTGGTGAGCTTATAGCGGTCCGTCTTCTGCACCAAACGGCGGAGAAGCAGTTCTGTCAGGACGCGGATATGCAGTACATGCAGGCCGCTTTCACCATTGCGAAATTCCACGATATGGCTGAGAATGTCGATCATCAGATCACTCTGCTGCTCTTTTTCGTAGATCTGGTGCTTCACCATGCTGACCAGACGCTTCTGCTTTGCGTAGAGCATAACAGCGTTATTGACCCGGTGGTGAACGATCTGCGCGTTAAAGGGGCGGTTGATGAAGTCCATTACACCGAGGTGATATGCCTTGTCAATAAACTCTGCCCCCGTTTCCGAGGTGATCATAATGACCGGGATCTCGTCAATCAGATTATTCCGGTTCAGCTCCTCCAGAACGCCGATACCATCCAGCTCGGGCATGACAAGATCCAGCAGAATGAGCGCAAGGTCATTGCTGTTCTCCTCAATCATTTCCAGAGCCTGAACGCCGTTTTCCGCTTCCAGGATCAGATAATCATTCTGAAGCATTTCACGCAGGATCGCGCGGTTGAATCCGGAATCATCTACAATGAGTATTTTCTGACCTCTGGCTTTGCTGTGTTCGCTCATAACAGTCCCCCTTTGCGGTTACCCCGCAGGATCAGGATCAAAGTTTTACTTCAGTTCCTCCAGCTCATCGCGCAGCAGGACCTTAGTGGTATCGAGGCAAAGCACCAGCTTTTCACCCGTGCTGTCCTCCGTCGGAATACGGGCAATACCAATCAGGTAACGGCTCGTGGTATCCTCAGTCATCTGCGGTGGAGCGGAGATATGCTCAGGCGCGATGGTCAGAACAGCGTCCACCGAATCGGCAATAAAGCCGATCTGATCCTCACCGACCCGGCAGATGATAATGCAGGTGTGCTCTGTATATTCAGCCTCCGCCTTTCCAAGACGAAGCCGAAGATCAATGAGGGGAATGATGGCGCCGCGAATATTGATAACGCCCTTGGCGTAATAAGGATACTCCGGAACCTCGGTGATCGGCACCATGCTCAGGATCTGCTCCACATGGACGATGGATGAGGCAAAAAGCTGACCATCCAGCCAGAAGGTGAGCCACTTTCCCGCCAGCTCGGGATTATTCTCCATTTCAGTCATCGCACGTACTTCTTCCATCTTGAATCCTCCTTCAAGAAACACGGTATTTTGGTAACAGAGCGCAGGCATATATTTCCTTCATTATAACGTATTATAGCCCCCCCATCCTCTGATTGCAAGGCTGTATTTTCAAATCTTTGTATTCAAACCACAAAATTCCAGCAAACAAACCGCATTTTCTCTTGCAAATTTTCCAGAAAAACCGCTATGATTCTTCCATTCTCCTCCAAACTGTGGTATAGTACAGGCAAACTGACCTCAAAGGAGGACGCTATGGCACGCTACATTATGGCATTCGATGCCGGAACGACCAGCAACCGCTGTATCCTGTTTGACCAGCAGGGCAATATCTGCAGCAGCGCGCAAAAGGAATTTACACAGATTTTTCCCAAGCCCGGCTGGGTGGAGCATGATGCCCGGGAGATCTGGGCAACCCAGTTTGGCGTTGCGGTGGAGGCAATGGGCAAGATCAGTGCCAGCGCGGTGGATATCGCCGCCATCGGCATCACCAATCAGCGCGAAACCACCATCGTATGGGATAAAAACACCGGCGAACCGGTATACAACGCCATCGTCTGGCAGTGCCGCCGCACCAGTGCCCTGTGCGACACGCTCAAGGAACAGGGACATACGGAAATGATCCGCCGCAAGACAGGTCTTGTGGTGGGTGCCTACTTCTCCGCAACGAAGATCCGCTGGATTTTGGACAATGTTCCCGGCGCGCAGGAGCGCGCGGAGCGGGGCGAGCTGCTGTTCGGCACAGTGGAAACGTGGTTGATCTGGAAGCTGACTATGGGACGGGTCCACGTCACGGATTACACCAACGCGTCCCGCACTATGCTGTTCAATATCAACACACTGGATTGGGATGAGGACATTCTGAGCCTGTTGAATATCCCTCGCGCCATGCTGCCCACGGCAATGCCCAGCAGCACGGTCTACGGTGCCGCGGATTGCAGCTTCTTCGGTCTTCCCATCCCGATCGCGGGTGCGGCAGGCGACCAGCAGGCGGCACTGTTCGGACAGACCTGCTTTGAAAGCGGTCAGGCAAAAAACACCTACGGAACAGGCTGCTTCCTTTTGATGAACACCGGTGAGAAACCCGTCTTTTCCAACAACGGTCTTGTCACCACCATCGCATGGGGCATCGACGGCAAGGTAAACTACGCGCTGGAGGGCTCTATCTTTGCCGCGGGCTCTGTCGTTCAGTGGCTGCGGGATGAACTGCGTCTGATCGAGACCGCTCCCGACAGTGAATATCATGCCAGCAAGGTCAAAGACACTGCCGGCTGCTACCTCGTTCCTGCCTTTACCGGTCTGGGCGCTCCCCACTGGGATCAGTACGCCCGGGGTGTCATCGTGGGACTGACCCGGGGCGTCAATAAAAACCATATTATCCCCCCCGCGCTGGAATCCATCGCCTATCAGGTCAGCGATGTTCTGGATGCCATGCGCGCGGATTCCGGCATTGCGCTCGCCAGTCTGAAGGTGGACGGCGGTGCAAGCGCCAACAATGTTCTCATGCAGCTTCAGGCGGACATTCTTCAGTGCGAGGTCAACCGCCCTGTCTGCGTGGAAACCACTGCGCTGGGCGCGGCATATCTTGCCGGTCTGGCTGTGGGATACTGGAGTAATACAGACGATATCCGCCGCAACTGGGCAGTGGACCGCACCTTCTCTCCCGTTATCTCCCCCGAAGAAAGCGCCGGGAAACGAAACGGATGGCAGAAGGCAGTCAAGCGCTCCTATGCCTGGGCAGAGGATTGATCCATATATAAAAACCAGAGTGCCATTTTGATCGGCACTCTGGTTTTTTAGTAGATTAATCGCTATCTCCAATCTTCGTTCCGGAATGGTTGTAAACAGCGGAGCTTTGTGCTAAAATATAAATACAGGAAAAAACAAAGGAGGGTTATTCCATGAAACTGAGCTTCTATGGCGCGGATCAATGTGTGACCGGCAGCTGTCACTGCCTTGAGGTAAACGGGAAAAAGATCCTGATCGACTGCGGCCTGCAGCAGGGACGAGATGAGATCAACAACAGGGAATTGCCCTTTGCACCCAACACCATTGACTATGTTTTGATCACCCATGCCCATATCGACCACAGCGGACGTGTGCCCATGCTGGTCAAGCAGGGATTCGGCGGCGAGATCTGGACCACACGGCTGACAAAGGATCTTCTTGAAATCATGCTGGCGGACAGCGCCCACATTCAGGAGTCCGACGCGGAGTACGAAAACCGCAAGAACCAGCGCGCGGGCCGTCCACTGGTGGAGCCGATCTATACCACTGAGGATGCTATGCGTACGCTGGGCTATATCCACCCCTGTGAGTACGACCAGCGGATCGAGCTGTGCGAGGGCGTGACGGCGGTTTTTACCGACGCGGGTCATCTTCTGGGAAGCGCCAGCATCACGCTGGAGCTGACCGAGAACGGCGTTACCAAAACCATCGTTTTCTCCGGTGATATCGGCAATATCAATCAGCCTATCATCCGTGACCCGATCCCCCTCAAGCGGGCGGATTATGTCGTTATGGAGTCCACCTACGGCGACCGCAACCATCAGGAGGTCTGGAGCTACACCTCTGAGCTTGCCAAGGTCATCGACCGCACGCTGGGACGGGGCGGAAACGTGGTTATCCCCGCCTTTGCCGTGGGACGTACGCAGGAGGTTTTGTACTTCATCCGCCGCATCAAGCAGGAAAATCTGGTGAAATCCGTTGCGGATTTCCCGGTGTATATCGACTCGCCCCTTGCCACTAAGGCGACCACCATCTTTGGCGGCGACCTGCGCGGCTATCTGGACGAGGAGGCGCTGGAGCTGGTGCGGGACGGTACGTCCATGTTCAGCTTCCCCGGCCTGCGGCTGACGGAGTCTGTGGAGGAGTCCAAGCTGCTGAATATGGACAAAACGCCCAAGGTCATCATCTCCGCTTCCGGCATGTGCGACGCGGGACGTATCCGCCACCATCTCAAATATAACCTCTGGCGCAGCGAGAGCACCATCGTGTTCGTCGGCTTCCAGTCCCCCGGAACGGTGGGACGCGCTATGCTGGACGGCGCCAAGAGCGTCAAGCTTTTTGGTGAGGAGATCGCTGTCCGCGCGGAGATCGAGAACTTCAAGGGTCTGTCCAGCCATGCGGATCGTGATCACCTGATCGAATGGGCGCAGAGCTTTGAGAATACCACCCACTTCTTCGTGGTCCACGGCGACCGCGAGGTCGCGCCCTACTTTGCGGATAGCTTGAAAAAGCTTGGGCTGAGCGCCCACGCGCCGCAGTACACTGAGGTTTACGATCTGGTGGAGAACCGTCAGCTCGAAACGGGCTATCTCCCCGAGCGCAAGACCCATACGCCAGGTGGAAAGGTCTCTGCCGCTTACCAGCGTCTGGTGGCGATGGGCAAGCTGCTGCAGGAGGTCATTGTCCGCAGCAAGGGGCGCGCCAACAAGGATATTGCCAGGTTTGCCGATCAGCTCAAGCAGCTTATCGACCGCTTCGAAGCATAAAATACTATTTTTATCACAATGCAATGGGAGGACAGCATGTCCTGTTTGGAAAAAAATCAGCTTCATACCGTTACCATTACCGGATACAGCGCCGAGGGAATGGGCATTACCCGCATCGAACAGCAGGTGGTGTTCGTCCACGGCGCTGTCCGTGGTGAAACGTGCGTGATCCGCATTCTGAAGGTGTTGAAAAATGCCGCCTTTGCCCGGGTGGAGGAGATCGTTGAGCGCTCGGAAAACCGCGTGGACACCGACTGCGCGAATTTCCCCGCCTGCGGCGGCTGCGATTTTCGTCATTTGACCTACAGCGAGGAGCTGGAGGCAAAGCGGCAGCGGGTGCAGGACGCGCTGCAGCGCATCGGCGGGGCGGAGATCGAGGTGACGGAGATCCTCGGCAGCGAGGAAACCACCCGGTACCGCAACAAGAGCCAGTTTCCCGTCAGCGCGGCGGGCAGAGCGGGCTTTTACCGCGCCAGAAGTCACGATGTGATCCCTGCCACCGACTGTTTGCTGCTCCCGCCGCAGGCGGGTGCCATCGCCAGAGCGGTGGAGGATTATATGCGGGAGTTTTCTGTTCCCGCCTATGATGAAAAGACAGGGAAGGGGCTGCTGCGGCATATCTATGTGCGAACCAACCGCGAGGGTGCGGCACTGGTGTGTCTGATCGTGAACGGCAAAAAGCTGCCCCGGGAGGACGAGCTGGTGGAACGTATCCGGGCTGCCTGCGGCGAGACTGTGGGCGTGGTGCTGAATGTCAACACGAAGGACACCAACGTGATTCTTGGTGATTCCTACCGCACGCTGTGGGGAGAGGACACGCTGATGGATACCTTATGCGGTCTGAGCTTCCGGCTGTCCATCCCGTCCTTTTATCAGGTCAATCGCCCGCAGGCTGAGCGGCTCTATGCAAAGGCGGCAGAGCTGGCGAAGCTTACCGGAACGGAGACCGTTCTTGATCTCTACTGCGGTGCGGGCACCATTACGCTGTCGCTGGCAGGAAAAGCCGGAAGGGTCATCGGCGCGGAGATCGTGCCCGAGGCCATTGTAAACGCAAAGGAGAATGCAAAGCGAAACGGCATCACCAACGCGGAATTTTTCTGTGGCGACGCGGGCGATATCGCCGCGAAGCTGGCGCGGGAGCATCTGTGCCCCGATGTGGTGGTCGTGGATCCGCCCCGCAAGGGTCTGAGCGAGGAGGTCATTGCCACCGTCAGCAAAATGTCCCCCGACCGTGTGGTCTATGTTTCCTGCGACTGCGCCACGCTGGCAAGAGATGTAAAGCGGTTCCGTGAGGGCGGCTATGAGATCAAAACCGCCATCGCGGTGGATATGTTCCCGAGAACCTGCCATGTGGAGACGGTAGCGCTGCTTGCCCGTCAGGGAGCGATCGACACAAATTGACCTAAATCTTTCAGCCTGTACATTACTATCGATTTTGATAGCGGTGTACAGGCTTTTTGCATGTGCTGCAAATGTGATTTCTGTTGCGTTTTGCGCTTTGATGTGATAAATTAAAGCGTATAGAGTTTTAATGACAACAGGGAGGAAAACGAATGAATGGAATGACAAAACGGGAACATCAGATCACCGAGCGGAGTGAGATCCTGGACATTCTGGATCGCGCCATGATCGTGCATCTTGGTCTGGTGGACGGCGACGAGCCGTATGTAGTGCCCATGAACTATGGGTACACCATGGACGAGGGCGGAAAGCTTTCGATTTATGTCCATGGCGCGGTGAGAGGCCGCAAGCTGGATGTCATGCGCAAGAATCCCAAGGTGTTTCTGGAGATGGAATGCGATGTGCAGCCCTTCGAGGGTGAGCTGCCCTGCCAGTATGGCACGGCGTATAAATCTCTGATGGGGCGCGGCAGAGCGGTCATTCTGGAAACACCGGAGGAGAAAATGGCGGCGCTTACCCGCTTCATGAAGACCCAGACGGGAAAGGACTTTGAATTTAACGAAAGATTGGTGTCCATTGTCAGCGTGGTGCGCATTGATGTAACGGAGTACACGGCAAAATTCCGCCCGATGCCGGGAACGATGGGGTGAGAATAATGAGTTATCTTGATTTTTTGAATACAAACTACCCCATGCGTCGGACTACGGAGCAGAAGGAAGCGTTTCGCACGTACATCCTGAGTGTTTTTCCGGATGCGAAAATCGAAACCACCGCTGACGGTAAAAATCAAAATGTTGTGATTGGCGATCCGCTGACGGCGAAGATGGTCTGTACGGCGCATTACGATACGCCTGCCTCGTCCCTTTTCCCGAATTTGATGATCCCCAGGAATCCGGCGCTCTTCCTGCTGTACCAGTTTGTGCCTGTTATCTTGATGCTGGCTGTAGCGCTGGGAGCAGGGTATCTGGTCGCGAATCAGTTTGCCCAACCGGGTGAGCAGGATTTTCTGCGCCTGTTTCTCCTGGTTTATCTGGCTGTCTACTATATTTTGTTTTTTCTGATGTACCGTGTGTTTAAAAATCCCAACAACTATAACGACAATACCTCCGGTGTTGCGGCGGTACTGTCGATCATTGAGCGGCTGAATGAACAGGAGCGCGCGGAAACCGCGTTTATCCTCTTTGACAATGAGGAAAAGGGCAAGAAGGGCTCCAAGGCGTATTATAAGGACCACAAGGACGCGATGAAGGATCGTCTGCTGATCAACTTTGACTGCGTCGGCAACGGTGAGCATATTGTTTTTATCGCCATGAAGGATGCGGAGAAGCGTTCGGAGTACCGCACCCTGCAGGAATGCTTCCATGCCGGCGATGGGTTCCATACTTATTTCTATCCCATCAAGGGATCGGAGTCTAATTCTGACTATAAGAATTTCCCCTGCGGTATCGGCTGTATGGCTTGCCGCCGCTCGCGGGGTGGCTTGTTGTATACCCCGTATATCCATACACCTAAGGATACGGTAGTCAACAATGAGAACATTGTTTTTCTTGCTGACGGAATGTGTAAATTGATCAGCAGGCTTTCGTCGGTGACCGGAGCAGAAAAGGGAGCGTAACGGAATGAAACCGGTAAATGAACTGCTCAGGGAGCTGACGATCCCGGAAAAGGCTGCTCTGCTGGAGGGCTTTGAGTCGTGGATGACCAACGCAGTCCCCAGACTGGATATCCCCGTTGTTTATCTCACGGACGGGCCGCTGGGCGTTCGTAAAAAGGCGGACGCAAAAGGGGAGGGGAGTCTGGGACTTGGGAAAAGCCATCCTTCCACCGCGTTTCCCGCCAGCGTCAATATGGCCAATGGCTGGAGCACAGAAAATGCCCGCCGTATGGGTGAGGCGATCGGGAGAGAATGCCGCGCCTACGATGTGCAGGTGCTGCTGGGACCTGCGCTGAACCTCAAACGCGACCCCCGCTGCGGAAGGAGCTTTGAATATTACAGCGAGGATCCGCAGCTTGCCGGAAAGCTTGCCGCCGCGTTTACTGCCGGTGTGCAAAGCACAGGTACTGCCGCCTGTCCCAAGCACTTTGCTCTCAATAACAGTGAAAATTTCCGCTACATGGGTGACAGTGTGGTAGATGAGCGTGCCGCCCGGGAGCTGTATCTCAAGGGATTTGAGATCTGCGTCCGTGAGAGCCGCCCCAGAACGATGATGTGCTCCTACAATAAGATCAACGGCGTTCACGCTTCCGAAAACAAGTGGCTTCTGACCGATGTTCTCCGCGGTGAGTGGGGGTATGACGGTCTGGTCATGACCGACTGGGGCGCGACCCATGACCGTGTTGCCGGAGTGAAAGCGGGACTGGATCTGGACATGCCCGGCGGCGTGTGGGAAAACCGAAAAGCGGTCATTCAAGCGGTGGAAAGCGGTGAGCTGGACACGGATACGCTGGATCGGGCAGTCACCAATGTGCTTACACTGGTCGAATCCCTCCAAGGGACAGAAAAAACCAATAAACGATTGTCCGAAATGCTTCGCGAGCATCTGGATATGGCGACGGAGATGGCGTGTGACTGCGCGGTTCTGCTGAAAAACGACGGCGTTCTGCCGTTGGACGGGGAAAAGAATGTTTTGGTCGTTGGTGAGCTGTTTGAGAAGATGCGCTATCAGGGCGCTGGCTCCAGCGGCTTGCATCCCGCCCATCTGATCTCTCCGTGCGCGGCCTTTAATGCCGCCGGAACGCAATTTGATTATGTCCGCGGCTATCATGAGATGAGCGGTGAGGTGGATGTAGAGCTGGAGATCGAGGCGCTGTCGGCGGCGAAAAACGCGGAAACGATCCTGTTTTTCGGCGGTTTGACAGAGCTGTTTGAAAGCGAAGGATATGACCGCAGGGATCTCTCCCTGCCGGATAATCAGCTTTCGCTGATCCGCAAGCTGTGCGCTGTTGGCAAGCGGGTGGTCGTTGTTTTGTTCGGCGGAAGCGTGATCGAGCTTCCCTTTGCGGAGGATGTTTCAGCGGTTCTGCACATGTTTCTCCCCGGTGAGGGCGGCGGCGAAGCGACCCGCCGCGTGCTGTACGGTGAGGCAGAGCCCGCAGGACGACTCAGCGAAACATGGATGAAAACCGTGTCGGATATTCCTTTCGGGGAGCAATTCAGCGCGAGGCAGATCGAGCAGTATCGGGAAAACATCTATGTCGGCTACCGCTATTTTGATGAAGCGCCGGAGAAGATCCGGTATCCCTTCGGGTATGGTCTGTCCTACACGACCTTTGCCTACCGTGAACTTGCCATTCGTCAGGAGAATGATGCGATTTACGCGGAAGTGACGGTGGAGAATACCGGAACCCGTCCGGGCAGCGAGGTCGTTCAGCTCTACGTGGGAAAAAACGAAAATACCGCTGTATTCAAAGCGCAAAAGGAACTGAAGGTCTTCGAAAAGCTTCGGCTGGCACCGGGGGAGAGCAGACGCATCACACTGACGGTCAAAGAAGAGGAACTGGCGTATTATAACACGGCAGAGCAGCGCTGGGTGCTGGAGAACGGCGAGTATCCGGTCTATATTGCCGCTTCTGCCCGTGACATCCGTCTCTCCGGAAGCGTGATGATCTCCGGTCAGTCCTCCGGAAAAGCACCTTATTCCGGAGAGACTGTAAAAGCGTATGGGAATATCGCGGCCTGCGATATTTCAGACAGTGTGTTCGAGGAGACCGTCGGGAGAACGATCCCGGAAGAACCGCCGGTGCAGCCGTTTACCGTGGAGTCTCCCATCAAGGACTATCGTAACACCATCACCGGTAGATTTTTGTATAACTGCATTGTGAAGGGGGTCGCTTTTACCGGGAGGAAGATCCATAGGCTTCCGGAAGGACAGGAGAAGGATGAACTCATTAAAAATCAGCATTTCCTTCTGGAGCTGCTTCCGCAGAATTGTGCCAGAAGTCTGGTTCAGTCCAGCGGCGGTTTGGCGCAGATGAACATTGCCCGGGCAGTGACGGAATTCGCAAACGGACATATCCTTCGTGCCGTCGGCGAGCTGCTTCGGCGGGATAAACCGCTTCCACTGCCCTGTAAGGAAAAGAAAAAATAGTCTTATAAAATGGGAGTGCCACAGGGTGAAGCCTGTGGCACTCCTTTGTGATATTTGATGGTGTCAATCTAAAACACGACGAAAGTTGCAACAATTTAATGTGTTAATTTGTTAAAGTTGACAGTTGACCTTTTACCGCTTTTGTCGTACACTATGACCAACAAAAGCTTTCACATATAAAAGGCAGTGAAAAGAAGAGTAGACGAAGCGATAGGTCACAGAGAGCCCGGTTGGTGAAAAAGGGTACTGAAGGAGTCGTTGAACATGGTCTTGGAGCCGCGCGCCGACTGCGTAAGATTTTACGCATAGACCGCGACGGGAGCGCCCGTTACAGCGCCGGGGTATGCTGGTACCCGCAGAGGCTCATGCTGTGAGGCATGGGTGAAGCAAGGTGGTAACACGGTGCGTTCAATATGCGTCGTCCTTGATGATAGAGATCATCGGGGGCGGCTTTTTTGTTGCCCCGGACAGGAGAAAAACATGGAACCCATGATCCGCTTGAAGAATATAAGCAAGACCTTCGGCGCGGGAGAGAATGAAGTTGCCGCGCTGCATGATGTCAGCATTGATATCCATCGGGGTGAGATATTCGGAGTGATCGGACTTTCCGGCGCGGGTAAAAGCACGTTGGTGCGCTGTATCAATCTGCTGGAGCGTCCCGACACGGGAGAGGTTTTCGTAGACGGCGAGGAGCTGCTCCGCTTGAAACGGCGGGAGCTGAACCGGGCGAGAAGATCCATCGGTATGATCTTTCAGCACTTCAATCTGCTCATGCAGCGCAATGTGCTGGACAATATCTGTTTTCCGCTGGAGCTTGCGGGAGTGCCGCGAGTCAAAGCGGTCGCCCGGGCAAGAGAGCTTCTGAAGACTGTAGATCTGGCTGACCGGGAAAAAGCGTATCCCGCACAGCTCTCCGGTGGGCAGAAGCAGCGTGTGGCCATCGCCCGCACGCTGGCGACGGGTCCCAAGATCCTGCTTTGTGATGAAGCTACTTCTGCTCTTGATCCCAAGACAACGCGGGATATCCTAAAGCTTTTACAGGACATCAGCAAGGGGCTGGGTATCACGGTGGTGGTCATCACCCATGAGATGAAGGTCATTGAGGAGATCTGCTCCCGCGTGGCAATTCTGGACCACGGCAGGCTTGCCGAGTGCGGCACGGTGGAAGAAGTCTTCCGCAATCCAAAAACGGAAGCCGGGCGGCGGCTGGTGTATCCCGACGGTGTTCCGCCGGAGTCACTGCCGAAAAGCCGGGTGATCCGTGTGGCATTCAACGGCGGCAGCGCTCATCAGCCATTGATCGCGTCTCTTGCCATCGACTGCGGCGTAAAGGTCAATATTCTGGGTGCGGATACCCGCAGCATCGATGGACGATTTTTTGGTACGATGCTTCTGGGACTGCCCGAGCGGGAGGATGAGATCGCCCGGGCGCTGGAGTATATCCGAATGCAGCCTGATATCACTGTAGAGGAGGTCACAAACTACCATGATTGAAGCTTTGACCCGCTTTTTTGAAACGCTGGGTATCAATAAGGCAGAGCAGCAGGTTGAATTTCTGTTCCTGCCGGAAACGCTCCCCTTTGCGCTGTGGGAGACTCTGTATGTCACGGTGCTTGGAACGGTTTTCGCCTATGTGATCGGACTTCCGCTGGGAGTGATCCTTGTTACCGGAAGTGAAAACGGAATACGTCCCCTGCCAAAGTGGTTGATGAAGGTGCTGAACATTGCGGTGAATCTGCTTCGCTCCGTTCCGTTTCTCATTTTGATGGTCATCTGCTTCCCACTGGCACGGCTTATTATCGGAACCTCCGTGGGAACCACGGCATCCATCGTACCCCTGACGCTGGCGGCAGCGCCCTTTGTGGCCCGCATCGTGGAAAGCTCCCTGCGGGAAACAGACCGCGGCATCATCGAGGCGGCGCAGTCAATGGGCTGCTCGGTCTGGCAGATCGTTACCAGGGTGATGCTTCCCGAGTGCAAGCCGTCCCTCATCACAGGGTTTACCACCGCGACCATCACCATCCTCAGCTACGGGGCAATGGCGGGTGCCATCGGCGGCGGCGGTCTGGGCGCTATGGCGCTTCTGAGAGGTCACGGGCGGCAGGAACGGCTTGTGCTGTACGTTTCGGTGCTGCTGCTGGTGATCCTTGTTCAAATCATTCAATCTATCGGCACAAAACTGGCGGTAAAGACTGACCGCCGCATTCAAACTACACAAAACAAATAAATCACAAATAGGAGATATTTACCATGAAAAAGAGATTTGCTGTTATCGTTCTGGCTCTCGCCCTCGTTCTGTCCCTGACCGCCTGTGGTGGTGCAAAGGATGCTAAGACCATTACCGTCGGCGCGACGCCTGCTCCCCATGCCGAGATCCTTGAGATCGTAAAGGATATCCTCGCTGAAGAAGGCTATAACCTTGTGGTCCGTGAGTTTGATGATTACGTTCTTCCCAACGAGGCAGTTGAGGATGGTTCCATTGACGCAAACTACTTCCAGCATATTACTTATCTGAATGACTTCAACGCGTCGAGCGGTACTCATCTGGTCAGCGTGGCAGGAATCCACTACGAGCCCTTCGGAATTTACGCAGGCAAGTGCTCCTCTCTGGCAGAGCTGCCTGACGGCGCGCAGATCGCCGTTCCCAATGACGGCACCAACGAAGCCCGCGCACTGCTTCTGCTCCAGCAGGAGGGGCTGATCAAGCTGAAGGACGGTGTTGGTCTTTCCGCTACCAAGAGCGATATCGTTGAGAATCCCCACAATTATGAGATCGTTGAGCTGGAGGCCCGCCTGCTTCCCACCACCCTGCAGGATGTGGATGTGGCAGTTATCAACGGCAACTACGCCATCGACGCGGGGCTGAAGGTCTCCGAGGCGCTTGCTGTGGAAGCTGCCGATGGTGCTGCTGCCGAGGCGTATGTCAATGTTCTGGCAGTCAGGGAGGGCAATGAGAACAACGAAGCGATCCTTGCGCTGGTAAAGGCACTGCAGAGCGAAGCTGTCCGCGAGTTTATCGCCAATACCTATGACGGCGCTGTCGTTCCCTTGTTCTAAATGTAAAAGAAGTGGTGTGCTGCTTACGATGAGCAGCACACCACTTCAATCTGTCAAAGAACTACCATCTTTCAGAATGAGTTTCCCCGTTGCATGGGGGAGCTTGAGGGGGCAAAGCCCTCCTCAAATGAAATCGAATGCCTCGCTAAGCCTTGCCTCGCAAGGCGTGCGACGGGCGCAGCCTGCACTTTTGCGGCGCATTGCAAAGCAAAAGTAACGGCATTTTTGAAGCGTGTCTAAAAAAGTCGGAGACTTTTTTGACATGCTGAAGTGGTGTGCTGCTTACGATGAGCAGCACACCATTTCTATCGTTATTCCATTGCTCCGGCAGTGCGGTTGCGATCCACCACAAGGGTAATAGTCACGCCATTTTGATCCAGAAGCTTTCGAAGCTGAGTAACCGGGATCACGGTGATCAGCGTGTCCAGTACAGGGTCATCGGAGGAGTCGATCACTGTGAAATTCTCGATATCCTGTGCGCCGACCTCCAGTGTGATCTGGGTGATGCCAGGGTGCTGCAGCAGGGGAAGAATATCATCCAGATGCTCGTCGCTGAATTCCAGATACTCCAAAGAGTCAAGCTTTGGCAGGTTTTCCAGAATATTTCCGGAATCGTTGAGGTCTATCAGCCTGCAAAGAGGGACGTTGGTCAGTTCGCTTAGTCCGTTGCTTGCGCCGGTGCTCAGTGTCTCCAGTGCGGGAGAACCGGACAGCGCGGACAGATCGGGGGTATTCCAGTCCTTGTCGTAGATATCAACGCGCAGGCTGTTCAGTGCGGCACAGCGGGACAACGGAGTCAAATCAACCGTCCCGCGCCCGCCAAGCGCAAGCTCTGTAAGGCTTGGAAAGCTTGCAAGCGGGGTCAGATCCAGCTCGCCCTCCACCCAGAGCACCAGCGTGCTGAGGCTGGGAAGCGCAGCCAGAGCGGAAAGCTCCTCGATTTTGCCTACATTCAGCTCCAGACGCTCAAGAGCGGTAAGTCCGGCGAGCGCTGAGAGATCTGCCGGCTCCATTTCGGCGATGTGGGGATCATCGAACCTGTCGTAATACAAGTGGGGGATCACGGTGAGATTGATGGACAGGTAGCGAAGCTGCGTACACCATGCCAGCGGGGAAAGATCCAAAATTTCGTTGCTTCTGAGCTGAAGGTTGACCGTCAGCCGCTCTGTATCCACGGAGAAGGTCTGGTCACCGAAGGTCAGTTCGCCGTTTGCGTTGGGAACCACGGCCTGCGGCTTTTCTGCTCTGACAGAATCGTTATCAATATTCTCGCCGCCACAGGCGGTCAGCGCCCCGAGCAGCATTACCGCTGCCAGTGCAAGGCACAAAAGTTTCTTTATATAGTTCATTGTAAGCCTCCCACAATGCAGAGATTTTGTGACTGTAGTATACCACAGGGCGCATGGTTTCGCAAGCCGCTTTAACGCAAAAAAGCGGAGGATGACCCTCCGCTTTCATGCGATTCATATGGAATTACTCTGCCACAGTGGACTTGACGACCTTGACCTGACGGCCATTGTAGGTACCGCACTCAGCACACATTCTGTGGGGCAGGCGCATCGCGCCGCACTTGGGGCATGCGACCAGACCGGGAACCTCCAGCTTCCAGTGGGAGCTGCGGCGCTTGTCACGTCTTGCCTTAGAAACTTTACCCTTGGGGACTGCCATGATGACACCTCCTAAATATATCTTTAATCTTTACTTGGGTTTACTGATCGTTATCCTTGTTCAAAAGCTGCGCAAGCACTGCCAATCGGGGGTCTGTTTCCTTTTTGCAGGTACAGCTCCCTTGGTTGAGATCGACACCGCAGCCGGGACAAAGTCCCTTGCAGTCTTCAGAACAGAGGGTTTTGGCATCCATCTCCAGAATGAACATCGTTTTTGCGAGATCAAGCAGGTCGATGGCACCATCCTCCAGAAGGAGAATATCGTCGTTGTCCTCATCCTCCAGCTCGTCCGCTACCATGGCTTCATAGTGGATGCTTTTGGAGCTTTCAAACTCCTTCAAGCAGCGGTCACAAACGGAGTCAAGCGTGGTAGATGCGTCAAACTGCAAGAGAAGCATCCCCGCGACATTCCGCACATCGCCGGTTACCACAACCGCCTTCTGAACGGGATATCTGCCGCCGAAGTCCACATCGGACAGATCCATGTTGAACTGGAAGTCTATCTTTTCTCCGGGGGCGTTGATGATCTTTTGTACATTTAACAGCATATTCCACCTCACAAAGACACAGGTAGTATTATAGTCGAAAGCGCAGTAAATGTCAAACACTTTTTCGTAAATTTTCTTGCTTTTTTTCCGCAGCATGGTACAATAGTCGTAACACGCCAGTGAGGAGGACTTCTATGCGCGAGCTGACCATTGGGAAGAATGACGCGGGACAGCGTCTGGACCGTTTTATCTCAAAATCTCTGCCGCTGCTGCCCCCCGCGCTGCTGCAGAAGTATATCCGAATCAAGCGCATCAAGTGCAACGGCGCGCGCTGCGAGCGCAATCAGCGCCTTAACGAGGGCGATGTGCTGCAGCTTTATATTAATGATGAGTTCTTTGACCAGCCCCGTGAGGACAATCTGTTCCTCACCCTGTTTCAGCCCAGACTGGATATCCTTTACGAGGACGAAAACCTCCTCCTGCTGGACAAGCGTCCCGGGCTGGTGGTCCATGCCGATGAAACAGAGAAGGTCAACACGCTCATCAACCATGTGCAGGCCTATCTCTATCAGAAAAGGGAATGGAACCCCCGCTGGGAGAACGCTTTTACGCCCGCGCTGTGCAACCGAATCGACCGCAACACCGGCGGCATCGTCATTGCCGCAAAAAACGCGGAAACGCTGCGCATCATCAACGACAAGATCCGTGACCGTGAGATCACCAAGAAGTACCTTCTGATCGCACTGGGACAGGTGAAGCCCGCTGAGGGAAAGATTGAGTGCTTTCTCCTCAAGGATGAGGCGAAAAAGCTTGTGTCCGTCTACCACCACCCGATCCCCGAGGGCAAGAGCGCGGTGACACTCTATAAAACGCTGAAAAGCAAGGGGGAGCTCAGTCTGGTGGAGGCGGAGCTGCTCACCGGACGCACTCATCAGATCCGCGCCTCCTTTGCCGATCTGGGGCACCCGCTGCTGGGTGACGGAAAGTACGGCCGCGGCGATGTGAACCGCCGCTACGGGGAGACACGGCAGGCACTGTACAGCTATTACCTCTCTTTTGATTTTACCACAGACTCCGGAATTCTGGAATACCTGCGGGGAAAGTCGTTTCAAGTGGAAAAGGTTCCGTTTGTTGACAAATACTTTTGATATAAGGAAAAGGGACGCAGCCCCTGTTTTTAGTTTTTGCATGCTGAAAGTGGATGGGAAACGGCGGGTAACAGCATTTTTTGTGAGAATCAGCCGTTGTTTTCCAGAAGCTTGTAAAGCAGGCGGTAAAGCTCGGCGGCATCCTCTGCCGAAAGGGGGATACAGCCTGCCATCTTTTGCGGGATCCCGCAGGCGGGGACCTTCAGTGCTTCGCCTGCGCTTGTGAGCGACACCATCAGCACGCGCTCATCCTCGGTGGAGCGGCTGCGGTGGATAAGCCCCTTTGCCTCCAGACTTTTGAGTACGGGGGTCAGTGTGCCGGAGTCAAGAAACAGGCGCTTGCCAAGGTCTCTGACGCTGACCGTTTCCTCTGCCCAGACGACCATAAGCGTAATGTACTGGGTGTAGGTCAGATCAATCTCGTCGAGATAGGGGCGGTATCGCTTGATAATCTCACGGGATGCGGCATAGAGAGGAAAACAGAGCTGATTTTCCAGCTTCAGATGATCGTAATTAGCGTTGCTCATGGAGACCTCCGTGAAGTTTTGTGTGGACTTTCTTTCGCGTATAGTATAGCGCAGAAGAAGTCAGCATTCAATCCCCCGGTATTACAAAAGCTCTTCGATCCGGGCGTGGATCTTTTTTAAGGATGCGGTGGGCTCGAAGCGGTCAACGATGTTGCCCTCTCTGTCCACAAGAAATTTGGTAAAATTCCATTTGATGGAACCGCTGTTTTTGTAGTTCTTGTCCTTCTTTGCCAGCATGGTGGACATTGCCAAACCCATGGGACTCATGCCAAAGCCTTTGAAGGTGGTATTTTCGCACAGCCATTGATAGAGCGGGAGCGCATTTTCTCCGTTCACCTCGATTTTGGCAAACTGCGGGAAGGAAATGGCAAAGCGTCCGATGCAGTAAGTGTGGATCTCTTCGTTGGTGCCGGGAGCCTGGTCGCCAAACTGGTTGCAGGGAAAATCAAGAATCTCCAGCCCACGCTCGTGATAAGCATCGTACATTTCCTGCAGATCCTCGTACTGGGGCGTAAAGCCGCAGCCCGTTGCCGTGTTGACGATCAGCATGACCTTGCCTGCGTAGTCGGAAAGAGAAACCTCGCTGCCGTCCTGCGCTTGAACACTGAACTCATAAATACTCATAGTTAACCTCCGGAATATTTAATTAAATTTAATTGAGTTAAATTGAATTATAGCGGTATAACAGAGATTTGTCAAGAGGGAAAATGCTGCTTGACAATAATTCTCTATTTGTGTATGATAATTAAGGTTAGCTGCGGCTAACTATTTTCGAAGAAAGCGGTTAGCGATAGCTAACTTACGACAAGGAGATCACAAATATGTCTGAAGATCATCTGGTTCGGCACTGTGCCCCTACACTGGCGGGATTGAAAACAGGAAGCCTATTTTCCTGTCAATTTACTTGTCAGAAGGAGCTTTTCAACACTCTCCGGCAGATAAATCACCGCCTGCTGCCGAAGGGTGTGCGTGTCATTCCGCTGCGTATGTCGGGAGACAGGGCGTTGATTTACGTGTACCGTCCGAAGAAGCTGTCCTCTGATATTGTGGATGCCCGGGCAGAGCAGATCCTTCTCCGGCATGGTTATGATACAGCCGCCTGCGATAAATGTATTGTCCGTCTGGCGCAGAGGATCCGTTCTCAGGAGGAATTTCCCCATGAGATCGGTTTGTTTCTGGGCTATCCGCCGGAGGATGTATGCGGCTTTATTGAAAACAGAGCCTGCAACTGCAAGTGCGTAGGGTGCTGGAAGGTTTATGGAGATGAGGATTCCGCAAAAAGGAAGTTTGCGCAATATAAAAAGTGTACCAAGGTCTATTGTGAGCGGTGGGCAAAGGGGACGGATATTGAACGCCTTACAGTAGCGGGATGATGCATCCGTGCTTCAAAGATTTTCCGCGGGCTGTTTTTAGGTCGTATTTAGCGGCTTCCTCGTGTTTTCCCAGCTTTGCTGTATCAATGTTTGTGCTTGGCGCAGGCTTGATCGCTGCAAAGCGATACAGGCGTTAACAAATAATAGATCACTGTAATTTGTATCGGAGAGGTGGGGATTGCAGTGTGTAAAATTTGATAGTGAAAATCATCATCGGGATGGATATTGGCGTCTGCGGAAAAAGATATTACTTGATTATTATGCGGTAAAGATGTAAAATTTTATCAGTATACTGCGCACAGGGAGGGGCGGACGTTGAGACTTTTTCTTAATCTGATACAGGCAGGGGCTGTTGTTGTCACCGTTTTCGGACTCTATTTTCTCAGCCGTAAGGAGCAGAATAAAACATCAATGTATCTGATGCTGTCTGCCGTTGGCTGTCTTATCGTCAACTGCAGCTATCTGCTGCTGATTCGCTCTGCCACACCGCAGGAAGGTCTGCTGGCTATGCGGATGGAAAGTGTTGGCAGTGCCATGCTGTACCTCTGTCTGCATTTGTTTGTAATCGAATATTTGAAGCTCAAGTACGTCAAGGGTATTACGATTACCTGGACTGTGATCGAGTGCCTGAACTTTCTCTGCTTCTGGAACGATAAAACGATGCCGTTTGTCTATCGAAATATCTCCTTTGTTTATGATGACCGGATGGGCGTTATGCAGGTCGTGCGGGAGCTGGGACTCCTGCAGATGGTCCGCAGTGGTTTGATCGCGGCTGTTATGATGGGAACGATGATTTACATGCTGTTCCGGTTGTTCTGCGGAAGGATCAAAGTCCAGTCCGAACGGAATAATCTTGCCCGCTTGATCGGTGCGGTCTTTGTGATCGTTGGCATTATGAGCTTCACAATGATCGTACACCACAGCTTTAATATCTCCCCGATCTGCACCTCATTTGCTATCGTGATGATCATTCACGGTGTACTCAAGGGAGAATTGCTCAGCGCGGTGGAGACCGGCCGCGAGTGGGTGGTTGAGAATATGCGCAGCGCGTTTGTTGTGGTCGATCCCGCTTATGGATATCTTGACGCGAACACGGTTGCCTGTGAAATGTTTCCCCATCTGCGGACACTGCCCAGAAACGGTCGTGTGGACTGTATGCTGTACGGCATTTTCCATGAAGAGAGCTGCGCGATCCGGTTGAATGACAGGTATTATGAAAAGACCATCGAGCCAATCTGCCAGAAGGATGAAGTTCTTGGCTACGGACTGATTCTCACCGATATTACGGAGCATCAGGAGCTTCTCAGTGAGGTGCGGCTGGCACAGCAGCGGGCAGAGGAAGCAAACCGTGCAAAATCCGCGTTTATGTCCAATATGTCCCATGAGATCCGCACGCCGATGAACGCCATCGTTGGTATGACGGAGATCCTTATGCGCGGTTCCTTTGATGAGCAGGAGCGCGGCTATCTGCAAAATATAAGAAACTCCGGAACGGCGCTGCTTTCTATTATCAATGATATTTTGGATTTCTCCAAAATCGAGTCCAACCGCCTCGAAATCGTGGAGGACGACTATGAGCCAATGTCACTGCTCCATGATCTGAGCATGATCTTCCTTAACCGGATCGGCGAGAAGAGTGTGGAACTGCTCTATGACATAGATGAAAAGCTCCCGGCAAAGCTCTGCGGTGATGCTCTGCGTATTCGTCAGGTCATCATCAATCTGATGAATAACGCCATTAAGTTCACCGAACGAGGCTATGTGAAGCTCAAAATTGAGATGACGGAGGAGTGTGGCGGAGAAGCTGCCCTGCGCTTTACGGTGGAGGACAGCGGACAGGGCATCAAAAGCGAGGATATCCCCAAGCTTTTTGGTGCTTATCAGCAGGTGGATACCAAAAAGAACCACGCCAAGGAGGGAACCGGTCTGGGACTCTCCATCTCCAGAAATCTGGTGGAACTGATGGGCGGAAGCTTCAGCGTGGAGAGTGAGTACGGCGTTGGCAGCCGTTTCACCTTCACCCTGCGCCAGAGGATCAGCGGTGAGGGCCGAGGGGCTGCGCTGCGGAAGGAAGCGGCGGAGCGTGAAATGTCGGTAGGCGGTGTCTTTGTGTCGCAATATCTCATGGACACTCTGCGCCGGCTTGCCAACGTATATGGACTTACATACATTCCCGAGAAGGAACTGAAGACCACTCATATCGATTATTTCTTTACGGACAGCTGCGGCGCAGTGGATGAAGAGCTGCGGCGGCATTTGATGGCCTGCGGCGCGGTACGAACGCTGCTGCAGAACCCAATGGTGAGCTGTGAGCCGGAAATTGAGACGATGGTCATCACAAAACCGCTGTATACTTTTAATTTTTGCCGTATTATCAACGGCGAAAGCGGCGCAATTTTCAATCACGAAGAGGAGCGGTTCGACTTTACCGCTCCCGATGCGAAGATCCTGCTCGTGGACGACAATGAGATGAACCGAAAAGTCGCGGTTGGACTTCTGGAACCGTTCGGTATGCAGATCGACACCGCGGTTGACGGAAAGGACGCTTTGGCGAAAATCGAACGCAAGCGATACGATCTTATTTTTATGGATCACATGATGCCTGTTATGGACGGTATCGAGGCAACCAAGCATCTGCGTGCTATGGAGGATGAGTATTACAAAACAGTGCCTGTGATTGCGCTCACCGCCAATGTTGTCAGCGAGGCGAGAGGAAAGTTTGAGGATGCCGGCATGAATGATTTTGCGGGCAAGCCCATCAAAATGCGGGAGATCACCGCTGTTTTGAGACGCTGGCTGCCGCCGGAGCTGATTTGTGAGCAGGCCGGTCCTGCAATGGTGAGTCAGCGGGTGGAGGAGCTTCCTGTGATCGAGGGGCTTGACAGTGCCGAGGGAGTGCGGAATTCCGGATCGCTTAAGCTGTTTTTGAGTCTTCTTGGTGATTTCTACCATTTGATCGATATGAAATCAGCAAAGATCGAAAAATGTCTGGCTGACGGAATGCTCCGAGATTATACCATCGAGGTCCATGCGCTGAAAAATACCGCACGGCTGATCGGTGCTATGGAGTTGTCGGAAAAATTCAAGGAGCTGGAAAAGCTGGGTAATGAGGAAAACGTAGAGCTTCTAACGGAAAAGACTCCCGGAGTGCTTGACCTTTATCGAAGCTATAAACCGGTCCTGAAGCCTTACGCAGTATCATCTGAGAGCGAAAAGGAGACAGTTGACAGCAAAACCATCATCGCCGCGCTCCGTGCCATGGCAGAGGCTGTGGATGCATTTGATCTGGACGGGGTGGACGAAGCGATGCGTCTTCTGGACACCTATGCGCTTCCTTCAGGACTTCACGAGGATATGGAACGGCTGCGGGCGTTGGTGGCGGATGTGGCTATGGAGAGCATCATAGAGCTTACAGGAACAATGATCGATTTTCTTTCAAAATAAGGAGAATATACTATGGAAAATGTTGTAATTATTTCGGAAACGCAAGGGTTTCTTCTTTCTTCCCTGCGGGAGCATCTGGAGGCGGTGGAATGCAATGTGAGCGTTGTTGGTGCCAGTGTGGATAAAATCAGCAAGGTGCCCCATCCTGTAGGGGTCGCGCTGATCTACGCCAGCGAGGAGCTGCTGGAAAACCAGCAGGCGCTTATCTACATCCGTGATCGCTCGGTGGGGGAGGGAACCGCCATTTTCCTTGTGGGCAGCGAGGATGAGGTGGAGGAAATCGAGAAGACGATTCCCCGAAGCACGCTGAAGGGAGTGTTCCTCCGCCCGATCAATGTCAACGCGGTGGCGCAGGAATTGACGGACTATATCCGTGAGCAGCACCAGGCGGAGCGTAAGAAGGTGCTGGTCGTGGATGACTCCGGTGCCATGCTCCGCAATGTAAAGGCATGGCTGGAGGATAAATATCAGGTTATTCTGGCAAATTCGGGGACAATGGCGATCAAATATCTCACGCTGAACCGTCCGGACCTTATCCTGCTGGACTATGAGATGCCTGTCATCGACGGACGGCAGGTGCTGGAAATGATCCGCTCCGAGGCGGATTTTCGGGATGTTCCTGTTATCTTTCTTACCGGCAAGGACGACCGTGAAAGTGTGCTGAATGTTATGGCGATGAAGCCGGACGGCTATCTGCTCAAGTCTTTGCAGCCGGAGCAGATCGTACAGGCTGTGGACGACTTCTTTGTACACAAAAAGTGGACAAATATAACGGATAATAAGTAATTTGAACCCAATATGCCCCTTCCGCACCGGACAGGGGCATATTTTTTTGTGCAAGGCGGAAGTGCAATGAGTTTTTCGTATTTCTTAATTTTAACAAAAGTTTAACATTTCTATGATAATATGATATCATGGAACTATATTGAGCTGCGGAGGAATGAGAGATGTTCAAAATTCTGGTTGTGGAAGACGATAAGGATCTGAATCGCACGGTGTGCGCTTTTCTGAATCAGAGCGGCTATGAGACCACCGGCTGTCTGAGTGCGGCGGAAGCCTACGATGCCATGTACGAAACGATGTTTGATCTCATCGTTTCGGATATTATGATGCCCGGCATCGATGGCTTTGAGTTCGCGGAAAATGTCCGGGAGCTAAACACTGATATTCCGCTCCTGTTCATGACGGCGCGGGACGATATCGCATCCAAGCAAAAGGGGTTTCGCATCGGTGTGGATGATTATATGGTCAAGCCCATTGATCTGGACGAGCTGTTTCTGCGCATCGGCGCGCTGCTGCGCAGAGCGAAGATCGCATCCAGCCGTAAGCTGGAGATCGGCGCTTTTGTCATGGATGCGGATGAGCATACCGTCATGCTGAACGGCGAGGAGATCAATCTCACGAACCGGGAATTTAACATTCTTTATAAGCTGCTCAGTTATCCCAAGAAGACCTTCACCCGCCAGCAGCTTATGGATGAGTTCTGGGATGCAGATACGGAGACGGCTCCCCGTGCTGTGGATGTATACATGACCAAGCTGCGCGGCAAGCTTGCCGACTGCGAGGAATTTGAGATCAAAACCGTCCACGGTCTTGGTTACAAGGCGGTGACGAAATGAAGAAGCTTTCACCCCGACAGCTTCTGCGCATGATCGGCAGCTACCTCATTTTCTTTCTAACGGTTGCTTTCGCGGTCTCCTGCTGTATGATGCTGTTCGTCACCACATTGGCTGACTCCATGGGGCTGGTGTTTAATGAAACGAACATCGCAGCCGCCGCCAAGGTAACCTTCGGCAATGTCCTTCTGATCACCGTGCTGTTTGCAACCATCGACTATTTCCGACGGAAGGTTATGATCGACCGTCCGGTCAAGGCGATCATCGCTGCTACCGAAAAGATCATGCAGGGGGATTTTTCCGTCCGCATTGCGCCGATCAAAGGCGTTCCCGAGGATGAGAGCTTTAACCGAATCGCAAATGCTGTCAATAAGATGGCGGCGGAGCTGGCGGGCACGGAGACACTGCGCACGGATTTCATTGCCAATGTATCCCATGAGTTGAAGACCCCTCTGGCGGTCATGGGCAATTATGCCACCATGCTCCAGCGCCCCGGCATTACGGAGGTGGAACGCCGCGAATATGCCAAGGCCATCTCCGATTCCGCCCGGCGGCTGGCGCAGCTTATTACCAATATTCTGAAGCTCAACAAGCTGGAAAACCAGCAGATATTTCCCCGGACAGAGGAGTACGATCTGGGAGAGCAGCTGTGCGAATGCCTGCTGCAATTTGAGAATGCGTGGGAGCAGAAAAATTTGAACCTTGAAACGGAAATCGAGGATGATGTCCGCATCCGCTCTGATGGGGAGCTTCTGAGTCTTGTCTGGAACAATCTCTTCTCCAATGCCGTGAAATTTACCCCGGAAGGCGGCACCATCGGTGTGACGCTGAAAACGGATGGGGATCAGATCGTGGTGTCTGTCAGCGATACGGGCTGCGGCATGAGTCCCGAAACCGGAAGGCATATCTTTGAGAAATTTTATCAGGGTGATACCTCCCATGCCACACAGGGCAACGGGCTGGAGCTGGCACTGGTGAAGCGTGTGGTGGATATTCTCAGCGGTGAGATCGGTGTGCAGAGCAAAGTCGGCGAGGGCAGCACCTTTACTGTGAAATTCAAGAGGAACTGATATGGACTGGAAAAAAATAGGGAAAAAGCTTCTGCTTCCGCCTGTCTGGGTCATGCTTGCGCTGACCGTCATCAGTGCTGTTGCATTGGTCACAGTGTTTGTCAAAGGCTGGGAGACAACTATTGCGGCGTACTTCATTTATGCGCTCTCATTCTACACCCTGTGCGTGGTAAGCATATTCCTCGGCAAGGTCCTTCCGGGCAGGTATCGAGCCATCCGGCGGAAGATATATGAAAATCCCTTCGGAAACCGCTATATGACCGACAAAGTCTTTCGCGTGAAGGTGTCGCTCTATATCTCGCTGGGTATCAATCTGCTGTATGTGGCGTTGCAGGGACTGCAATGGCATTTGTTTCACAGCTGGTGGTTTGTGGTGCTTGCTGTCTACTACGCCATTTTGTCTGTGATGCGCTTCCTGCTTCTGCGCTATGTCCGCACCAACGAGATCGGCTCCAGTATCCTTTCGGAATGGAAGCGAAGCCGTGTCTGTGCCGCTATTCTGATGCTGGTCAACCTCTGCCTGACCGGAGCGGTGCTGCTGATCCTGTATCAGGACAAGGGATACGATTATCCCGGTATTCTGATCTATGTTATGGCGCTGTATACTTTTTACAGCACCATCAACACCATCATTCAGACGATCAAGTACCGTAAGCTGGGCAGTCCCGTTATGTCCACAGCGAAGGTCATTGCACTCTCTGCCGCACTGGTGTCCATGCTCAACCTGGAAACAGCCATGTTCAGCCAGTTCGGCGGGGAAATGCCTGAGGAAAATCAGCGGCTGATGATCATGCTCACCGGCGCGGGGATCAGTATTGCGGTCAATGCCATGTCCGCCGTGCTGATCGTGAAATCGACACATACAATCAGAAATTATACTAATGCAAAGTAACCAAAAAATGGTGGGAAAATTCTCTCGTTCTGACAGAAACAACTTTTTGAATTAGCACACTTTATCTGATAGAATATTAATGGTTATTCTGCGGCGCAACAGGAAAGATGAAAATTGGAGTTGCACGCAGATAATTAAAATATTAAGGAGAGGTACTGCAATGAAGATTGAAAACCCCAAGGTAACATTGGCCGATGAGGCGAGAAACGGTGTACAGGAAGAAGTCCGCAGCGGATTTTTGGATTGGTTGATGGAATTTAATGTAGAGGGTGATGACGGCGAGCTTTATTCTCTCGGCGGCGCGATCCTGTCCATGGCTCTGGAAAAGATGGATCTGGTCAATATCTGTGTCGGCAAGGGTAAGGGCTATGTCAAGCAGCTGCCTAACTCTATTTACAAGCTGGGCAAATACACCGGCTGCGAGATCAACAAG
This sequence comes from Candidatus Pelethomonas sp., assembly GCA_045596145.1. Lineage (GTDB taxonomy): Bacteria > Bacillota > Clostridia > Oscillospirales > Oscillospiraceae > Pelethomonas. The sequence continues at coordinate 29,635 of JAZOBV010000060.1, forward strand.
TTCTTCAGAAATCCTCAGGGTACACTGCAGATCGAAAAGAGAGAGCACAGCGTTTTTGTTACCTGCGGCGAGCAGTACAAGGTCGAGTGCTTTGATGACGGCGTGTGGCATCTGATGGTCGATACCGGCGATGGTGAGTACAAGGCCGACCTGTACCACAGAGCCCACGGCTTCCCTCTCTGGTACGGCAGAGAAAAGCCATCCTATCTGACTCAGCACTCTATTACTTACGGTTACAACTGGTCCGGCGATGTTGACGGTGAGATCGAGCTCCACGGCAAGAAGGTCAAGGTCAAGGGTACGGGTATCCGCGAGAGATATGTTGCGGTTGACTCCTCTGCTGCCGAACTGGGCGGTTGGGAGGACTGGGGCTTCGTTACCTTCAACGAGATCCACTCCTCTATGTACGATATGCGCCTGGGTATGAAGGACTTCGCTATTTACGATTTGGAGAAGGAAAAGTACTATCCCGAGGGTGAAATGACCATCGAGCACGAGGATTGGGTATTTGTTCGCGAGCTGGACGGTTTCGTTCCTCAGTACTATAACTTCACGATCAAGGTGGAAGACGGTGTTTACCAGGCAAGAGCACATGTTGGAAACGCCCGTGTTTGGGGTGTCACCTTCAAGGTGCCCGATAATCCTGTCTGCTCCCTCGTTTTTGATAAGGTCGAGGGCAAGTTCACCTATAACGACGGCACCGTCAGAGAGCTGACCGGCGGCAGAGGTTCCCTCTCTGTGCGTCAGTGGCATGCTTATCCCAACATTCTGCCCCGCGAGCTGTACAGCGATGAGCAGCTCACCGGCGAGAAGTTCCAGACTCTGTAACGCTGTTAAAGACCACCGTGAGCTTCGCATTGCACGAAGCTCACGGTGGTCTTCTGTTATTTACGCAGGCGCTCCTTGGCTTCCTCCACGGTCTCACCCTCCTTGCGGAAGAGCTTGTCCACCATGGCATCCTCAACCTTATGGTAAGCACCCACGACAGTTTCCTCCACTGCCTTGTAGGCATCTACAACGCCGTTTTCCACATTCTTATAGATCTCAACGGGGTCAATACCGGGAATGCCGGATACATCGTGCTCCATAGCGCGGATCATGTCGGGCATTGCGCCGCTCTCGCGGATCTCCTCACGGGTGAGCTGCACGAACTCGGGTTTGCTCTCGCTGCCGATAAGACCCTCGGCGATCATCCACTGCACCTCATCGTGGATAGTCTCCTGATAGGGGCGGGTAGTATAGCCCAGCTCACGCTGTGCCTTGGAGTAGTCGAACTCATTGTTGCGGGCGAGGTTGTAGACAGAGAAGGTGGTCATAAGGGGCTTTTTGCCGGTTTTCTCAGCCTGCTTCTCCAGTCCCTGTGCGATCTTGTCTGCCAGATCCAGGGGCAGATAGAATTTGATCTTCTTGGCGTTGCACTCAGCGTGGAGCATGTCGCACATGTCCTTGAGGGTGACGGTCTCGTTGGCGAGAATGTAGCACTCGCCCACACGGCCCTTGTCTACGGCGGCGATAGTTCCTGCCGCCAAATCGCGGACATCGCAGAGATTAAAGCTGCCCTGCATACCCATGGGCATCTCGCCCTTGATGATCTGGAGCACCGTGGAGCTGGTTTCGCCCAGTGCATGGTCGTTGGGGCCAAGAATGCCGGAGGGATGGACCACGCACGCCTTCAGACCCATGACACGGACGGAGTCCAGCACCATCTGGGTGGCCTTTGCCTTGGACTGGGAGTAGGCACCAACCACCTTGGCGGGATCACAGGGATCAAAATGGTCCACCTCGCTGATCTTCGTGCCGTGGGGCAGCTCGGGAATGGCACCGGTGGAGCTGACATAGACCATTTTTTCGCACTCGGGATGGGCAAGGCACTTCGTGATGATATTGCGGGTGCCGCCCACGTTGACTGCCATGAGCTTTTCGTTGTACGAGGGGTCCACAGTGACCATGGAGGCGCAGTGGATCATAACACTGGTCATGCCCTCGGGAATGGTGAAGAAGGGCTCAAGGGAGGCAGCATCGGTGAGATCGCCGAAGACGATCTCCACAGCTTCGGGAATGAACTTTGCGGATTTGTCACCATTGAGGACAAGGGCGCGGACACGGCAGCCCTGCTCCAGAAGCTGCAGGCAGATATTGGAGCCGAGAAAACCGGCGGCGCCGGTGACGAGATAAATACGGTTGTTGTTCATGGTTGATACACTCCTGTTGTTTTTTGATTTGATGGGTGCATCTTACTGCTTGAATATTTTCGTAATGTTGAGATTATGTTTCTGAAATATTAAAATGTGAAACGAAAATCAAAATGGTGGGAGTTGAATTTCTGCTCGTTTGCAGTATAATGTAAGCAGACGTACGCAGGAAACAGGAGGGATCTATGAAAAAGCGTCTTTGGGAAAAATGCGCGGAGTTTCACGGGCATGGGTGCGGTGGGCTGACCATCGGATACAAGGCGGCGCTGTATGTGATCGAGTTGATGGGGGTGCAGCAGGATGTGGACGGCAAGGCCTACTGCCTTGACTGCTTTACTGAGCGGGAATAAAAAATTATATTGAGAGAGGGAGTTTGTTTATGAAAAAGCTGGTTTTGATCATTTTGGCGAGCGCAATGGTGCTGGCACTCTCCGCCTGCGGAGAAAAATGCAGTATTCCTGATTGCGGCGAGAAGGTCTACGAGGATGGCTACTGTGAGTACCACTATTCCGTGATCTGCCGGGCGGAAAATTGCGAGGATGAGGTCTATAAGGACGGCTACTGCCAGTATCATTACACCAAAAATGCTGTGGATGATGCCGCAAAGGACCTGTTTGATGGATTTTTCGGAGACTAAAGCCGGATACGGGGATTGACAAATATTATTTGCATTGATATTATAGATATGCTCCGGATGGAGCATATCTATAATATTTTGGAGGGTGCAGGTAAAATGAGCAACGAGAACTTTTCCGAAAAGGTGTCCGTAAATATCAACACCTCCACACTGTCGAGCATTGATCTGCTGGTGGATAACGGCTATTACTCCAACCGAAGCGATTTTATCAATCAGGCGCTTCGGGAGGGACTGCAAAAGCACCAGAATACCCTTGACAGGATCATCGACAAGAACACTGAAACAGATCCCGATAATCCGGATCACTGGTTTCTTGGCGTGCGCGGTCTGGAAAAGCGGGAGATCGCAGAGGCAAAGAAACGGGGGCAGACATTGACCTTTACCGGCTATGGTGTCCTTATCATCGGTGAGTCTATCGACGATGAGCTGCTGTTTGAGGTGGTGGAGAGCATCAGGGTCAAGGGCAAGGTCGTGTGCAGAAAGAGCATAAAAGAGCATTATGGACTGAAATAAGAAAAGGGACTGCCGCAGATCGGAATGCGGCAGTCTCTTTTCAGATCGCATAGAAAAAGCCGCTCCTGAGAGGAAGCGGCTGGTGAATTACAGAGTCTTCTGACTGATTTCAGTTATTTCGTTCAGCAACCGTTGAATTTTATCGGGATTGCTGCCATACATACGTTCAATCAAAGCTGCATCGCTGATTTTGCTGCCGATAGCAACAGCAGTGTTGGAGGGATCTTCGGGATAGCTTTCCCACAGTTTTTGAATATCTGCAATGCGAGTATACTTGGCTGCTTGCGCGAGAAATGAAGAGATCGTTTTATATGTATCCGGTGTATCGTCAGCGGATAATGAAACGGGCTGTAAGAGCTCGGGGGCATGGGAGGAGCGGTTGGGAGCTGCGCTGCCGGCTTGATTTTGTTGAGATTCCAGTATTCGGTTTAGCTGCTCCAACTGCCGTTCAATATTTCTGTTGGGCAAAGCGGCAACCATGATCCATCCGGGCAGACCAAAAACCAAAGAAAGCCAAAAATAATTCCGCGGGTCTTCGCAGCCTTTGCTTTGAGCGATCGATTCCATTTCTGTTGCGATGCAAGCATTAGCAATAATGAGAACAATGATAATAATGGTACCCCAAATCATGCGTTTCCTCCTAGAAATTGTGGGTCTGCATGATACACGCAGACCCACAAAAAGTTATTTACTTCAGAGCCTCGCTGACAGCGACAGCAACTGCCACGGTCATACCGACCATGGGGTTGTTGCCTGCGCCCAGGAAGCCCATCATCTCCACGTGAGCGGGGACGGAGGAGGAGCCTGCGAACTGAGCATCGCCGTGCATACGGCCCATGGTATCGGTCAGACCGTAGGAAGCGGGACCTGCTGCCATGTTGTCGGGATGCAGGGTACGGCCGGTACCACCGCCGGATGCGACGGAGAAGTACTTCTTGCCCTGCTCAATGCACTCCTTCTTGTAGGTGCCGGCGACGGGATGCTGGAAGCGGGTGGGGTTGGTGGAGTTGCCGGTGATGGACACATCCACACCCTCCAGATGCATGATGGCCACGCCCTCGCGGACATCGTCGGCGCCGTAGCAGCGGACGTTTGCGCGCTCGCCCTCAGAGTAAGCGGTCTCCTTGACCACATTGACCTTGCCGGAGGCATAGTCGAACTGGGTCTGGACGTAGGTGAAGCCGTTGATGCGGCTGATAATCTGGGCGGCGTCCTTGCCCAGGCCGTTCAGAATGACGCGCAGGGGCTCCTTGCGGGCCTTGTTGGCGTTCTTGACGATACCGATGGCGCCCTCGGCGGC
>JAZOBV010000061.1:0-3346 GCA_045596145.1 Candidatus Pelethomonas sp.
TCTAGTCGATACCGTGTTCTGCCTCCGGCGGGATACTTTCTCCTCGTCGAGAAAGTATGCAAAGCGCCGCTGAAACCTCTTCGGTTTCAGCCTTCCCGCCTAAAAAATCCATCATTTCCTTTCTGTTTCGGCACACCCTCCCGGAAACACTCTGCGTTTGCCCCGCTCACCCGCTCCTGCTATGTTTTAGGGTAGATTGTGCCTTTGTATTGGTGTGCCTGATTGTGTCGCAGGCACCGAAAGACTGCTGCACCTGCAAGGCACACCAAAGCAAAAGCAGTTAGCCACCATTTACGACAATGTAGCGGGTGAGCGGGGCAAACGAAGCGCGTTTCGCTGACCTCGTGCCGAAAGTAAAAAACACACGCTCATTCCGCACCCCCGTAAATCGGGGATACCTAAGGGGAAACCCCTTAGGCGTGTTTTTCGTATCTTTTTGCACGAGCAAAAAGATACCCGCCGGAGGCAGAACACGGCATCGACTAGATAATTGTCATTTGCCGCAAAGCGGCAGAACATACCATCCCCACAACTGGACAAACCCCTCCGATTATTATATAATAACTGTTTAGAGTAAAAATCTCCGAAAGGAATAGAATATATGAACGAGATCATTCTGCTCAAGCTGGGCGAGGTCGTCCTCAAGGGACTGAACCGCCGCACCTTTGAAAACAAGCTTATGGCAAATATCCGCCGCCGTTTGCAGCACTGCGGCACTTACCACATCTACTCCAAGCAGAGCACCATCTATGTGGAGCCCCAGCGGGACACCTGCGATCTGGACGCGGCGTATGATGCCTGCCGCCACATTTTCGGTATCGTCGCTGTCAGCCGCGCCACCGCCTGCGAGAAGGATAAGGACGCCATTCTGGCGTGCGCCAAAGGCTATCTGGGCGAGGAGCTGCGCCGCGCCCGCACTTTCAAGGTGGAGACCAAGCGGGCGGACAAGAAGTTCCCCATGACCAGCATTGAAATTTCCCAGTATGTCGGCGGTCTGCTCCATGAAGCCTACCCCAATCTGACGGTGGACGTTCACGAGCCGGAGCTGACCATCCACGTGGAGATCCGTGAAACGGCGGCATATGTCCACGCCCCCGCCGAGAGCGGCGCGGGCGGCTTGCCCATCGGCATGGGCGGCAAGGCGGTGAGCCTGCTGTCCGGTGGTATCGACAGCCCTGTTTCCTCCTTTATGATCGCCAAGCGCGGCGTACAGCTTGAACTGGTGCATTTCTTCTCCCCGCCCTACACCTCCAGGCAGGCACGGGATAAGGTGGAGCAGCTCGCCCGTGAGCTTGCCCCCTGGTGCGGCAGAATGGTGCTGCATATCGTTCCCTTTACCGAAATTCAGGAGGAGATCCGCGGCAAGTGCCCTGAGGATCACTTCACCCTCATTATGCGCCGCTTTATGATGCGCCTCGCCGAGGGCGTGGCACGCCGCACCGGCTGCAAGGCTCTGGTCACCGGCGAGTGTCTGGGACAGGTGGCAAGTCAGACCATGGACGCGCTGAATGTGTCCGACGATGCCTGCCATCTCCCTGTTCTGCGCCCGGTTATCGGCATGGATAAGGAGGAAATTGTAAAAATCTCCCGCCGCATCGGCACCTTTGCCACCTCCATTCTGCCCTATGAGGACTGCTGCACCGTCTTCACCCCCCGCCATCCCAAGACCCATCCCATTCTCAGCGAAGTTATTGAGTATGAGTCCGTTCTGGATATTGATGCTCTTGTGCAGCGCGCGCTGGACGGTATCGAGCGCGTTGCCATTGAATTGGACGAGGAAGTGTAATTATGTCACACACCGCTGAACTCATCGCCGTCGGTACGGAGCTGCTTCTGGGCAATATCGCCAACACCGACGCGCAGATGCTCTCCGAGGGACTGAGCACCCTCGGCATCACCGTTCACTACCACACCGTTGTAGGCGACAATCCCCAGCGGCTGAAGGAAGCGCTGGAAATCGCCCGCAAGCGTGCGGATATCATCATCACCACCGGAGGACTGGGACCCACCTACGATGATCTCACCAAGCAGACCATTGCGGAGGCATTCGGCAGAAAGCTGGTGCTGCATGAGGATATCCTCGAGGAAATTCGGGGCTATTTTGAGCGAAAGCACGGGCAGAAAATGCCTGAAAACAACACCCAGCAGGCCATGCTGCCCGAGGGCTGCACGGTCTTCACCAATCCTGTCGGCACCGCCCCCGGCTGCGCCATTGAGGAGGACGGCACCCATGTTCTCATGCTGCCCGGCCCGCCCTATGAGTGCCGCTACATGTTTGAAAACCGCGCCGCACCGTACCTCTCCGGTCTGACGGACGGCATCATCGTAAGCCACAAGCTTCGCATCTTCGGTATGGGCGAAAGCGCAGTGGATGAGAAGGTCCACGACCTCACCGCCGCCGCCAATCCCACCCTTGCGCCCTACGCCCGGGTGGGGGAGTGCATGCTCCGCGCCACCGCCAAGGCAGAAACCGCCGAGCAGGCGGAAGAGATGCTGAAACCCCTGATGGACGAAGTCAAAAACCGTCTGGGTGATGTGATCTACGGCGTGGATGTGGAGGATCTGGACGAGGTCGTGACCTCCATTCTCAAGGAGCGGGGACTGACCCTCTCCGCCGCCGAGAGCTGCACCGGAGGATTGTTCTCCAAGCACATGACCGATCTGCCCGGCTCGTCCGCTTATTTCCGCGGCGGCGTAGTGAGCTATGCCACCGACCTCAAGCACTCCATTCTGGGTGTCAATTCCGAGACACTGGAAAAGCACGGCGCTGTCAGCGAAGAAACGGCAAGAGAAATGGCGGAGGGCTGCCGCAGAGTGTGCGGAAGCGATCTCGCCATCGCCATCACCGGCGTTGCGGGTCCCGATAAGGACGACCGGGGCAACGAAGTGGGCACCGTGTATATCGCCCTTGCCCACAAGGACGGCACCATCTGCAAGAAGATCTTCGCCGGATTTGGCAGAGGGCGGGGACGGGTGAGATCCTCCGCTGTGCAGCATACATTTGATATGCTGCGGAGATTTCTTTTGGAATTACCGCTGGAGTAAGGGCATAGGTATATATTGTTCGTGCCGTAAGCGGCATCTTGTCGATAGCGTGTCCAGTCTCCGACGGGCTACTTTCTCCTCGTCGAGAAAGTAGGCAAAGCGCCGCTGGAACCCCTTCGGTTTCAGCCTTCCCGTTTTAAGGAATTTGCCATTTTTGGTTCTGTTTTCGGCACTTTCTCCCAGAAACACGAATCGTTTGCCCCGCTCACCCGCTACTCGGATATAAAAGGCAGCTTTTTGCCTTTGCTTCGGTGTGCCTTGCAGGTGGAGCTGTCTTCCGGTGTCTGCTTTTCAACAAGGC
>JAZOBV010000062.1:0-14382 GCA_045596145.1 Candidatus Pelethomonas sp.
AGGAGGGTCAGGGCTGGGAGGCTTTCATGGCCGCCAACCACTATAAGCTGGACAATCTGACCGTGATCGTTGACAACAACGGTCTCCAGATCGACGGCAGCAACGATGAGGTCATGAGCCTCGGTGACATGGCTGCCAAGCTGTGTGCCTTCGGCTTCCACACCATCGAGCTGGCTGACGGCAACGACATTGAAGCCGTCGTCGCCGCGCTCAGCGAGCCCACCACCCCCGGTAAGCCCAAGGCGATCCTCGCCCACACGGTCAAGGGTAAGGGTGTCTCCTTTATGGAGAACCAGGTCGGCTGGCACGGCAAGGCTCCCAACGAGGAGCAGCGCGCACAGGCACTGAAGGAATTGGAGGGCTAAACCATGAGTGAGAAAGCAACAAGAAACGCCTACGGCGAAGCTCTGGTGGAGCTTGCCAAGCAGAATGATAAGGTCGTGGTGCTGGACGCTGACCTGTCCCATGCCACGATGACCGTTACCTTTAAGAAGGAGTTCCCCGAGCGTCATTTCAACGCCGGTATCGCTGAGGCAAACATGACCAATATGGCTGCCGGTATGAGCACTATGGGTCTGATCCCCTTCTGCTCCACCTTTGCCATGTTCGGCGCGGGTCGCGCCTATGAGCAGATCCGCAATACCATCGCCTACCCCCGTCTGAACGTCAAAATTGCCTGCACCCACGCCGGCATCAGCGTCGGCGAGGATGGCGGCAGCCACCAGTGCATTGAGGATCTGGCGCTCATGCGCGTGATCCCCGGCATGACCGTCATCTGCCCCGCCGATGCCAACGAGGCACGCAAGGCAGTCTTCGCCGCCGCCGAGCTGGACGGTCCCGTCTACCTCCGCTTTGCCCGCCTTGCCTCCCCTGTCTTTGAGCAGGACTATCCCTTTGAGATCGGTAAGGCAAACGTCATGCGCGAGGGTACTGACGCCGCTGTTTTCGCCACCGGTCTGATGGTGAATGAGGCTCTGGAGGCCGCAAAGCTTCTGGAGGCCGAGGGCAAGAGCGTTGCCGTCATCAATGTCCACACCATCAAGCCCATTGACGCCGAGTGCGTCACCAAGTATGCTGAGAAGTGCGGCAACGTCATCACCGTTGAGGAGCACAGCGTCATCGGCGGTCTGGGAGACGCTGTCGCCGATGTCCTGATGGGCAAGGTGAACTGCAAGTTCAAGAAGATCGGCGTTCAGGACTGCTTCGGCCAGTCCGGCAAGGCAAAGGATGTTCTGCGCGAGTACGGTCTGACCGCAGACCAGATCGCCCAGAGTATTAAAGAGACCCTGTAATACAAACTGTATACGATCTACCGGCGCCGAACCCCTCGGCGCCGGTAGCATATCCGCCCCAAAACGCAAGGAGGCTCTTACCAATGAAGAAAAAACTATTGAGCATCGTTCTTGCTCTGACTTTGATATTCACCCTGCTGCCGCTGGACTCCGTTGCTCTGGAGCGTACCGGTGCTTCCCTTCTGGACACGGAAAACACAGACAGCAGCGAGGAAAACGACTCTGAGGAGAACACAGACAGCGAGGATGGTCTGCTGCGCTACAATGAGATCTCCCATTTCCACCCCACGCATCTTTCCGAGGGCAGCGTTTCCATCTCTGATGCCATCAACCGCACCCCCTCCCCCGGCTTACTCTCCTTTGTCAAAGGCAAGGAGAAGACCACCGGTAAGGTCAAGGTAACGGACTGGTCAGTGGACTCCAACGGCAATGTGAGCTTCACGCTTTCCAACGCAAAGGACGGTGATACCATCACGCTTCCCATCACCATCCATTCCGAAGTCTATGGAAGCGGCACGGTGACGGTTCTGATCACCGTGGGATACAGAAACATCACCATCACCAGCGCCTCCACCGTCACCTACGGCTCTACGCTGAAGCTCACATGCGCCGGACAGACGGAGAATACCACTGTGATCTACACGATCGTAGACGGAAAGGAATACGCCACCATCAACGGCGACACACTCACTCCGCTGAAGGTCGGAACCGTCATTGTCAAGGCAGTGGAATCTCCCGCAACGAGCAACGATTCATACAGCGAGCCTATCACCATCACTATCGAGAAGGCAACCCCCACCTGCCGTCCTGCGTACACCGATCTGACCCGTGCCGGACAGACCCTCGCAGACGCTGCGCTTACCCTGAGAAGCTCCTCTGTCGAGGGTACGCTGGAGTGGGTCCTTCCAGATGATACGGTCGTCATCTCCAACGCCTCCTACGAGTGGCTCTTTACCCCCGAAGACAGCGAGAATTATAACTCCATTACCGGCTCCATCGTTCCCTACTCCGTGTATGACGATGACTTCGCCATTGGCGAGGGTACCACCGTCCTCAACAGCGACGGTTCCTATACCACCACCGCCTACGGCGAGGATGATTCCCGCTATGAGCTGACGGAATACCCCGACGGCAGTATGCGCATGGTACACCGCCAGTTGGATGGGACCATTGTTACAACAGTCCGTGAAACAGACGGAACCCGCACGAAAACCACGGAAAAGCCCGATGGCTCCTCCGTGATCACCGCAACACTTCCCAACCGCATCACCTATTCCACCACAACGGATCTGTATGGTCGGGTGAACGTGCAGGTTTCCCTGCCTTTCTCCGTGACACAGAGCGCGCACAAAAAGGGCACCGTCATCGAGCTGCCCATCCCGGAGCTTCCGGGCACCGACAATCGCGCCGACGCCCCCACCATCGTTTTCACCATTAACTCCAAGCACACGGTGCGCGTAAGCATCCCAATCAACAATCCCAGTGCGGGAACAGTCGCGATCACCGTTGCGAAAAACGGACAGGAAACGATCGTCAAAACCACCACAACCGGTAAGGATTGTATCTATGTCACCCTCACCGGAAGCGCCACCGTAAAGGTCGTGGACACCAGCCGCAACTTCAACGATGTCAGCCGCAGCGACTGGTTTCACAGTGCGGCGGACTTTGCCACCAGCCGCGGTCTCTTCCAGGGCATGGACGCTGTTACCTTCGCCCCCTATGCTGCCATGAGCCGTGCGATGATCGTTACCGTGCTGCACAATCTGGAGAATAATCCCAACTACGGCAGATATACCTATCTTACCGATGTCGAGGACACCTGGTACACTGCTGCTGCCGCCTGGGCGACCTACAACGGCTATATCAGCGGCTATCCGGACCGTACCTTCCGCGGCGATGAAAACATCACCCGCGAGCAGCTCGCCGTGATCCTCTACCGCTATGCAGGCTATCCGAGCACGCATGATTTTGTTAATACCCCCATTTACAATTATTATGACTACGATACCGTCAGCTCCTATGCTTGGGAAGCCATGTACTGGGCGGTCAACAGCGGTGTGCTGTACACCAGCGGCGGCAACCATCTCGCTCCCCAGCAGTATGCCACCCGTGCCGAGGTAGCTCAGACCTTCCAAAACCTTATCGAGTATCTCTACCGCTAAGCAATTCTCAAAAAGCCGTGCAAAACAGAGGTTTTGCACGGCTTTTTCGTCAATTTCCCGGCTATCATTCTTGACATTCCCTGTCCAACTGGATAAAATAAGGGGTTAGTGAATACTATAATATTTTATATAACAGGAGATAATCGTTATGGCACAGGATAAAAGACAGGTAGATGCCATCACCGCCCGCGATACAGATTTTGCCCAGTGGTTTACCGATGTCTGCAAGAAAGCAGAGCTGATCGACTATTCCAGCATCAAGGGCATGTTCATCTACCGCCCCTATGGCTACGCCATCTGGGAAAACATTCAGCACGAAATGGACCGCCAGTTCAAGGCAACCGGCCACGAGAACGTGATGATGCCCATGCTGATCCCCGAGAGCCTTCTGCAGAAGGAGAAGGATCACGTTGAGGGCTTTGCCCCCGAGTGTGCATGGGTCACCTACGGCGGCAGCGAGAAGCTGGAGGAGCGCTACTGCATCCGTCCCACCAGCGAAACTCTGTTCTGCGAGCACTTCAAGACCATCATTCACTCCCACCGCGATCTGCCCAAGAAGTACAACCAGTGGTGCTCCGTCCTCCGCTGGGAGAAGACCTCCCGTCCCTTCCTGCGTCACCGTGAGTTCCTCTGGCAGGAGGGTCACACCATGCACGCCACTGAAGCCGAGGCCCGCGAGGAAACCACCCTCATGCTGAATATCTACGCCGACTTCTGCAAGAATTATCTCGCCATGCCCGTCACCCGCGGCCGCAAGACCGATAAGGAGAAGTTCAACGGTGCGGAGGAAACCTACACCGTCGAGTGCATGATGCACGACAGGAAGGCACTGCAGGCAGGCACCAGCCACTACTTCGGCGACGGCTTCGCCAAGGCGTTTGATATCGCCTTCACCGGAAGCGACAATCAGCTCCACTTCCCCCACCAGACCAGCTGGGGCGTTTCCACCCGTCTCATCGGCGGCATCATCATGACCCACGGTGACGACAACGGTCTGGTGCTGCCTCCCCGCGTGGCACCCATTCAGGTCATCGTCCTCCCTATCGCCCAGCACAAGCCCGGCGTCGAGGATGCTGCCAAGGGTCTGCTGGACCGTCTCGTTACCGCCGGTATCCGCGCTAAGATCGACCTTTCCGACAAGGCTCCCGGCTGGAAGTACGCCGAGTACGAGATGCGCGGCGTTCCCCTGCGTGTTGAGATCGGTCCCAAGGACATGGAGAAGGAGCAGTGCTGCATTGCCCGCCGCGACACCGGCGAGAAGATCTTCGTGCCCCTTGCTGAGCTGGAGGATACCGTTAAGCGCCTGCTGGACGAGATCCATGACAACATGTTCGCTATGGCAAAGAAGAATCTGGAGGAAAACACCTTCGCTGCCGAGACCTGGGAAGAGGTCAAGGCTCTGATCGAGAAGAACAACGGCGGCTTTGTGCGCACCAAGTGGTGCGGTGAGCTGGACTGCGAGCTTGCCATGAAGGACAAGGTGGGCGTGTCCTCCCGCTGTATGCCCCTTGCTCAGTCCGGAACTACCGGAAAGTGCCCCGTCTGCGGCAAGGAGTGCACCACTGATATCATCTGGGGTGTGGCGTACTGATTTTTTCATATTGTAAATGTAAGAGAGTGCTGCATTGACCGCAGCACTCTCTTCGTCGTTATTCCTTATTATATACATATGGCACCCTCGCCGCAGGCACCATTTTAGAGGCAGGATCGGTATGCACCGCCTGATCGTCAAAGAAAATATGGGCACCAAAGGCACTTAGTACTTCGCTTTTCGGCACTCCGCCGAGGAAAAACGCCTCGTCAATGCGTACCCCCCACGCCACAAGCGTGCGGATCACCCGCTCATGGGCGGGCGCGCTGCGGGCAGTGACCAGCGCAGTACGGATGGGCATCTGATCCTCCGGAAACTGCTTCTGGAGCAGAGAGATGGTAGCAAGAAGCTTTGCAAACGGTCCCTTGGGCAGGGGATTTTGTGCGTTCAAGCGCTCATGCTCCGCAAATGCAGACAATCCCTGTGTTTGATAGATCCGCTCCGACTCATCGGAAAAAATCACCGCGTCGCCATCAAAGGCGATCCGGATCTGATCGACCTCGACACCGGAATCTATGGAGAGATCGTTGGGAGAGCAGATCAAGCCTGCCGCTACACCTGCGTTTACCGCCTCCTGCACGTCCTGCTCATTGGCAGAGAGAAAAAGTCCGGTGTGAAACGCATTGAGGTAGGGGGCGATCTTATTTCCACTCACCAGCGCCGCCCGGCTGATATCCAGACCATAATGCGCGATGGAATTGAAGATACGCAGACTGGTCTGTGCGCTGTTTTTGGACATGATGATGATCTCCACAAGCTGCCGGTCCCCGTCGTTCAGGCGGTGCAGCGCACGGATCAGCGGGAACGCCGCGCCGGGCTTTAAAATATCGTGCTCATGCGCCATCTGGTAAGCGAGAAACGCCTCCAGTCCCTGCTCTTCATAGATGCGGTTTTCCTCTTCCAAATCAAATAATGCCCGGGATGAGATTCCCACTACCAGCTTATCATCCAGATTAACAGCCATACAGCTCCTCCTCGTTTGTTAATACACACCGATCGCGCGCAGGATCTGCACTGTGGTTTCCCCGGCATCTGTCCACCGCAGCTCTTCCAGAGAGAACGGCAGCGTCTTTGCGCCCTCCAGACGGATCAAACGGTCATTCAGCCGCAGACGTTCAACATTTTCAGCGATCGACCGGCGAACGGACGATTTTGCGATGCTTTCCACATTTGCCAGAATCCCTTCCAGCGTTCCGAACTCTCCCAGCAGCCGCGCAGCGGTCTTGGGTCCCACACCCGGAACACCCGGAATATTGTCCGACGCATCTCCGGTCAGTGCTTTGAGATCGGCATATTGTTCCGGTTCGATCCCGAATTTTTCGCGGATATGGCATTCGTCACACAGAACACTGCTTTTCCCGCGGTAGCGCAGAATGCGTACATTGGGCGCAATGAGTTGAAAAAAGTCACTGTCCATTGAAGCGATCACGATCTCTGTTTCACCGCTGAAGCGCCGGACATAGCCTGCCATCCAGTCATCCGTTTCGCAATCCACAGTTTCCGCGTGCTTCAATCCCATATAGGAGAGTGCGCGGCAGATATCCGGAAGCTGAGAAAATGGGGAGTCTTCCTCCAACCGCTCGTCCTCAGTGCGGTTCGCCTTGTACGCTTCGTCCAGAATGGCGCGGGGGTTTTCGTGCTCCCCATCAAAGAAAACCGCCACATGATGCGGCTTCACCATGCGGATCATTTTCAGCAGCGCTCCCACAAATCCCAGCGTTCCCTGGATGGCTTTTCCCTCTGAATTGACGATCCGCGCCGGCATCCCGAAAAACATCTGAAACAGCAAATTGCTGCCGTCCACCAGCAAAAGTCTGTCCATTGGCAGCAACTCCCACCGAAAAATATTTTGACAGCCTATCCCCTTTATAGTATACTGAAATGTAATGCACTATCTTTTTGAGCGTTACAACTGCGTATCTAACCGTTATTATATCTTCCGCGGGGGAAAATGGCAAGACCTTCTCTTCCGCACAATGCAAATAAGGAGAGCTTCTATGTTTTACGAGATCCTCAATGAGATCAAGCGGTTTGACCGCATTATTATCCACCGCCACAGCAAGCCCGACGGCGATGCTATCGGCAGTCAGGTTGGACTAAAGCATATCATTCTTGAAAACTTCCCCGAAAAGGAGGTTTTCATGGCAGGCGATGCTGCCGGACATTACAGCTTTATTCCCGACTCCCGGATGGACGAGATATCGGATGAGCTGTACAAGAATGCCCTTGCCATCGTTCTGGACTGCGGCGCAAGCGCCCTCATCAGCGACGAGCGCTATAAGCTTGCAGAACGTACCGCCCGCATGGATCACCACATTTTCTGCGAGCAGATCTGCGACACAGAGTATGTGGAATCCAGCTATGAGAGCTGCTGCGGCATGGTCGCAGACCTTGCCCAAACCTGCGGTCTGCGGCTGAACCCCACTGCCGCGCAAGCGCTGTATACCGGTATGCTGACTGACTCCGGACGCTTCCGTTACGATTCCACCAGCGCGCGCACCTTCCGCCTTGCATCCTTCCTGATGGAGCAGAATTTCGACACCAACGAGATCTTCCGCAATCTCTATGCCGATGATTTTGAGAGCAAAAAGCTACGAGCCCAGTTTACTCTTAAAGTGCAGTTTACCCAGCGTAATGTGGCTTATATCTATACCACGCTGGACGAGCTGAAGGCACTGAATAAGGATATCTTCTCCGTATCCCGCGGCATGGTGGGCATCATGTCCGACACGAAGGGCGTGGATATCTGGGTCAACTTTACTGAAACGGAAAACGGCGTGCTGTGTGAAATCCGCTCCAGCCGTTTCAATATCAACCCCATTGCCGTGAAGTACGGCGGCGGCGGTCACGCCAAGGCCAGCGGTGCCACGGTTCCTGACCGCGCGGCTGCCATGAGGATGCTGCAAGATCTTGATACTATGATGGGAGAAGCACAATGAGCAGAGAAAACATGGAAAAAATTCTGAATAAGATCAAAGCCTACGACCGAATCTTTCTCTTTCGCCACAAGCGAATCGACGGCGACTGCACCGGTGCCACCAAGGGCTTCCAGGCGATGCTGAAAGCGACCTACCCCGAAAAGGAGGTCTATCTGATCGACAATGAGCAGTCCGACTTCCTCGCGTTTCTGGGTGAGGTCGATGCTCCCGTGGCGGACGAGCTGTACCGCGACGCGCTGGGCATCGTTCTGGACACCGCTACCACCGACCGCATCGCCAGCGAGAAGTATACGCTCTGCAGGGAGCTGATCAAGCTGGACCACCATATCGACAATGAACCCTACGGCGCGTGTTCCTGGGTTGAGGAGGAAAGCTCCTCCTGCTGTGAGATGATCGTGAAGTTTTACGACACCTTCCGCGATGAGCTGAAGATGACAGCGGAAGCTGCCACCTATCTCTATACCGGCATGGTCACCGATTCCGGACGCTTCCGCTACCGTGGTGTCAGCGGCGACACCATGCGCTATGCCGGTATCCTGCTGGATCAGGGCATCAACACCGACTGGATCTTTGCCAACCTCTATCTGGAGGAGTTTGACAATCTCAAGTTCAAGGCGCACCTCTACGATCTCATGGAGATCACCGAAAACGGTGTCGCATACCTTTATATCAGTCAGGAAATGCAGAAGCAGTACGGTCTCAGCCGTGAGGAGGCCAGCGCCACTATCTCCGCTCTGGACTCCATCAAGGGCTGCCTGTGCTGGCTGGCATTCATTGAAAACGGCGACGAGGAGAACGCCATTCGAGTCCGTCTGCGCTCCCGCTTTATGACCATCAACACACTGGCAGAGAAGTATCGCGGCGGCGGTCACGCCTGCGCCAGCGGTGCCACGATCTACAGCACAGACGAGATGAAAGCGCTGGTTGCGGAAGCTGATGCTATGGTCAAGGCTTATAAGGAAAGCCACGAGGGCTGGTTATGAGAATTCTGATCACCAATGACGACAGCATCAGCTCCCCCGTCCTTGCGCCTCTTGCAAAATGGGCGCAGAAGCTGGGTGAGGTCACTGTAGTCGTCCCTAAATTTGAGCAGAGCGGCAAAAGCCACAGCATCGAGCTTCACAAGCCCTTTGAGGTCTTGGAGCAGCCCGAGCTGGTTCCCGGCGTTCGGACGCTGACCGTAGACTCCTCTCCCGCCGACTGTGTGCGCTATGCCTTTCTCGGCATGGGGAGAAAGTTTGATCTGGTGCTGTCCGGCATCAACCGCGGTCTGAATATCGGAACGGATATCATCTACTCCGGCACCGCGGGCGCGGCAGCCGAAGCGGTGGCGCTGGGCTGCAAGGCAGTTGCCCTGTCCACCCAGCCGGAAAGCTTTGACAGCGCCCTTGCACATCTCGACACCGTCCTTGATTTCTTTGTAAAGCACGATCTTCTCTCCAAAAATGATCTTTACAACGTAAATATTCCCCTTGAGGTCAAGGGACTTCGTATCACCCGGCAGGGTGGTCCCTACTACTCCGATGAGTTCCCGTTCATCGGCAACGATCTGGTTCGCCCCACGGGAATTTGCGTCTATGAGAACGGAGACGACTACACGGTGGATACCCACGCTGCGCTCCACGGGTATATTTCCGTAACCCCCCTCGCCTTTGAGCGCACCGCGAAGGACGTTTTTGCCGCGCTGTCCTGTCTAAACCCTTAACAATATGAGCACGCCGCGATGTTAAGACCGAGGCGTGCTTCTGTTCTTTCCGGCATACTATTCCTTTCCGCCTCATACACTGATACCGTCAGCCGGCGCACCGCGCCGGACTACCAACGAGGTGGAATTACATATGGATGAAACACGCAACTTTCTCTATCTTCGCGGCACAGTCACTGCCGAACCGGTTTACTCCCACGAAAACCACGGTCAGGAGTTCTACCGTTTTCCCCTTTCCGTCCAACGACTGTCCGGACAGGAGGATATTCTCCCCGTCATCGCGCCCCATGAGCAGTTGAAGCCGCTGCTCCCGCTCTGTGGACAGCGCATTTCTCTGGAGGGACAGCTCCGCTCCTTTAATAACCGGAGCGGCAGCGGCAGCCGGCTGGTGATCTCTGTTTTTCCGCGCATTATTGTTCCGACCCATGAGGATGACTTCAACTCCATCCAGCTCACCGGAGTCCTCTGCAAGCCGCCGATCCTGCGCCGCACCCCCCTTGGGCGGTGCATCTGCGACATGATGCTCGCTGTCAACCGCCGCTATGGGCGCGCTGACTATCTACCCTGTATTGCATGGGGACAGATCGCCATGCTCACCGGAAGCATGGAAGTCGGCGACTCCGTTTCTCTGGAGGGCCGCGTGCAGAGCAGGCTTTATACCAAGGTCATCGACGGCACCGCTTTCGAGCGCACCGCCTACGAAGTCAGTATCATGCATCTTCTCACCGAAACCGGAACAGCGGAGTGATCCGCTGTTCCGGTTTTCCCTCTTTTTTCATTATTTTCGGAATTTTTCTATTGTAAACCGGTATCAAATATAGTATAATTGCTTGGATTTATTACAAGGAGGCAGAGTATGGCGCAGCTTACACGGATCATCTCTGCCGCTGAGTCGGGCAGAACGGTGCGCTCCCTTCTGAAAAATGAGCTTTCCCTCTCCTCCTCCTGCGTCAACCGGCTGAAACGCACCGAGCAGGGCATCACCGTAAACGGTCAGCGTGCCTTTACCAACGCGGTTCTTTCCGCAGGCGATGTGCTGACTGTGGAACTGAACGCCGCCGAGCGTCCCACAGCTATCCTGCCCATCGACATGCCGCTGGATATTGCTTTTGAGGACGAGCATCTGCTGATCATAAACAAAAGCGCGCCGCTGTCGGTCATCCCCTCATCCCTTGCCCCCGGGGAGCCCACCCTCGCCAACGCGCTTGCCCACTACCTGGGGGCAGATTTCACCTTTCATCCGGTAAACCGGCTGGATCGAGGGACTACGGGACTGATGATCGCCGCAAAAAGCAGCTTTATTCACGATCATCTGCAAAAAAGTCTGCACAGCGGCAGCTTTTTCCGCCGTTATCTTGCGGTATGCGAGGGTTTTCCCGATCCACCGGAGGGGGAGATCACGCTTCCCATTGTCCGCAGGGAAGGCAGCGCCATTGCCCGCTGTGTTTCCCCCGATGGACAGAGCGCTCATTCGGTTTACCGAACACTGGAACGGACGGCGCGTTTTTCGCTGATGGAGCTGACCCCCTATACCGGACGCACCCACCAGCTTCGTGTACACATGGCGGCGATCGGGCACCCCCTTGCCGGGGACTGGCTGTACGGAACCGAAAACCACGCTCTGATTGCCCGTCCCGCGCTGCATTCCGCCTTTCTTTCCGTCCACCACCCCATCACCGGGGAACTGATAGAATACTCCGCCCCACTTCCGGCGGATATGAAACGATTATTGGAGCTTTGACAATGGCTGAACTGATTTTTCTGGATTTAGAATGGAATACCGCCTTTTACCGCAACCATGAGGGGCAGCGTGTATCCTTCCACGAGCTGATTGAGGTGGCGGCGATGAAGGTCGATCAGACCTCCGGTGCCATGATCGACTCCTTCCACAGCTATGTGCACCCCAAGGTCAGCCGCAAGATCGAGAGCCGCACCTACCGCTTGCTCCCCTATGACCGGGAGGAGCTGCGCCAGCTTCTTGCCGAAGCCCCCACTTTTCTGGATCTCGGTCCCGAATTTCTCCACTGGTGCGGACCAAATCCCGTCTTCATCGAATGGGGCAACAATGATGTGGATGTTCTGATGAAGAACTTTGAGTACCACCGCCTGTCCTTCGACAGCGACTGGTCCTGCAAATACTACGATCTTCAGTACATGTACCAGAAGCTCTACGGCGGCGACATGGGCTGCCAGCCCTCGCTGGAAAAGGCGGTCTCTGAGCTGGGCATGGACACCGATCTTGATTTCCACAGCGCGTGGAATGACACATATTATACCGTTATGGTCTACCAGACTATGCTGGATACCTTCGCGGACCTCACCCTGTTCAACAAGCCGCCCAAGCAGCACGGTCTGCCCCCGCTATGGGAAAAAGAGCTTGGCACCTTTGAGACCCGTTGGGCGTGTAAGAACCGTGATGAGATCCAGCGCCCCATCTGCCCCATCTGCGGTGAGCCTCTCAGCGGCGGACGCTGGGTGCGCACCACCCCCACCGAGCAGGTCCTCCGCTGCCGCTGCAAGGAACACCGCCGTCTGTACCTTGCCATCACCGCCCAGAAAGAGGGCTCCCAGTGGAATGGAAAGCTGGCAGTCTATAAGGATGCCGGTCCCATTGCCGAGCGCTACCGCAAGACCTGCCGCAAAATGCAGGAGAAGCGCAGCGAACCTGCACTGGCGTAAAACTACTAAAAAGCGTGTTGCAATTTGCTTGCAACACGTTTTTTTCATTACTACTCACTTGTCGTTTCCAATTTCCTTGACATATTGCATCATCTGCATTATAATCAGTAATGCAAGGAGGTGAACCTATGCTGTTGACCTTTGATTTTGGAAGCAATGTTCCTATTTACATGCAGCTGCGCAATCAGGTGGTCATCGCCATCGCAGAGGGACGGCTCGCACCGGGTGAACAACTCCCCACGATCCGCGCTCTCGCGGACGAAAGCGGCATCAACATGATGACTGTCAGCAAAGCCTACCAGCTTTTGAAGCAGGAGGGGTACATCACCACCGACCGGCGCAGCGGCGCGGTGGTCATGCCCCGCACCGGGGAGTGTAATCTCAACGCCGACTCCCTAAACGCTCTGCGGCTGTGCGTCAGCGAATTGCGGATCGCGGGAGCGAGCTGTGAGGAAGTCTTGGAGCTATGCCGGAAAATATATGAGGAGGGTGGTCAATGAATTGGATCGTAAATCTGCTCCTGTGGGGCTGTGTTATTCCCCTGCTGCCGATTGAGTACTATCTGATGCGCAATGAGACCAAATTCAAAAAGAATATTGTCGTTGGTATTACGCTGCCTCATGAAGCGCGTTATCATGCGGGCATCAAGCTGCGGTTAGACCAGTATTTGCGCCAACTCAAGCTGATCTTCTTCCTGTTGGCGCTTGCTGTGATTCCCTGCATCCTAATCCGCCCCATCAGCGTGGCTATGTTCGTCTGGGGAATCTGGATCCTTCTGGTGATCACGCTTCCCTATATTCCCTATATCAAATGCAACGGGGACCTGAAGGAGATCAAGCGCGAGAACGGGTGGAATTTCCAGCCTCGCGATGTGTTATTTGTGAATACCGCCGCGATTCCGAAAGGAAAGTGGCATTCCCCATGGCTGTTCATGCCCGCAGTACTACTCTGCCTTCTACCCAGTCTTTGGGATAGGGTGCTGATTTGGATTTATATTCTGAATGCCGTGTGTGCGTTGAGCTGCTGGCTGTGTTACCGGTATCTGTACCGAAACCGTGCGGAGCTGGTGGATGCCAATCAAGAGCTGACGCAGGTGCTCAGTCATGTGCGCCGCCGAAACTGGGGAAAGGTCTGGCTGTACTGTGCCTACTCTATGGCGGCAATGAGTCTCGCTATGTGGCTTGTGATCCAAAATGCCGTTTTCGGTCTGGTACTCATTTTACTGCTTAGCGTCCTTCTTGTATGTGCTGCCGTTCGCATTGAATTTTTGACCCGCCGGGTGCAGGAAAGGCTGACTGCAGAGAGTGGAAAGGCGTGGTATACCGACGAGGACGACAAGTGGATCTGGGGACTGTTCTATTACAATCCAAATGACACCCACTCCATCATCAATAGCCGCGTCGGCACGAGCAGCACCTTCAACCTCGCCCGTCCGGCAGGCAAAATTTCCACTGGACTCACGGTGGTCTTACTTTTGTTAATCCCCTTTATGGGTTTTATGTTCAGCGGCATTGGCGAAAAGCCGCTGGATCTGCAAATCAGTGATACCACCATAACCGCATCGTACGGCAGCAGCCTTTACGAGATTGAAATCGAAACCATAGAAGAATTTGAGCTTCTAGAGCAATTACCGCAAGGTCTGAAGCGAGTCTACGGAGTCGGCGCAAAAAAGCTTCTTATGGGGCGCTTCCGTTCCAACGAACTTGGCAATATTACCCTCTGTCTTGACCCGCAGTGTCCGCCGTTTCTTCTGATCAGAACCGCCGACGGGCAGCAATTCCTCCTTGGTACACGAGAACCCTCAGTTACAGAATCAATTCTATCAAGGCTTCCTGTCACTGATTAGAATTTACATCGTTCGGCATAACTAATCCTGTCTTTAAATTGGGGTTTGTTAGTTTGTTTTGTTTTTACCGTGCCGCTGACGCGGCATGGAAAGCAAAATCTATTCGATGCCGTGTTCAGCCTCCGGCGGGTGACTTTCTCCATGGTCGAGAAAGTCACCAAAGCGCCA
>JAZOBV010000063.1:0-29731 GCA_045596145.1 Candidatus Pelethomonas sp.
TGGGTATCATCACCACCTACCTGTCGGATAACCCCGCGATCCTCGCCCTCGCCAATGACGGCAAGTTCCGCGGCTATTTCAAGAAGTATCAGCTCCCCGCTCTGACCAATCTGGGCACCGCCTTCGGCATGGGTCTGATCGTCACCACCTTCATGATCGGCATCAACTCTCCCACCGGTGAGAATCTTCTGGTCGCCGCGCTGATCGGTAATCTCGGTGCTGTTATCGGCAGTATCGTCAGTACCCGTCTGATGCTCAGCCACACCAAAAAGGTGTTCGGCACCGACGCTCCCTGTGATCCTCTGGTCGGCAGTGTGGCTGCTGAAGCAGCCGAGGAGGGTGAGAAGAAGGGCGTTGGTATGCGTGTGATCAACTGCCTGATGAGCGGCGGCAAGACCGGCGTGCAGCTGGGTCTGGATATCATCCCCGGTGTCCTTATTATCTGCACCATGGTCATGATGCTCACCAACGGCGCTCCCGCAGGCGGCTATACCGGCGGCGCTTATGAGGGTGTCGCGTTCCTTCCCTGGGTTGGCGAGAAGATCTCCTTTATCCTCAAGCCTCTGTTTGGCTTCACCAGTGCCGAGTGCATCGCTGTCCCCATTACCGCTCTGGGCGCTGCCGGTGCTGCCATCGGTCTGATCCCCGGCATGATCTCCGCAGGCACCGCAACTGCCCACGATGTAGCTGTTTTCACCTCTATGTGCATGTGCTGGAGCGGCTACCTCAGCACCCATGTTGCCATGATGGACAGCCTCAAGCACAGCGACCTTACCGGACGCGCTATCCTGTCCCACACCGTCGGCGGTCTGTGCGCAGGTGTGGCAGCCAACTGGATCTATCAGCTGATCTCCATGATTGCTTAATTCTGTCTTGACAAACCACTGCTTTCGGCTTACAATAAGCTACATAGTTGCTTAACAGCTGTGATGGAGAGAAAAGCGCACACAGCCTGCCCTCAGAGAACTGACGGATGGTGCAAGTCAGCGGAGGCGGTGCGTGATACTGGCTCTTGAGCTTCCTGCCTGAACCGCTTGTGTAGGGTGGGACGGTGGACCCCGTTACCGGTCACGGCTTGCTTGAGCCTACGAGTGCGCCGCAGGTAACTGCCGCGCAAAACCAGGGTGGTACCGCGTTTATTACGCCCCTGACGGAGTGTTCGGCCAGGGGCGTTTTGTTTATTTGGCTACCTCTCAAACCCGTATTCCGGCAGAATATCGGATCTTTTGGCCCAACTTTTTGCTTATAAAAATCTTGAAATACACAAAGTATGTCTGCGATTTTTAACACAAAATTTGAACCAAAATCTCTCGATTTCTGCTCGAAATCCGAGTTCTCGAGGTAGCCTGTCTTTCAGCACCGATGAGAGTAATTCAAAAATCTACAATAGAAAGTGAGCACTACCATGAAGTACGATTTTACAGCCATTGAAAAGAAATGGCAGAAGAAGTGGCAGGAGGAGAAGACCTTTGCAACCAAGACTGGCGACACTTCCAAGCCCAAGTTTTACGGTCTGGTAGAATTCCCCTACCCCTCCGGAAACGGTCTGCACGTCGGTCACGCCCGTCCCTACACCGCGATGGACGTTATCGCCCGCAAGAAGCGCATGGACGGCTACAATGTGCTGTTCCCTATGGGTTATGACGCGTTCGGTCTGCCTACGGAGAATTACGCCATCAAGAACCACATCCATCCCGCCAAGGTTACGGAGAATAACATCAAGAATTTCCGCAATCAGCTCCAGATGCTGGGTTACAGCTTTGACTGGGATCGTGAGATCGATACCACCGATCCCCCCTACTACAAGTGGACCCAGTGGATCTTCCTGCAGCTTTACAAGAAGGGGCTTGCTTATAAGACCTCCATGCCCGTCAACTGGTGTACCTCCTGCAAGTGCGTTCTTGCAAATGAGGAGGTTGTGGACGGCGGCTGCGAGCGCTGCGGCTCTCCTGTGATCCGCAAGGAAAAGAGCCAGTGGATGCTGGGTATCACCAAGTACGCCCAGCGTCTGATCGACGATCTGGATGAGGTCAACTTCATCGAGCGTGTCAAGACCCAGCAGAAGAACTGGATCGGACGCTCCACCGGCGCGGAGGTCACCTTTAAGTCCACGCTGGGCGATGAGATCGTTGTCTTTACTACCCGCCCCGATACCCTGTTCGGCGCCACCTACATGGTTCTCTCTCCCGAGCACGCCCTTATCAAGAGCTGGCTGGAGAGCGGTAAGCTGAACAACTCCGAAGCCGTTATTGAGTATCAGAAGGTCGCCGCCTCCAAGAGCGATCTGGAGCGCACCGAGCTGAACAAGGAGAAGACCGGCGTGAAGCTGGACGGCGTGCGCGGCATCAATCCCGTCAGCGGCAAGGAGATCCCCATCTTCATCTCCGACTATGTCCTCTCTACCTACGGTACCGGCGCTATCATGGCAGTTCCCGCCCACGATGACCGTGACTGGGAGTTTGCCAAAGCCTTCGGCTGTGAGATCATCGAGGTCGTTTCCGGCGGCGAGGATGTGCAGAAGGCTGCTTTTACCGCCAAGGACGAGACCGGTATTCTCGTCAACTCCGAGTTCCTCAACGGTCTGACCGTCAAGGACGCGATCCCCGTCATCACCAAGTGGCTGGAGGAGAAGGGCATCGGTCACGCACAGGTCAACTACAAGCTGCGTGACTGGGTGTTCTCCCGTCAGCGCTACTGGGGCGAACCGATTCCCATGGTCTGGTGCGACAAGTGTGGCTGGCAGCCCCTTTCCGAGGATCAGCTGCCCCTGCTGCTCCCCGAGGTGGAGAGCTACGAGCCTACCGATGACGGCGAGAGCCCCCTCTCCAAGATGACCGACTGGGTCAAGACCACCTGCCCCTGCTGCGGCGGCGAGGCAAAGCGCGAGACCGACACTATGCCTCAGTGGGCAGGCTCCTCCTGGTACTTCCTGCGCTATATGGACAATAAGAACGCAAATGAGCTTGTCAGCAAGGACGCTGTCAACTACTGGGGACCCGTTGACTGGTACAACGGCGGTATGGAGCACACCACCCTGCACCTGCTCTACTCCCGCTTCTGGCACAAGTTCCTCTACGACATCGGCGTTGTTCCCACCAAGGAGCCTTATGCCAAGCGCACCAGCCACGGCATGATCCTGGGCGAGGGCGGCGAGAAGATGAGTAAGTCTCGCGGCAATGTCATCAACCCCAACGACATTATTGACCAGTTCGGCGCAGATACCATGCGCACCTATATCATGTTCATCGGTGACTTCGAGAAGGCCGCTGCATGGTCTGCCAACGCCGTTAAGGGCTGCAAGCGCTTCCTTGACCGCGTGTGGAACCTCTGCGAGATGGAGCACGAGGCGGGCGACTACTCCGCCGCCAACGAAGCCGCGATCCACAGGACCATCAAGAAGGTCAGCGAGGATATTGAGGCGATGAAGTTCAACACTGCCATTGCCGCACTGATGGCACTGGTCAATGATTTCTACGCCAACGGCGCCAGCAAGGGTGATATGAAGGCGCTGCTTCTCATGCTCAGCCCCTTCGCCCCCCATCTGTGCGAGGAACAGTGGGAGATTATGGGCTTTGCCGCAGAGACCGGCAAGAATATCTCCGCTATGGCATGGCCTGTCTATGACGAGAGCAAGACTGTTGCTTCCAGCGTTGAGATGGCTGTTCAGATCCAGGGTAAGCTGCGCGGAACCATCACCGTTCCTACTGACAGCGATGAGACTACCGTTGTGGAGGCTGCAAAGCAGGTCAATAAGATCGCCAAGGCTCTGGAGGGTATGGAAATCGTCAAGGTTATCCATGTCAAGAATAAGCTTGTGAATCTGATTCTGAAGCCTGCTAAGTAATTTAGCTTTCTTCTGCAAATTTTCTGCGAAAAATATAGATTTTCGTATAAAATAGCCTTGACAAGTGGGTGAGAAATCTGTATAATATCCTTCGTTAAGCCATGTAATTGGCCCGAAAGAGTATCCAGGATATAGCCGGATACATCGGAGGGAGGGAAAATAGATGTCTGAAGTCCACGTTAAGGAAAATGAATCTCTGGACAGCGCTCTGAAGCGTTTTAAGCGCAGCTGCGCCAAGGCTGGTGTTCTGGCTGAGGTCCGTCGCAGAGAGCATTATGAGAGCCCCAGCGTCAAGCGTCGCAAGAAGTCTGAGGCTGCTCGCAAGAACCGCAACAAGCGTTTCTATTAATTACAAAAACGGCACGATGAAAATCGTGCCGTTTTTCTTTTGGTTACAGAAAAAATCCGTATGGCATTTAGCCATACGGATTTTTATTAGTCCAGAATATAAACCGTACAGTCACGTACACCGAAATTGATCATATCGTCCCAGTTCTCCATATAGAGGTCCACGTGATCACCGCGCACGCCGGTATCCTCCGCAATGGCAAAGCCATAGACCAGATAGCCGTCATTGGAAACGATATAGAGCTTGGTGCCCAGAGGAATGACCTTGCGGTCGACTGCCACAACGCCCCAGTGGACGGTGGTGCCAGAGGCGGTAATGGTGCCCAGACCGGGCTCGTCGCAGTTGTAGGCGGTGCCCTTCATGGTGCGGACCGCGTTGAAGGTGACGATTTGACCGTTCTCCAGCGTGATATAGCCGGTTCCATCCTCGTTGGTGGTGATGGAGGCCACGGGATCATCGTTGTTGGCGAAGTTGGGGATGGTGCCTTTCTCAATGATGGCAGTGACAGGCTCGGTGTCGATCACCTCAATGAGCTGGCGGCTGGTCTCAACGCCGTCCTGATAGACGATCTCATAGGTTTCACTGTAAATACCGTCGCTGCCGGGCTGGATCACTTCCTCGTACCAGTCGGGCCTGTCTTCATTGTACTGGTAAATGACCTCATGCTCGGTGACAGAGTTGATATGCTCATAGAAAACAAACTCAGACGCGATCTCAATGGTGAGGCTGTTCTCACCAAAGGCGAGGGCGACCATCTCCAGCGGGCTGGGATAAACGTTCAGACGTTCCAGCAGATCGCGCACGGTCTCATCCTCGGAAACCGTGGTCAGCGTTTCGCCACCGTAGGTCACAGTGACCTCCATACCGGCGCTGAGCAGCAGATCGTTGCCGTTCTCGTGGGAGATCAGCTCGGCATCCGCGTCGGTGAGGAAAACGTCAACACTGGGATGATCCACGGAGATATAAGAATCGTTGGTCATAAGGTACATGGCGTGGGCATCGTTTCTCTCAGAAGTGGGAAGAAGCGCAGCTGCGACGAGGGAGAGAACACATGCCGTGGTGATAAGAAGCAGATGCTTTGCGCGCTTCGCGTTTTTGATCCATTCAAACATAGCGGGGAACCTCCTTTTGGGGTGCGGTGCCGGTCAGTGCCGTCTGGCAGCAAAGAGGAAATGAAATGCCGCCCGTCTGCAGAAAGGATATCCATATTTTCCTTTCCTAAACATCGTATGCAACCGCATTGTAACTTTTGTTACTTTTTTCAGAACATCGCGTATTATACCTAAACCTCTATCAAATGTCAAGCTTTGCAACAGAATTGTAACATTTGGCTTACATAATGCCGATAAATAGTCGTAAAAGATCGAGTGAAATTGGAATGATTTGATAAAGAAATTACAAAGAAGATTACAAAAAGTAACAAAGTTGATAAAAGAACCGCCGAGGGCGCGAAGAGCACTCTCGGCGATCCTTTTTTATTCTTCGTCCGGATAACGGGGGAGATCCACTGTCATCGGCTCGTGTCCGGTGTGCTTCAGAAAGACATTCAGCACATCGGCGGTTCTCATTTTCAGTGTGCCAGTGTTTTTGCAAGGGTGGCAGCAGAAATACTCCTGCTCCTTTGTTTCCCGGTCCATAACAAGCTGAACCTTATGTTCTGAGTCAAACAGCAGGGAAAGAATGGAGGCGGAGCCGGGCTGAACATGGAGCAGTTCCTCCATCGCGTCGGGAGAGGCGAAGCTCAGCCGGGAGGAACCGATCTGATGGGAGAGGTCTTTGGTGAAGAAGGGCTTATCCCCGGGCATGGTCAGCAGATAAAAGCTCGTTTTCTGGCGATTGCAGAGGACGAGATTTTTGCAGACATCGGCGCCGAGCACCTCGCCAATGGCCGTGCAGTCATCCATCGTGTCGGCATTCTCATGCTCCACCCGCTCAAAGGGGATGGAGAGCTCACGCAGTGCGTGAAAAACAGCTTTCTGTGCTTCGTTGAGTCCCTCGGTAGGAAAATCAGTATAAACGGGGGAAATATTCATAGTATTTTCTCTCTTTTCGTGGTTTGGAGGTTATTTGAGCAGCGCTTC
The DNA here is from genome assembly GCA_045596145.1 of Candidatus Pelethomonas sp. Taxonomy (GTDB): domain Bacteria; phylum Bacillota; class Clostridia; order Oscillospirales; family Oscillospiraceae; genus Pelethomonas. The sequence continues at coordinate 6,275 of JAZOBV010000063.1, forward strand.
GCCCGCGGTAACGATATTTCCCGCGCCGACCGTGAGGAGCAGGTCGCCGGGACGCGCCATCCCGCGCAGTGTGGCGGTGACATCCTCCAGCGTGGGACAGAAGACCGCACCGGGGATCTCCCGAGCCAGATCGAGGGAGGAAATGCCGATGGTGTTTTGCTCACGGGCGGCAAAGATCTCCGCAAGAATGACCTGGTCGAACTCTTTTAATACCTCGATAAATTCGTTAAACAGCTTGTTGGTACGGGTATAGGTGTGGGGCTGGAAGGCACAGATGACGCGGGTATAGCCCAGCGCCTTCGTCATGGAGAGCAGGGCGCGCAGTTCGCTGGGGTGGTGGGAATAATCGTCATAAAGCTTTGCGCCGTTGAACTCGCCCTTGTACTCAAAGCGGCGGCCAGCCCCGGTGAAGCTTTCCAGTCCTGCTTTTACGGCACTGCCGTCAATGCCCAGCAAATAGGCGCTGGCGGCTGCGGCAAGGGCGTTGTATACATTGTGAAGTCCGCCGATGTTCAGCGCAAGATGTGCGTACACCCTGCCGTCCGCAATGATATCAAACTCGGACAGGCCGTTCTTCCATGTGAGGTTTTCTGCCCGAAGGTCTGCTGTGCTGTCTATACCGAAGGTAAACAGCGGAAGATCCTTGAGAGCATCCATCGTGTTGGCGTCGTCCGCATTGCAGACGATGCGCCCGTTTTTTTCCGCAAGCTGCGCAAAGGTGCGGAAGGACTTTTTGATCTCCTCCAGATCCTTGAAGAAGTCCAGATGATCCGCCTCTACATTCAGCACCACGGCGACTGTGGGAAAGAAATAATGAAAGCTGTTGCAATACTCGCAGGACTCCAGAATGATCGTGTCACCCTTGCCAACACGGTAATCACTGCTGATCAGAGGGAGCGTTCCTCCGATCATAACGGTGGGGTCGGCATTGGCTGCCATGAAAATATGGGTCGTCATGGAGGTCGTAGTGGTCTTGCCGTGGGTTCCGGCAATGCAGACTGCGTTTTCGTAGCGCTGCATGATAGCGCCCCATGCCTCGGCCCGCTCAAATACGGGGATATTGGCGGCGCGGGCGGCGGCGATCTCGGGGTTATCCTCTCCGGCGGCGGCGGTACGGATCACGCAGTCCGCGCCGTGGATATTCTCAGCCTTCTGTGGACCGATGCTGATGTGTATGCCAAGCTCGCGCAGATGGGCGATCTTTTCGTTTTCCTGCCAGTCCGAGCCGCTGATGGCGATGCCGTTGCCGTGAAGGACCTCGGCGAGGGAGGACATGGAAACACCGCCGATGCCGACCAGATGGGCACGGCGGCCGGGGGTGATATACTGCTGGATCTGGGTTTTGATATGGGTCATGGGATATGCTCCCTTCCAAAACGGCTGAAAAGCCGGTAGTAATTGCTTTTTTTGCAAAAATATATTATAATAGATTTCAGAAATCAACGCAACTAGAATTTCTACGGATATTTCGTCTTTTTTTCGGAGAAAATAGCGAAAATAAGGCATAATCGTACTCTAAAAACAGGAACGGGGAACAGAAATGGATAAAATACCCGAAAAAGTAAGGAAAATTATGGAAACGCTGGAGGGTGCGGGATACGAGGCATGGTGCGTCGGCGGCGCGGTGCGGGATATGCTGCTTGGGCGTGAGCCGGGCGACTGGGATGTTACTACCAACGCGCTGCCGGAAACGGTCATGGAGCTGTTTGCGCCCAATGCAGTGCCCACCGGTCTGCAGCATGGAACGGTCACTGTGGGCGGAGGTAAGGGCGTTGAGATCACGACCTACCGCCGTGACGGTGAGTATCTGGACAACCGCCGTCCCGAAACAGTGGAATTTACCACATCTTTAAAAGAGGATCTCGCCCGGCGGGATTATACCATCAACGCCATCGCCCTTGGACTGCGCGGAGATTTGTTTGACCCGTGGGGAGGACGGGATGATCTTGCTGCGGGGATGATCCGCGCGGTGGGAGATGCGCAGACGCGCTTTCGTGAGGATGGACTGCGCATTATGCGCGGACTGCGGTTTGCCGCGCGGCTGGGCTTCTCCATTGAGACCGAGACAGATAAGGCGATCCGCCGCTGTGCTCCGCTGCTGAAAAATATAGCTGTTGAGCGGTTGTATGTGGAGATGACAGGACTTCTGTGCGGCGAACACGCCGCGCGGGTGCTGTTGGAGTACCCGGAGGTTCTGGGCGTGTTTTTGCCCGAGATATTGCCCTGCGTGGGATTTGACCAGCGCAGCAAATATCACATTTACGATGTCTGGGAGCATACCGCGCGGGCGGTGGAGGCGGTGGAGCCGGAGCCGGTGCTGCGCTGGACCATGCTGTTGCACGATCTTGGAAAACCAGATACCTTTACGGTGGATGAGCAGGGCGCGGGGCATTTTTACGGACACTTCCGAGAAAGTGTCCGCAAGGCCGATGCCATCACACATCGGCTGAAATTTGACCACCACAGCCGCCGGCAGATCCTGACGCTGGTGGAGCGGCATGACGCGGAGCTTGCCCTCAGCGGCAAATCGGTGCGCCGCAATCTCGCCCGGTACGGCGAGGAGCTGCTCCGCCTGCTGCTGAAGGTGAAGCGGGCGGATAATCTGGCGCAGGCGCCGGAGTACCGCACCCGTCAGGAGCTGATCGGCCAATGGGAGCAGCTTTTAAATGTAGAGCTTGCCGCGGGAAACTGCTTTTCTCTGAAACAGCTTGCGGTGAAGGGAAATGATCTTCTGTCCCTTGGAATGCGGGGGAAGACTGTCGGGGACGCATTGGATGAGCTTCTTTCGCTGGTGATCGATGATAAGCTCCCCAATGACCGCGTGATACTTTTAGATTATGCGAAGGAGAAACTGCTATGACTTATCTTGGCGCGCATCTGTCCTCCTCGGGAGGCTTCTATAAAATGGGCAAGGCGGCGCTGAAAATCGGCGCGAATACGCTGCAGTGCTTTGTGCGCAATCCCAGGGGCGCGAAGGCGAAGACCATTGATCCGGTGGATCTCGCTAAGCTCCGTGAGCTGATGCTGGAAAATGAATTTGGTCCTATCGTCGCTCACGCGCCTTACATTATGAATCCCTGCTCCCAGGATGAGGGCATCCGCGCTTTGGCGGAGGAGATGCTTGTGGGCGACCTTCAGCTTATGGAGCATCTGCCCGGAAACTATTATAATTTCCACCCCGGCAGCCATGTGGGGCAGGGGATTGAGACCGGCATTACGCAGATCTCGGACATGCTGAACCGTGTGCTGAATCCGGAGCTGAAAACAGTGGTCCTTCTGGAGACCATGACCGGAAAGGGCAGCGAGATCGGCGGACGCTTCGAGGAACTGCGGGAGATCATTGACCGGGTCGAGTGTAAGGCGCGGATCGGCGTGTGTCTGGATACCTGCCACGTGTGGGACGGCGGTTACGATGTGGTCGGCGATCTGGACGGCGTGGTGACGGAGTTTGACAAGGTTATCGGGCTCGGCTATCTGAAAGCCATCCATGTCAACGACAGCATGAACCCTTTTGGCGCGAAAAAGGACCGCCATGCCCTGATCGGCGAGGGACATCTGGGACTGGAGGCGATCATTCGCGTGATCACTCACCCTGCGCTGAAGCATCTGCCGTTCAATCTCGAGACCCCCACGGAGGATGAAGGACACGCGCGGGAGATCGCAATGCTGAGAGAAAAAATCGGAGAATAAAAACGGAAACAGGAGTGCTGAGCTGCAGCACTCCTGTTGAATATTTATTTGCGAACCAGAATAATGCCCAGCGTGCCGGGACCGCAGTGGCAGGAAATGGTGCAGCCGGCGGTGGAGCAGATGATCTCAGCACTGTCGCCAATGCAGGCACGTACGGCGTCACGGGCGATCTGCACTGTGCTTTCATTCACACCCGCGTAGGTGAGAAATACGCGGGAGGTGTCGATGCTGTCTGCGTTGGCAAGACGCTCACGGACGTATTGCTCCACGCACTTGTCGAAGCTGCCGCGGTATTTTTTTCCGACCTGAAGCTTGCCGTCGATCACCTCGATGCAGGGCTTGAGCTTGAGAAGGTTTGCGCCCAATGCCGCGACACCGGAGCAGCGGCCACCCTTATGGAGGTACTCCAGCTGATCGAGAATGAAGCTGGTATCCACCTTTTCTACGGCGTTTTTCAGTTCGTCAAGGATCTGTTCGGCAGTCATGCCCTCTGCTGCCAGCTCACAGGCGCGGATGACCAGATAGCCGTGACCGCTGGAGAGGTTGCGGGAGTCGAATACATAGACATTCTCCACATCCTGCGCCGCCAGAACGGCATTCTGGTGGGTGGAGGAGAGGTCACTGCTGATAGAGATGTGGATCACCGCGTCATATTCCTTCCGCAGCTCGGTGAAAATATCCATATATTCACCGATGTTGCAGGCGGAGGTGAAGCAGAGCTTGCCGGTGCGGTTATAGTAGTCGAAAACATCGTCGGGAACAACGTCGATCTGGTCGCGCAGGGGCTTGTTATCCAGATTGACATACAGGGGAGTGATGGTCGCGCCGTAACGGGCGACAAGCTCACTTGTGAGATCGCAGGTGCTGTCTGCTGTAATTTTAATTCTCATATCAATAGATCCTTTCCGGTATCGGTAGTAGTGAAAAGACTGCCGCCAGCGGCATTGATTTTGGTGAGAAACGAGAGGAATTGTTCACGTTCCTGAGGGGAGAGCGCAGTGAGGAACCGGGTGTCAAACTCCTGCAGAAGGGCGCGTGTATCCTGAAGAATAGGCGCGACCTGCTCGGTAAGCGTCAGATGCTGGAACCGGCGGTCCTTCAGATCCACATCCACTGTCAGAAGTCCGCGGGTGGCGAGCTTGAGGACGTTGCCGGAAACAGAGGCTTTGGACATTCCACAGTGCAGTGCCACATCCCGCGCGGTATCCAGCTGGGGCATCTGATCCAGAAAGAGCAGGATCTGGATCTCGGCGGGGGAAAGCTGCCACTTGGCGGCGGTATCGCCGATCATGCGCTCCATTACGCGGCTGCTCTGCTGCATAAAGGTCAGTAATTCACTTGTGCGATGCGGCAAATACTTCACCTCCGAACAGTTAAATTTCAAACAGTTCAAAAATAAACTAAGCAATCTATATCATATTTCACGTCTGGTGTCAAGAGGTGATCGCTGCAATTCTTGCCCCTTTTTTACCGGTGCGGGAGATGAGAGACAGCAATGAAAAGGATCGGTCAACGGCAAAAAATACATGACCGTGATGTGTCCACTTGTGTGGTTTCACGGTTTTTGTTGCCGTTTTGTTGCTTTTTTGACACGATTTTGTCTTGTAAAAACAGATTGGGTCTGGTATAATAATTTAGTTAAACTGGATGACTATGCGGAAGCACGCAAATACCCGGCCAGGAGGGGCATTATGTACTTAAAGGCACTTGAAATTCAAGGCTTCAAATCGTTTCCGGACAAGACGGTTCTGACCTTTGGTGAGGATATCACTGCCGTTGTTGGACCCAACGGAAGCGGAAAATCGAATATCTCCGACGCCATCAGCTGGGTCATGGGCGAGCAATCCGCCCGAACGCTGCGCGGCAGCAAAATGGAGGACGTAATTTTCAGCGGAACGGAAAAGCGAAATCCCGTGGGTTTCGCGCAGGTCACGCTGATCCTTGATAACAGCGAGGGGCTGTTCCCCGGTGTGGACTCCAGCGAGGTCATGGTCACCCGGCGTTATTACCGCAGCGGAGAGAGCGAATACTATATCAACAAGCAGTCCGTGCGCCTGAAGGACATCAACGAGCTGTTTATGGATACCGGTCTGGGACGCGAGGGCTATGCGCTGATCGGACAGGGCCGCATTGACGAGATCCTCTCCCAGCGCAGCGCCGACCGCCGCGAGATCTTTGAGGAGGCGGCGGGCATCTCCAAGTACCGCCACCGCAAGGAGGAGGCAGAGCGCAAGCTGGAGCGCACGGAGGAAAACCTCGTCCGCATTGGCGATAAGATCGCGGAGCTGGAGCTTCAGGTCGAGCCTCTGCGCGATCAGGCGGAGAAAGCGAAGCGCTTTCTGATCCTGCGTGACGAGCTGCGTCTTCTGGAGATCTCCGTGTGGCTGGAGAAGCTGGATGAGATCAAAACTGCGGAAATGAAGCTGCGCGCGGATTGCGCCGCCGCCCGTGAGGTCAAGGAATGCGCGGATGCGGAGCTGGAGGCTCTGTTCGCGGAAAATGAGCAGTTTGGTCAGCAGATGCAGGATAACGATATGGAGCAGGAGCGCGTGCGCGAGCAGGTGCAGTCCTTTGCGGCGCTGATCTCCGAGGAGGAGAACGCGGTCGCAGTGCAGGAGACCACGGTGCAGCATAACCGCAGCTCTATCGAGCTTCTGGAGCGTGAGATCGCCGAGCAGGATGAGCGCACCGGCTCTCTGCAGGAACAGATCAACGAGCAGCGCCGCCGCGTGGAGGATATCGAAAGCCGTACCGCCGAGCTGCAGCGGGAACTGGAAGCGCTGATCGGAAAGGCAAGCGATGCTGCCCGGAATGCAGGCAGCGCCGCGCAGGAAGTTGAGAGCCTTCGTGCCCGGGAGACCATCGCCACTGCCGAGGCGGCGGACGCACGCAGCAGGCTGTCTGCCGTCGCTGCGGGCATCGAGCAGATGACGGAGCGCACCGCTACCATTGAGCGGGATATCGAATCGGCAAACGAGCGGCTGGATGCTGCCCGGAAGGAGGAACGCGCCGCCCGGCGTGCGCTGGAGGACGCGCAGGACGATGCCGCTTCCGCCGCCAATATTATTCAAGGACATAGTCTGCTGCTCGACAATAAAGCCAAACGTGAGGATACATGCAGGGAAACCGTGCGAAACCTCACAATGGAGCAGAATAATATGAATTCCCGCATCTCGCTCCTGACCGAGATGGAAAAGGAATATGAGGGCTTTAATAAAGCCGTTCGCGTTGTCATGCAGGCCGCGCAGCATAATTCACTGCGCGGTGTTCACGGACCGGTGGCAAGCCTTGTTCGAGTGGACACCCGCTATGCTGTGGCGATGGAAATCGCGCTGGGCGCGGGTATGCAGAACATCGTGGTGGACAGGGAGGAGGACGCAAAAAGCGCCATCAACTACCTGAAGCAGCGCGATGGAGGGCGCGCCACCTTCCTGCCGCTGAACGTGATCCACGGCAGTGAGATCAATGAACGCGGACTGGAGCAGGAGCTGGGCTTTGTGGGCATTGCTTCCCGCCTTGCCGGTTATGACGCAAAATATGAGAGCATCTTTCGTGACCTGCTGGGCCGCACGGTCATCGTGGAAGATATGGACTGCGGTATCGCTATGGCACGCAAGTACCAGCAGCGTTTCCGTATTGTGACGCTGGACGGTCAGGTCATCAACCGCGGCGGATCCATGACCGGCGGCAGTGTGTCCCGCTCGGCGGGCATTCTCTCCCGCACCAATGAGCTGGAGAGTCTGAAAAAGAAAAGCGTGGAGCTGGCAGAAAAGCTCAGCGCCGCGCAGAAGACGCTTGACGAAGTCACGCGGGAGCACAGTGCTGCCCGTTATGAAATGGAAGTGGCGGAGGGACAGCGCCGCCGTGCCGAAGACGCGGTGCTGCGGCATCAGGGCGAGGTGGACCGCCACCGCTCTCTGGTGGAGACTCTCAGCGCAGCGGTAGAGAATCTGGAAGGTGAGCAGCTTTCTCTGTCCACACGGCTGGAGGAGCGCCGCGGGCAGCTTGCTTTACTGGAACGCGAGATCAATGAAAAAGAAGCATCTGCCGCCGCCCTGCGCGCCCAGGTGGAGGAGAAGCTGGCGGGTCAGTCGGATCTGATGGATCTCTCCGGCAAGCTCAGCGGGGATATTTCCGCGTGCCGTGAGGAAATGGCACGGCTGAATGCCGAGCGGCAGACGACTGAGCGCGCCGCGGCGGATCTGGAGCAGGTTCGGCGGGATATGGAGCTGGACCGCGATTCCCGCCGGGGTCGGCTTGCGGAATACCGCACCGCCATCGAGGGTGCGGAGAGGGAGATCGCCCGCTGCGGTGAAAAGATCGCGGGGCTGAGAATGCAGAGCGCCTCCTGTGAGCAGACGCTTTCTGCCCTGCGGGACGCAAAGCTCCATCTGGAGCAGGAGCGCAGCGCCATGAACCAGAAGATCAAGACCTGCAACGAATCTGTGCAGCTTGCGACGCAGTCGCTGACCTCTCTGGAAAATAAGCTCACTGCCGGACAGTGGGAGGAGGAGCAGCTTCTGGGAAAGCTCTGGGAGACCTATGAGCTCAGTCACAGCGCTGCCATGGAGCAGCGCGTTGAGCTGGAATCTCTTGCCAAGGCAACCCGCCGCATCGGTGAGCTGAAACGTGAGATCAACGCACTGGGCAATGTCAACGTGGGTGCTATCGAGGAATTTGACCGCGTTAATACCAGATATACCTATCTGACTGACCAGCGTGACGATGTGGACAAGGCGAAGAGCGAACTGGTCGGCATCATCGACGGGCTGACTGGCGAGATGACCACAATTTTCGCCCAGCAGTTTGAGCTGATCCGCACAGCCTTTCAGGAGACCTTTGTGGATCTCTTCGGCGGCGGTCACGCCACGCTGGAGCTGGAGGACCCTCAGCATATTCTGGACTGCGGCATTGAGATCAAGGTGCAGCCCCCGGGTAAGACGCTCAAGACCATTACGCTGCTCTCCGGCGGCGAGAAGGCGTTTGTTGCCATTGCGCTGTATTTCGCCATTCTGAAGGTCCATCCTACGCCGTTCTGCGTGATGGACGAGATCGAAGCTGCGCTGGACGATGCCAACGTCGTCCGCTACGCAAGCTATATGAGAACCATTGCGGATAAGACGCAGTTTATCGTCATCACCCACCGCCGCGGTACGATGGAGGAGGCAGATGTCCTCTACGGCGTGACCATGCAGGAGAAGGGCGTGAGTAAGATGCTGCAGCTTGATCTTAACGATATGGAAAAGGAATTGAAGCTGAAATAACCGGCTTGAAAGGAAACGATAATGGGCTTTTGGGAAAAACTAAAAAAAATCTATTTCGGTGATGTGTTCGGTTCCGCCATCAGCGAGGCGGACGAGGCGTTTTTTGAAGATCTGGAGGAGATGCTGATCCTTGCCGATGTGGGCATGACCACCGCTACGCAGGCGGTGGAGGAGCTGCGCAAGCGCATGATCGAGGACAAGATCTCCGGTCAGGAGCCGGTCAAGGAGTGCCTGCGTGAGATCCTTGCAGAGAAGCTGACTATGAGCGGACAGGGGCTGGATCTGAGCACAAAGCCCTCCGTTATTCTGGTCATCGGTGTCAACGGTGTGGGCAAGACCACCTCTATTGGCAAGATGGCGAACCGGCTGCGCAAGGAGGGAAAGCGTGTGCTGCTGTGCGCGGGCGATACCTTCCGTGCCGCCGCTGCCGATCAGCTGGAGATCTGGGCAAACCGCTCCAGGTGCGAGATCGTGCGCCAGCATGAGGGTGCCGATCCCAGCGCCGTGCTGTTTGACGCTATTCAGGCGGCAAAGGCGCGCGGCGTGGATGTCATCATCTGCGATACGGCAGGCCGCCTGCACAATAAGGCGAATCTGATGCAGGAGCTGAATAAGATGCGCCGCATCATCGACCGTGAGCTGCCGGAGTCCGCGCTGGAGACCCTGCTGGTGCTGGATGCCACTACCGGACAGAACGGACTCATCCAGGCAAAGCAGTTCAAGGAGATCGCCGGCTGCACCGGAATCGTTCTCACCAAGCTGGACGGCACTGCCAAGGGCGGCATCGTCGTCGCCATCGCGCAGGAGCTGCAGGTGCCGGTGAAATTTGTTGGTCTGGGCGAGGATATCGACGATATGCAGCCCTTTGACGCAAAGGAATATGTCAGCGCGCTGATCTAAACGGAGAAAAAACGATGGCACAGATTTTTGAAACCGGTATGCTCATCTGCTTCGGACTTTCCTGGCCGTTCAATATCGCCAAATCCCTGCGGGCGCGGACGGCGAAGGGCAAGAGTATGCTCTTTGAGATCATTGTGATCGCGGGCTATCTGATGGGCTTGGCGGGAAAGTTTATCAGCGGCAATGTGACCTATGTGGCGGCGGTGTATGTGCTGGATATTCTGATGGTCACCTGTGACCTTATCATCACCATGCGCAACCACCGCCTGGATAAGCTGAGAGAGAAAGAGGAGGCACTCCGATGAAGTTTATTCTTGCTTCGCAGAACCGCCACAAGCTGGTGGAGATGCAGTCTATTTTGGAAAAGCACGGGATTGAGGTCGTGCTGCAGAGCGATATGGGTCTGAAAGTTGATGTGGAGGAGACCGGAACGACCTTTGCTGAAAACGCCATGCTCAAGGCAAAGGCGGTCATGGAAGCCAGCGGGCTGCCTGCCATTGCGGACGATTCCGGCGTGTGCGTGGACGCGCTGAACGGCGCGCCCGGCATCTATTCCGCCCGCTACGGCGGCGAGGGTCTGGACGATACCCAGCGCTATCAGCTTCTGCTGCGGAACATGCAGGGAGTGGGCAGCCGCGCCGCCCATTTCACCAGCGCCATCGCCTGCATTTTCCCGAATGGCGATACGCTGGAGGCTGAGGGCTACTGCCCCGGCACCATTGCCTACGCCCCCCAGGGCGACGGCGGCTTTGGCTACGATCCCGTTTTCTTCCTCCCCGAGCTTCGCAAGACCTACGCACAGCTTACGCCGGAGGAAAAGGCGATGGTGAGCCATCGCGGCAAGGCTCTGGAGATTTTTGACGTTAAGCTGCGGGAATATCTCAAGGAAAAGAACTGAAAAATACTTTAAGATAAAGGAACAATAAGAATATGGCATTGACAAGCAAACAGCGCGCCCAGCTGCGCGGCATCGCCAACGGCATTGACACCATCGTCCACATCGGCAAGGACGGCATTACCGAAAATCTCATCAAGCAGGCAAACGATGCGCTGCTGGCGCGCGAGATCATCAAGTGCCGTGTGCTGGAAAACTCCATGCTCACTGCCCGCGAGGCGTGCGACGAGCTGAGCCGCGCCACCCACAGCGAGCAGGTACAGGTCATCGGCACCAAGTTCGTACTGTTCAAGTTCCAGCCGGATCTGAGCAAGCGTAAGATCGAGCTGGTGAAGGATACCAAGAAGAAAAAGGCTTAAGAAATCTGTCTCTCAGAGAGGTAACGAGCGGTGAAGATCGGCATTTACGGCGGGACGTTTAATCCCATCCACATGGGGCATATGGCGGCGGCAAAATTCGCTATGGAGTACCTCGCGCTTGACCTTCTGTATCTGATCCCCGCGGGTGTGCCGCCGCATAAGGAGCTGGCGGAGGATACTCCGGCAGCGGAGCACCGTATGAACATGACGTGCCTTGCCGCGGGTGCTATCGGTAAAAACGTAAAGGCGTTGGATATCGAGCTGTGCCGTACCGGAAAGAGCTACACAGTCGATACCCTGCGGGAGATCTGCAGTCTCCACCCGGAGGACGAACTCTATTTTCTGATGGGAACGGATATGTTCCTCACCTTTCAGAAGTGGTACAAGCCGGACGAGATCGCGCGGATCTGCACCATCTGCGCCTTTGGACGCAGTGAGGCGGATACGGAGGAGCTGTTTGCGGTGCAGCGGGAATATCTCGTAAAGACCCTCAATGCGAACGTGATCACGATCGTGCTGCCGAAAATCGTGGAGATATCCTCCACGGAGCTTCGTGAGAAGCTGAAAACCGGAGAGGGAAGAAAATTCCTCCACCCGGCGGTGTATGGCTATATCCTGCGGGAGGGACTGTACGGTACGAGCTGTGATTTGAAAAATCTGGCGCTGGACGAGTTTCGCTGCGTGGCATTGAGTATGCTGAAGCCGTCCCGCGTGCCTCATGTGCTTGGAACGGAGGAAACTGCCGCAAAGCTTGCCCTGCGCTGGGGCGTGGAGGAAGAGACGGCGCGCCGTGCCGCGCTCCTCCATGACTGCACAAAAAAATTAAACAGGGAACAACATCTTGCTCTCTGCCGTCAATATACTATAGAGCTGGATGAGATAGAGCTTCGGGAGGAAAAGCTGCTGCACGCGAAAACAGGTGCCGCTGTCGCGGCAGAGGTTTTTGGGGTAAGTGATGAGATCCGGCAGGCGATCTCCTTCCACACCACCGGAAAAGCGGACATGACGACACTTGAAAAGATCATCTATCTCGCCGATTACATTGAACCCACACGCAGCTTCTGTGATTTGGCAGAGCTGCGCCGCCTCGCCGTGGAGAATCTTGACCGGGCGATGCTGCTGAGCTTTACAATGTCGGTGGATGAACTTGTGCGCAAGGGAGGCATAGTGCATCCCAATAGTATACAGGCAAGAGACTGCCTGATCAGCTTTTTTGATCAGCAGTAGCAGGAAAGGAAGAATGCCATGAGTACGGCAGACGGCAAGAAGAAACGCAGAGAGTCAAAGGGGATCGGCTTTATTCTTCTGTGTCTGGTCCTCGCCATAGCTTCGGTGGGACTGATCGCTGTGGGATTGTGGAAAATGCTGGTTGTTCCGCCGGACATTAGCGAAAAGGTTCCGGATGCTTCGGTTTCCGGTGATACAGACCCGGCTCCCGATGCCTCAGACTCTGACCCCGGCGAGGATGACGCGGATAGTGAACCGCTCAATGTCCGCAAGGAGGACTATTACACTTTTCTCCTTCTGGGCAAGGATACCGGCGGCGGAGAAAATACGGACACGATGCTGCTGGTTTCCTACGATGTGGCGAACGGGACACTGGATTTCCTCAGTATTCCCCGGGACACGATGATAAACGTGCCGTGGAACATCAAAAAAATCAACGCGGTTTACGCGTCCTCCCGCGGTTTGGAGGGATTGAAAACCGAGATCGGGCATCTCACCAGTGTTGTGCCGGACTTTTATGTGGCGGTAGAGTGGGAGGCCATCGGTGAGCTGGTGGACGCGCTGGGCGGCGTGTGGTTTGACGTGCCCTACCGGATGGATTACGATGACCCCTATCAGGATCTGTATATTCATCAGGAAAAGGGCTACCGCCTGCTGGATGGCGAGGATGCCATGCAGGTCATTCGCTGGCGCAAGAACAACGGACAGGAATACGGCATCGGCGACAGCGGCCGTCAGAAGGTCCAGCAGGACTTTTTAAAGGCTGTCGCGCAGCAATGTCTCCAGCTCAAGAACTGGACAAAGGTCAGCGCCTTCGCGGAGATCTTTTTCGACAACGTGGAAACGGATCTTTCGTGGAGCAATCTTCTGTGGTTTGCCCAGCAGGCCATGGGACTGGATTCGGACAGGATCACATTCCATTCTCTGCCCGGCAATGACGAGGGCTGGTACTATACCCCCAGTCTGGGCGTGAATCTCGCGTATTTCTTCGCGGATCCCGAGGGGATCGTGGAGCTGGTCAATGCCCACTTCAATCCCTATACGCAGGATATCACCGTTGAGGATCTGCAGATCGTTTTCAAGAACGATGATGCCTCTCTCGGTGTGACCAGCGGTGAGCTTGCAGATCCCCAAATGGCGAAGCCGTCTGTAAAACCGCGCGGCGGCTCCTAAGATAGCGGACACATTGCTGAATAGAGCGTAATTTCAAAGAAACAGAATAGTAAACAGGATAATTCTCCCGAAAGGAACAGAAAAATGGGTCAATATAAAGGAAAAAGAGAAGCTGCGCACTCTGAAAATGAACCGATGAAGCGCAGAGAGAACGTTGGCGACCCCTTTGACGGGGAAAAGCCGACCTTTGGGGAAAAGCTGGAGAACTTTTTCCTGGATGTAAACTGGTTTTTCCACTCGAAAAAGGGAAAGATCTTAGTGGGAACGCTGTGCACCGTGCTGGTGCTCGGCATTGCGGGTGTGGTTGCCTTTAAGAGCTGGATGAACCGTCCGCCGGAGCTGCCTCCGGTCATCGACCAGACTGGACAGAACACGCCGGATCAGGATCAGACGCAGCAGCCGGATGACAGCACCGAGCCGCCGCCCCCCACGGATGACGAGCTCTATCCCGATGACGGCTACGGCGGCGAGATGCCTGAGGTCAGCGGCGAGCGCAAGAAGGGCGTGTATACCTTCCTGCTGGTGGGTACGGATATGGATGACGGCAACACGGATACCATTATGGTTGCCTCCTATGATACCGTCAACCAAAAGGTCAGCGTTATGAGCATTCCCCGCGACACGATGATTAATGAGTCGTGGGACATCAAGAAAATCAACTCCGTTTACTCCCGCACCGGAAACAGCATCAATTCCCTTGCCAACCGAATCAAGAAGCTGGTGGGCTTCAAGCCGGACTTCTATGTGAAGGTCGATCTGAGCGTATTTGTGCAGCTAGTCGATCTGGTGGGCGGCGTGGAGTTCGATGTCCCCTGTGATATGAACTATGACGATCCTTATCAGGATCTGCACATTCATCTGAAGGCGGGGGTGCAGCTTCTGGACGGTGACAAGGCAATGCAGCTTGTGCGTTTCCGTGGCTACTACGAAGGAGACATCAAGCGTGCCGAGGTCCAGCAGGACTTCCTGAAGGCGTTGATCCAGGAGTGTCTGAGTCTCAAGCACTGGGGCAAGATCAAGGCGTATATCGATCTGGCGCTGGAAAATGTGCAGACGGATATGAGCTTTGGCACCATTGTCTGGTTTGCTGCCAATGTGATGGGACTTAATGACGCACCGATGCTGGATATGAGCAATGTCAGCACCTGCACGATCCCCGGAGATTACTGGGGCGGAACGTGGAGTCGTACTTTTAATAAGAGCATTGAAGATAATAAGCAGTCCTATGTCACGATCTATCCCAACAAGGTCGTGGAGCTGGTCAATGAGAAATTCAATCCCTATGTTCAGAATGTAACCACGGATATGCTGGATGCTATGAGCATTCTGGAAAACGGTGATATTGCTTCCTCTACCGGCGTTCTCAAGGATACCAAGCACAATGAGTTTATGGCGGTGCTGCGCGGTGAAGCGTACTATGACGAGGAAGGCAACATCGTCTACAATGATCCCGAGGGCGAGGGAGAAGGTGAGGGTGAGGGCGAAACAGATGAGCCTGTCATCGATCCCGATGATCCAGATAGTGAGACCGACCCCGAGGGTGAGAACAACGGGGAAGACTCCGGCGAGAACTCCGGCGAAGCCACTACCGGCGAGACAGATCCCGAGAATGGCGGTGAGACCGCTGCCGGAGAAACCGATCCCGAGGAAAGCGGAGATGTGACAACCGGTGAAGAAACGGGCGAGGATACCGGGGATGCGGGCAGCGAGAACAGCGACGAGCCTGTGGAGGATGAACCTGTTGTCGATGAGCCCACCGTGCCGGACGAGTCCGGTGAAGGTGAAGACAGTGGGGACAGCGACGGCGAGGATGCCGAGTAAGCGCCCTGTAGTACACAATAGCATCAACAACTCGAAATAAAGTGAGGTAAACAATCATGGAACCTAAGGAACTGGCATTGCTTGCGGCTAAAGTGCTGGACAGCAAGAAGGGCGTAGATATCAAGGTCATGGAGGTCACTGATCTGACCAGCCTTGCGGATTACTTCGTTATCTGCACCGGCAGCAGCACCACGCAGATCAACGCCCTGTGCGACTGTGTGGAGGAAAAGCTGGAGACCGAGGGCGGCGAGAAGGCGATCCGCCGCGAGGGACACCGTGGCGGTATCTGGGTGCTGCTGGATTACGGCTGTGTGGTCATCCACGTGTTCAACGACGAGGCGAGAGAGTTCTACGCTCTGGAGCGCCTGTGGAACGATGGCAAGAGCGTGGATCTGACCGACGTTCTGATGCCCCGATAAGCAATAAAACACACCGGATGCTACCGTAGAACGGGAACATCCGGTGTGTTTTTATATTCAGCGTTGAGCAAGCTCAGACAGAGAAACGGTGCGCCGATGCTCAATGGGCTTCCACTCCACCCGGCAGAACAGGGCGGCAAAGGAGATCGGGATATAAGTCATCATAAACAGGGGAAAGGTGAAGGTGTAACAGATCTTTTTTGCCGCTGTGGTGCGGATCTTTTTCCACTGGGTCAGCGTGGTCACGGCACCAAAGTGTTCTTTTTTAAGAAAAAAGCAGGCGGCAGATTAAGATATCTTTAAGAAGTGGAGTGCGGCGCAGGGATTTTCGGTTGCGTGAAACCGTTTGGCATGATACACTGATAGAAAAACGGAGCAAGGAGGAAGGAAACGTGCATATTCCATCCTGTTTGACCTCGGAAACCGAAATATTAACTTTTTCTGATGCGTTGGAGGCGGCTATGCTGCCTTCGGCGGAGTATGATGCGGAAAATTGGCTGTATGTACCGCCGTTTTACAGGGAATACCGATACATTCTCGGTACACGGGGCGAAAAACCGCTGATCTGTGTGGGGGTCAATCCCTCCACCGCAGCGCCGGGGGATCTGGACAATACCTTGAAAAGTGTTGAGCGTGTGGCGAAATACAATGGCTTTGACAGCTTTATCATGTTCAAT
The DNA here is from genome assembly GCA_045596145.1 of Candidatus Pelethomonas sp. GTDB lineage: Bacteria > Bacillota > Clostridia > Oscillospirales > Oscillospiraceae > Pelethomonas. The sequence goes on from JAZOBV010000063.1 coordinate 22,700, forward strand.
GTTTACGCGCAGCGCGCCACCCGTCCGGCGGATATGGAGCGGGAGAGAAACGAGCTCCTCCACCGGGAAAATATGGCGGCGTTTGCCTATGCGCTTTCCCTGTCGCCTTCGCCCGCTGTCTGGGCGGCGTGGGGGACGGTCATTGAACAGCGGGATTATCTTCCCGCCTGTGTGCGGGATATGGTCGCGCTGGGCGGGCAGTACGGTGCGAAGTGGTTTACCGCTGGTGCGCGAAGCAAAAAGGGACATCCCCATCATCCGCTGTATCTGAGGAAGGACAGTATTCTGGAGGCGTTTGACGCCGCGGCGTATGCCGATGCCTTGTGATTGGGATACTTACCCTGGAAGGGAAAATTGCTGCATGGAATAAATCACCCCATGCTGTCCGCACTGTGGGGTTAAGAAAGAGAGAATTGATTCAGTGATCGATACAAAGAGAGAAAAAATTCGTTTGTCAGAGCATCTGACCGCCGCCTTGAGCGGCGGCGTGAGTTCGGTAAAGGCACTGGTGAAATGGCTGGCGCTTGGCAGCGCTGTGGGTGTGATCGTGGGCGCTGTGGCATCCCTGTTCGGTCATGCGCTGATTTTTGTCAACGCGTGGCGGGGAGAGCATCCCACAGTGGTCCTCGGTCTGCCGCTGGGCGGTCTTTTGATTGTTTTCCTGTACCGTATCTCAAAAAATACCGATGACCGGGGAACCAATACGGTGATCTCCTCCATCCATTCCTCGGTCCGCATCCCGTTCCGCATGGCACCGCTGATTTTTATTTCTACGGTCATTACCCATTTGTTCGGCGGCAGCGCCGGACGGGAGGGGGCTGCGCTGCAGCTGGGTGGAAGCATCGCGGGTAAGCTGGGCGGTCTGCTGCGGCTGAACGATAACGACAGGCACCTCATCATCATGTGCGGCATGAGCGCGGGCTTTTCCGCACTGTTTGGAACGCCCCTTGCCGCTGCTGTCTTCTCTATGGAGGTGGTGAGTGTCGGTATCATGCACTATGCCGCGCTGGTGCCCTGCGTGAGTGCCGCAATGATGGCTCATTTTATGGCAGAGGCGTTTCGTGTACCGCCGGAGGTATTTCCGGTGGACTGCGGAGCGATGGAGCCTCTCGGTTTCTTCAAAATCGCGCTGTTTGCGGCGGCGGCAGGCCTTGTGAGCATCCTGTTCTGTATGCTGCTGCACAAGGCGGAGCATCTCTATAAAAAGTATTTCAGGAATCCCTATCTCCGCGTTTTCGCTGCCGGTGTTCTGGTGGTCGTGCTTTCCGCTGTGCTGGGAACGGGGGAGTACCTCGGCTCGGGTATGGGGATCATCGAGCATATCTTCCACCACGGCGCGGCAGCATTGCCTCTTGTGTTTCTGCTGAAGATGATTTTTACCGCACTGACACTGGGCGGCGGCTTCAAGGGCGGTGAGATCGTGCCGTCACTGACCATCGGCGCGGCGTTTGGAAGCTGCATGGCGGCGTTGCTGGGGCTTCCTATGGAGCTGGTCGCCGCCTGCGGCATGGTGGGCGTGTTCTGCGGTGTGACCAACAGCCCGATCAGCTCTCTGCTCATTGCCTTTGAGCTGTTCGGCTTTGCCGGAATGCCCTATTATCTCGTTACCGTGGCAGTCAGTTACATGATATCTGGGCGTTACGGACTTTACCGCGCCCAGCGGATCATGTATTCCAAAACAGAAACGAAGTTTATCAATTCCACCACTTGCTGATGGCATATTTCGATGGGCGTGCTGCGAATTACTGCAACACGCCCATTCGTTTTTTGGAAAAAAGTCATTTTTTGTAAGAAAGTATCCGGAAGAAATATTGCGCTGACAGATTTGTTATGATAAAATAAAATGTTGTTAAAAATAGAAGGAGGCATTTGCGAATGGAACGGTACTGTGATCTGCATACCCATTCCGTTTATTCGGACGGTACATGCACGCCGGCGGAGATCATCGGTACGGCAGTTTCGATGGGGCTTGCTGTTGTTGCCCTCTGTGACCACAACACAGTCGGGGGACTTCCGGAATTTCACGCCGCGGCTTGCGGGAAGAGCATCGAGGCGGTTGGCGGCATTGAGATCTCTACCGAGTATATGGATAAGGATATCCATATCGTTGGACTTTATATCAAACCGGAACATTACGGCAGGATCACAGCGATGATGGAGGAGGCAAACCGCAGAAAGCAGGAAAACAATCTCCGTCTGGTTGAAACGCTGAGGAAGCTCGGCTATGACCTTGATTATAAGGAGATCAGTGAGCGGATCCCCGGCGGAAACATCAACCGTGCCCATGTTGCGGCTGTTTTAACGGAAAAGGGCTATACTACATCTGTTAAGGATGCGTTTGATACGCTTTTGTCCGAAAAGAGGGGATACTACACCCTGCCAAAACGTCTTGCGGTACTGGATGTGATCTCCTTTCTGCGCTCCCTTGGTGCGGTGCCGATTCTTGCTCACCCATTTCTTGATTTGACAGAGGACGAGCTGGAGATTTTTCTGCCGCAGGCAAAGGAAGCAGGACTTCTCGGGATGGAAACACTCTATTCCTGCTTTGACAGCGCTGAACGGGCGGCGGCGGCGCGTATTGCCGCAAAGCATGGACTGCTGCCAAGCGGCGGCAGTGATTTTCACGGTGCCAACAAGCCGGATATCCGCCTTGGACGGGGCAGGGGCGACCTGTTTGTGCCTGAGTCATTTCCGGCAGCGCTGAAGATGCAAAAAAATTGAGAACAATTTGTCATTTGGTATAGAAACTGTTCGATTTTTGTGTTATAATATCAGTCCACGGAAAACGAAAACGTTTTCGGGGCGGATTGTTGAATTTTCTGGAAAGGATCGAAACAATGATCTCTGATCTGCAGAAGGCCAGTATGTGGAAGCGGATCTCCGCGGCGTTGTTTGACGCGATACTGTTGGTGATCGTGGTTGTCGGCGCGGCGTATCTGCTCTCGGTGGCGACCGGCTACGACGGATATAGTCAGACGGTCTCGGAAGCTTACGAAAAGTATGAACAGCAGTATGGCGTGATCTTTGAGCTGACCGCAGAGGAATACGCTGCCCTCAGCGGGGCGGAACTGGCGCGCTATAACGAAGCCTACGACGCGCTGTGCCGGGATGAAGCGGCAATGTATGCCTACAACATGCTTGTAAATCTGACACTGATGGTCAGCAGCATCAGTATACTGCTGGGATATCTGGTGATCGAATTTGCGGTTCCGCTGCTCTTCGGCAACGGGCAGACGCTGGGTAAAAAGATATTCGGCATTGCGCTGATGCGCACTGACGAGATCCGTGTGACCGCACCGCTCCTCTTTATCCGGACGATTCTCGGCAAATACACGCTGGAGACTATGATTCCGGTGCTGATCTGTGTTATGATCTACTTTAACATGGCGGGGCTGACTGCGGTGCTGGTGCTGGTGGCGATAGCGCTGCTGCAGATCATCCTGATCGCTGCAACAAAGACCAATTCCCTTATCCATGACCTTCTGGCAAAGACCGTTGTGGTGGATTTTGCCAGCCAGCGCATCTTCGCCAGTGAGCAGGAGCTTCTGGAATACAAGAAAAAACTCCACGCCGAGCGTGCAGCCCGGCAGGAGTATTAAATAGATATTCCCCAGCTCAAAAAGTAAATACGTAACCCGTGTTTCCAAATTTGCAGTTTATTTTATAGAGATAGGAAAGGTAATCGTATGAAAGTCGAATTGCAAAATCTGACAAAAATTTTCCCCAGCCGCAACAAGAAGTCCAACGAAGAGGTTGTTGCAGTCAACAACTTCACCTTTACCATCCCTGATGGTAAGCTGATCGGTCTGTTGGGTCCCTCCGGCTGCGGCAAGAGCACCACGCTGTACATGATCAGCGGTCTGCAGAAGCCCACCAGCGGCAAGATCTTCTTCGGTGACGATGATGTTACCGAGCTGTCCACGGAGAACCGCGGCATTGGTCTGGTGTTCCAGAACTATGCGCTGTATCCCCACATGACCGTTCGCCAGAACATTCTCTTTCCCCTGCAGAACCTCAAGGGCGAGGAGCGTCCCTCCAAGGAGGAGATGCTGGAGCGTGCCACCGAGGCTGCCCGTCTGGTCCAGAACGATGATCTGATGGACAGAAAGCCCAGTGAGCTGTCCGGCGGTCAGCAGCAGCGTGTTGCCATCGCCCGCGCACTGGTCAAGATGCCTCGTGTCCTTCTGCTGGACGAGCCCCTCTCCAATCTGGATGCTCGCCTGCGTCTGCAGACCCGTGAGGAGATCAAGCGTATCCAGAAGGAGACCGGTATCACCACCGTCTTCGTTACCCACGACCAGGAGGAGGCCATGAGCATCTCCGACCTGATCGTTGTTATGAAGCTGGGCGTGGTGCAGCAGATCGGCGCTCCTCAGGAGGTTTATGACAATCCCGCAAACCTGTTCGTTGCCAAATTCCTGGGCACTCCCCCCATCAACGTGTTTAACGGCACCGTCAAGGGCGGCAAGCTCTATATCGGTGAGGAGGCTGTTCTGGATGTGGCAGATGTGGCAGATCAGGAGGTCTATGTCGGTATCCGTCCCGAGGGCTTCGTGCTGGATGACAACGGTCCTCTGAGCTGCCGCCTGAGCAACGTGGAGGTCATGGGCCGCGATGTCAGCATCGTCTGCACCAGTGACGCTTCCGCAAATCCCATGATCCGTGCCATCATCAATGCCGATAACAAGGTGGATACCACAAAGGACAGCGTCCGCTACAGTCTGAAGTCTCACAAGCTCTTCCTCTTCAGCAAGGCGACCGAAGAGCGCATCCGTTTTGAGGTGAAGTGATATGGTAGACAGTAAACAGCAATGGAAAGCGTGGGTCTATCTTGCCCCCGCGATCGTGTTGTTGCTCGTGTTCACGGTTTGGCCGATCATCAACACTGTAAGAATGGCTTTCCTCGAAAACTACAGCGGTCTGGCAAGCGCCGGCGGCATGGGCTTCGAGTTTGGTTTCGGCAATTTTGTCAAGGTCATTCAGTATAAGAAGTTCTTAAACTGCCTGAAGAACACCCTGTGGCTCTGCTTCCTGACGGTGCCTATCTCCACCGTTCTGGCACTGCTGATCGCAGTGTGCCTCAACTCCATCAAGCCCCTGCAGAAGTTTCTTCAGACCATCTTCTTCCTGCCCTATGTGACCAACTCCATCGCTATCGGTATGGTCTTCGCCGCAATGTTCAACATTGTCGGCAGCTTCTACGGTACGGAGAACGAGATCATCGTTACCGCCGGTATCATCAACAACGTGATCGAATTTTTCGGCGGTGAGCATATAAACTGGATCAACACCGGATCGACGTATGCCGCCAATCTGGTCGTTATGACCGTCTACATCGTGTGGAATGCGCTGCCCTTCAAGATCCTTGTCCTGCTGGGCGGTCTGCAGAGCATCAACAAGCAGTACTACGATGCCGCGAAGGTGGACGGTACGCCCCGCAGACGTGTTTTCACCCACATCACGGTTCCTCTGCTGTCCCCCATGTTGGCGTATGTTGTTATCACCGGCTTTATCGGCGGCTTTAAGGAGTATACCAGTATCGTCGGTATCTTCGGCGAAAATATGGGTCCCGCTGATGACGCGGGCCGTCTGAACACCATGGTTGGATTTATCTATGACGCGCTGGCTGCCAATAACCAGGGCCGCGCCAGTGCCGCCGCGCTGATCCTGTTCGGAATCATTCTTGTTGTCACCATGATCAATATGCAGGTCAGCAAGAAGCGTGTTCACTACTAAGAAGGAGGTGCCGTATGTCTAAAAATGATACTGTCGTCATGAAAGAGCGCAACATACAGCAGGTCTCCTTCAAGCAGAAGGTCGTCAAGACCATCGTTCTGGTGGCTGTGTACGCGTTCCTGCTGCTGATGGCGCTGATCGTGCTCTTCCCGTTCTACTGGATGATCGCGTCCTCCCTCAAGAGCCTTGCGGAGTACCGTCTGAGCGTCCCGACCTTCATCCCCAAGAGTTGGATGTTCAGCAACTACATTGATGCCTTTACAACCGCAAATCTTGGTAGACTGTTTGTGAACACGCTGTATGTCGGTGTGGTGTCCACGATCCTTTCCCTCATCATCACCGTCCTCTCCGCATTCGCTTTTGCCCGTCTGGAGTTCAAGGGCAAGGATGCCATGTTCGCGGCTTTGCTGGCGACCATGATGATCCCCGGTGAGCTGTTCACCATCACCAACTACGCTACCGTTACTCAGCTTAACTGGACCAATACCTTCACGGTTCTGATCGTTCCGTTCCTCGTCAGTGTGTTCTATATCTATCTGCTGCGCCAAAACTTCATGCAGATCCCCAATGAGCTGTATCTGGCGGCAAAGGTGGACGGTACCAGCGATCTGAAGTATCTGTGGAAGGTCATGGTTCCCCTGTCCCTGCCCACTCTGATCTCCATTACCATTCTGAAGATGATGGGTGCATGGAACTCCTATATCTGGCCCCGTCTGGTCGCCAACGATGAGGCGCACGCGATGATCACCAACGGTCTGCGCAACGCCTTTACCGACACGACCGGCGATGTCAACTACCCCGTGCAGATGGCGGCAGTCGCCATCGTTTCCGCGCCGCTGTTCCTGGTGTTCATTTTCCTGAGAAAATACATTATGGCAGGTGTCAGCCGCAGCGGTATCAAGGGTTAATAGGCGAAAATTTTCGCCTGTTACATAGATAGAAACCATAATTGTTAAGGAAGGAAGCAAACCCGAATGAAAAAGAGAGTCGTATCTTTTGTTCTGCTGCTGGTCATGGCACTGAGCCTTGTCGCTCTGCCCGGCTGCGGCGGCAACGGCGGCAGCGAGGCTACCGCAAAGTCCAATTTTACTGTGCCCGAGGGCGGTTATGACGGCAGTGCTGTCACCATCCGTTTCTACCACACTATGGGCGCAAACCTGACCGGCGTTCTGGATACCTATATCGCCGAGTTCAACAAGCTCTACCCCAACATCACCATCGAGTACACCTCTGTTGGCGGCTATGACGATGTCCGTGGCCAGTTCAGCACTGTGATCACCGTCGGCAGCCAGCCCA
>JAZOBV010000064.1:0-3815 GCA_045596145.1 Candidatus Pelethomonas sp.
ATAATAAAAGAACGAAGCTATGAATTGTATCATAGCTTCGTTCTTTTTTGGTGCCGGTGACCGGACTCGAACCGGTACGCTGTCGCCAGCGGTGGATTTTGAGTCCACTACGTCTACCATTCCATCACACCGGCAGATGTGACTTTGTTATTATAGTACATGGCAAGAAAAAATGCAAGATGGAATTTTACGCAGTAGATTTGTAAAAGTTTTGTTAAAGGCAAAACATGTACTACCAAAACGCGGAGATTTGTGGTAGATTATATATTGAAAAATAGGGGTGGTGTGTCCGCTGTCCGGTATAGGAGGTGTATACAGTGGGAAGGAAATGGATCATTACTGCGTTATCCGCGCTTTTGCTGCTGTTTAGCGGCTGCACGATGATGGCATCGGTCGAGGAGCTGTATGCTCTGCCCCGGCTGCCGGAGGAATATGAGGCGCTGGGCAATCAGATCGACGCGATCCTGTCCGGCGGCGCGGAGATCATCTCGCCCACCTCCGGAACCAATCTGCAGTCCGTGCAGATCCAGGATCTCAACGGCGATGGCGTGTCAGAGGCGATTGCCTTCTTCCGCAGCAATAACGACGAGCGTCCGCTGAAAATATACATCTTTCGGGAAGCCAATGAAGCCTATGAGGTGGCTGCGGTGATCGAGGGAAGCGGCACTTCGATCTACAGCGTCAGCTATCTGGATATGAACGGCGACGGGGTCAAGGAGATCCTGGTGAGCTGGCGTGTCAGCACCCAGCAGGCGCTGTCCGTCTACGGAATGGAGGATATGAAGCCTGTTCTGCTCATGTCCGCCCCCTATGCCCGCTATGAAACGGCGGATCTGGACGGCGACGACATGCAGGAGCTGGTGATCCTGCGGAGTGACGAGACGGAAACGGGCGTCAGTCTTGCCGATTATTACGACTGGGACGGCGCCAACCTGCTCCTGCGGTCCGCCGCGCGGCTCTCTGTGTCCGTAGGCGAGCTGCAGTGGATGCAGGTCGGCACGCTGGAGAGCGGCGAAGCCGCGGTATTTGTTACCGGACGTGTGGCGGGCGTGGAGGAAAACAGCCGTGCAGTGACAGATATCCTCATTTTCCGTGACAATGAGCTGAATAACATCGTTTTAAGTCAGACAACAGGCGTTTCCGATCAGATCGCCCGCTATCTGGGCATCCAGCCCACGGATATTGACGGCGACGGCGCTACAGAAGTGCCGATGCCCGCGCCCCTCTCCACCACGGAGATCGGGGAGGAAATGTGGAAGATATACTGGTACAACTACGATTCCGGGGGCAATGCCGCCCGCAGCGTCATTACCTACCACAATCTGACCGACAGTTGGTATCTGCTGATCCCCGAGGAATGGAACGGGCATTTCACCGTTGTGCAGAACAATACCGGTTCCACGGAGCACGCAACGACGTTCTACAGTCTTTCCGGACGCAGTGCTGACAAGGTGCTGTTCACAATCTATACCCTTTCCGGCGATAACCGGGAAACACAGGCGGCAAAGGGTGAGAGGAATATCCTGCGCCGCCAGTTCAATGCGGTTTACGCCATTGAATTTGGACCCAATTACGAGGAGTGGCGGTATGCCACGGAGAAAGCAACACTGATCGAAGGCTTCAACGCCATCACGACCCAGTGGAGTACAGGAGAGGAGCAGAGCTAGCATGGCAAAGAAGGTTCTTGTGCTGGAGGACGAGTCCAGCATCCGCAGTTTTATCGTTATCAATCTGACCCGCGCCGGATACGAGGTCATTGAGGCGGAAACCGGCGAACAGGCACTGGACACCCTGCGCCAGCATACCGATATCCGCGTGGCGCTGCTGGATGTGATGCTGCCTGGAATCGACGGCTTTGAGGTCTGCCGCCGCATCCGCGCCACCAACACCAGCATAGGCATTATCATGCTGACTGCCCGCAGTCAGGAGATGGACAAGGTCACGGGACTGATGACCGGCGCGGACGACTATGTGACCAAGCCCTTTTCCCCTGCAGAGCTGACCGCCCGTGTGGATGCTCTGTTTCGCCGCGCCGGCGGCGGTACGCAGGACCGTCCGGGGGAGATCCGCTCCGACCCCTTCCTGCTCAATACCACCAACCGCACACTGGAGAAAAACGGCGAACGGTTGAAGCTGACGCAGGTGGAGTATTCCATTATTAAAATGTTCATGGAAAATCCCGGCAAGGCACTCTCCCGCGAGGAGATCCTGGATATGGTCTGGGGACGGGATTACTTCGGTGAGCTGAAGATCGTGGATGTCAATATCCGCCGCCTGCGGCTGAAAATCGAAGACAACGCGCAGAATCCTACTTATATTAATACCGTCTGGGGATATGGATATAAGTGGGGGGCATGATGTAAGAAATTATCCGTGCAGCGTCGGCGGCATAAAAAATATGAAGGATCGGAGGCTTGTCTATGAAGAAAAAACGCAAAATCGAAATATACGGCCTTCGTCAGCGCTGGCTGGTCAACTCTCTGAGTCCTATCTTTGTGGTGGTGCTTCTGGTAGCAGTGGCGTTTTGCGTGGGCATGACCAACTACTACTACAACGCCATGCGGGACGGTTTACAGACCCGTGCCGCCCACGCCAGCGATTACTTTACCAGCTATTCCATGAACAGCTATACGGAATTTTATCAGTCGGCTTATAACTTTACAAAGGAATTTGCTGAGCGTGATCGTCTGGAGGTTCAGTTCATCGGGGAAAGCGGCAAGATCATCACCAGCTCCTACGGTGTGACCTCCGGCCTGTCGCCGGGGACGACGGATATCGCCGATGCCCTGCAAACCGGCGAAATGGGCTATTACCGCGGCATTGATCCCAACACGGGGGAGCATATCATGTCCGTCAGCGCCCCGCTCCAGCTCAACGGGCGCGTGCGCGGTGTGCTGCGGTACGTTACCGCCATGTCTGCCGTGGAGGGAGAGATCCTTGTGACCATCGGTGTGGCGGCGGCGCTGCTGTTTTTGTGCGTGGGCATGGTATATTTTTCCAACATGCTTTTCATCAATAACGTGGTCGCACCGCTGGCAGATGTCACAGAAACTGCCAAGCGCATCGCCGGCGGAAGCTACGGTACGCAGATGGAAAACGAACATCAGGACGAGATCGGACAGCTCATTGACGCGATCAACGATATGTCCACTAAAATCAGTCTGGGCGAAAAGCTGAAAACGGAGTTCATCTCCTCGGTTTCCCACGAGCTTCGGACTCCCCTGACCGCTATCAACGGCTGGGGCGAAACGCTTCTGGAGATGGAACGCTCCGGCGGTGATCCCCAGCAGCTTCGCCGGGGAATCGGCATCATCCTCAAGGAGTCACGCCGTTTGACCACCATGGTGGAGGAGCTGTTGGATTTCTCCAAGATGGAGGACGGACGCTTCACCCTGAGCATCGAGCAGGTAGACCTACAGGCGGAGTTTGAGGACGCGGTGTACACGTACCGCGAGCTGTTCAAGCAGGAGGAGATCGAGCTGACCTATGACGGGGGCGAGGAGCTGTTCCCGCCCATTCCCGGCGATCCCGAGCGGCTCAAGCAGGTCTTCTGCAACGTGCTGGACAATGCCGCCAAGCACGGCGGCGCTGGCAGGCGGATCGACACCGCCCTGTTCGGCGATGAGCGCAGCATCACCATCACCGTGCGCGATCACGGCTCCGGTATTCCGGAAAGTGAGCTACCCTTCGTGAAGCAGAAATTCTACAAGGGATCGTCCAAGGCGAGAGGCAGCGGCATCGGGCTTGCCGTGTGCGAGGAGATCATCCACCGCCACGACGGCACGTTTGAGATCGCCAACGCCGAAGGCGGCGGC
>JAZOBV010000065.1:0-20165 GCA_045596145.1 Candidatus Pelethomonas sp.
GGCAAGCGCGGTATTTACGAGCTGCCTGATACCATTCCCGCCAGCTGGCGCACGAAGTATTTCGTGGATAACAAGGACGGCACGCACACCGTGGCTCCCGCAGTGAAGAACAATGTGATCTTCCAGCGTTTCAATCTGATGGATCCCATCCGCTTTAAGCGCAAGTTCGATCTCATCTTCTGCAGAAATGTCATGATCTACTTCGATCAGCCCACCAAGGACGCACTGGTGCAGCGTTTTTATGACGCGACCAATCCCGGTGGCTACCTTCTCATCAGTTACTCGGAAAACCTCAGCCCCGGCACCCCGTACCGCAGGCTGGCTCCGGCTACTTTCCAAAAATAAGCAAAGGGCGTGTATCCAGATATGACTCCGACTCCCGGTAAAAAGATCCGCGTCATGGTGGTGGATGACTCGATTTTGGCGCGCAGCCTGATCATCAAGGGTCTCTCCGCCAGCCCCCGCATTGAGATCGTCGGCTATGCGATCAATGCCATGGACGCAAAAAACAAATTCTCCACCCTCAAGCCTGATGTCATGACTATGGACGTGGAAATGCCCGGCATGGACGGCATCAGCTTCCTCAAGCAGTTCCTGCCCGATAATCCGGTTCCTGTCATCCTTGTTTCTTCCCTCAATCTGAAGGTTTTTGACGCACTCTCTGCCGGTGCCGTTGACTTTGTCCGCAAGCCGGATAAGGAGGGACAGGACGCTTTTATCGAAACACTGACACAGAAGGTCATTACCGCCGCAACAGCCAAGGTACGACCTCCCCGTACCGCTGCCGTTCCCGGTTCTGCCGTCGGCAAAGCAAGCTCTGCCGCTGCCGCCGCGAATGCGGTGCTTTCCGGCACTGTGACCTCTCTGGGTTCGCAGGCATCGCTGGACAATGTCATCATCGGTCTCGGTGCGTCTACCGGTGGAACCGAAGCAACGCTGGAAGTGATGAAGCAGCTCCCCGCGGATATCCCCGGAATGCTCATCGTTCAGCACATGCCCCCGGGATTTACCGCCATGTACGCCGAGCGACTGAACCGCCTGTGCAAGATGGAAGTCCGCGAAGCCAAAAACGGTGATGAGATCCGCCGCGGTCTTGCGTTGGTCGCTCCTGCCGATCTCCAGGCGAGAGTCGTTCGCACCGGAAACCGCTATACCATCTCCTGCACTCACGGCGAGAAGGTCAGCGGTCACCGCCCCTCTGTTGATGTGCTGTTCCGCTCTATGGCGGAAAATGTAAACTGCAAGATGGTCGGCATCATCCTCACCGGTATGGGACAGGACGGCGCTGACGGTCTGCTCTCCATGCGCAAACGCGGTGCCTACACCATCGGTCAGGATGAAGAAACCTCTGTTGTCTACGGTATGCCTATGGTTGCGCACAAGATCGGCGCAGTCATCACGCAGGCTCCGATCGATAATATCGCGCAAGTCCTGCTCCGTCACCTGAAAACTCTCTAAAAATTGCGCAGATGGGAAAGATTTTTCCCATCTGCTCTTATTTTTTACCTTAGTTTGCCGATATAAAATTTGAAATCATTACACAATCAATGTTTTATATGAAGGATGTGAGATACAATGCGAACTTCATCCAGATCTGGTATCATTTCTCCGGTCGGACGTTCCAATCTTTACTACACCGCCCTTGAGCGGGAGTCCCATACCCATACAGTTTCCGGCGAGAGCGGCAAATATGACAGCATTACCCTCTCCACCACCGCTGATGGCACGAGCCGCTTCAAGGATCTCGTCGGCCGTCTGACGCAGGAGGTGCGCGCCGCCACCACCACCGGCGACATTCGCGCCCTGCGCCGCGAGGTATCCTCAGGCACCTATCAGCCGGATGCCTCCGCCATCGCCGCGCGAATGCTGTTTATTACGGAGGATGCTTAAATGGACTCCCTGCTGACCCTTTTTGAATCGCTTACTGAACAGCTCAAGCAGCTCACCGAGCTGGCAAAAAGAAAAACCACCGCGGTTCGCAAAAGCGATCTGACGGAGCTTGACAGGATCCTCAAGGAGGAACAGGCTCAGTCTCTGGTACTGCGGGGACTGGATCAAAAGCGCACCGTGCTTCTCCAGCAGCTGGGTCTGCAAAATGTCCCGCTGACCGGACTTCCCGCCAGAGTTCCTGCCGAGCTGCAGCAAAGGACCGCCGCAGCAGTAGAAAACCTCCGGCGCGAGTTTTCGATTTACCGCAGCGCCGCCGAGGTCGCACGCAATACTCTGGAGTGCAATCTCCACGAGATCGAGAAATTTCTCGTTGCCGCCGGTGCCGCTGATGACACAGGTGTCGGTTACAGCAGCGGCAGCGTGGAACCTCCCGCTAAAATGAAATCTGATTTCCGCGCGTAACGCGCACTCTCTTTTCTGATTCTAAGGAGCGTGAACTATGAGCTTTATTGGTTCTTTCGGAATGTTTACAACGGTTCGTCTGGGTATCTACACCTCTCAGAAGGGCCTTAATCTTACCGGCAACAATATTGCCAACATCAACACCGAGGGCTATACCCGTCAGGTGCTGAATATCAAGAGTATGAACGCCTCCGGTGTTGACCGCTACTCCGACTCCAACGTCCGTATCGGCAGCGGCGCTTATGTCACCGGTCTTTCTCAGCTTCGTGACCCTTATCTGGATATCCGCTACCGCACCGAGTGCGCCAGCGTAGGATATATGGACACCAAGCTGTCCAATCTGAATGATATCGCCGCTATTCTGGACGAGGTGGGTGACGGCGAGGATGCCAACGGTATCATCTCCGCGCAGCTTGCCGACCTGTCTTCAGCACTCCAGAATCTGACCGAATACACCGGACAGGGCGAATTTGATACTCAGGTTCGTTCTTCTGCCGCTTCTCTGGTCGCTCTCTTCAATTCCTACGCCAGCAAGCTGGAAGAGGTGGAGGTCAATGCAGTTGACCGTTTTGAAAAGGATCTGGTAACTGTCAACGAGCTGCTGACCAACATTCGCAATCTGAGCACCGCGATCCGCACAAACGACATTCATGGCGCCCCCTCTCTGGAGTCCCGTGACGAGCGCAACCGTCTGATCGACGAGCTTTCTCAGTACATCAAGATTGAAGTGGAATACACCACAGAAAATATCGGTCCCGCCGTTGATGTCGAAAAGCTCTCCATCAAGCTCGCCGGCACCTATCCCGGCACCTACCTGCTCGACGGTATCTACGGCGTGCAGTTGGAGCAGTCGGATCTGAATCCAAACTACGACCCCACCGATCCCACCAGTCTCCGTTACTGGGATAAGGAAAACAACTGCCCCACCGCAGTCAGTAACTTCGATCTGCGCATGACCGCCCTCACCGATAACAAGGGCAATGTCAAGACGACCTACAGCCGCCTTCCGACCGTGGAGATCGCTCCCGGCGAGAAGGTTCTGAACGCAGACGGAAAAGAAGTCGATATTCAGGAAATGATCGACGCTCTGACCGCACAGGGCAAGAGTCCGTACGCCTGGATCACTCCCGTAAAGGATGGTCACCAGACCCAATATCTGCTGCGCGAGATCCCCGGCGAGGATGGTGCCGACCCCAGTTACACCTTGACTCAAACCGAGATCAAGCTCTCCACCGAGATCGAGCTGGGCGACAACGACCTCTACGGCGCACTGCAGGCAGCCCGCGAATTCCTTACCGAGTCCGGCGAATTTGCCACACAGGGATATATTGAAAACGTCGACCCCAACGCGGCAACCAAGCGCGGCGTTCGTTACTATAAGCAGGCTCTGGATCTGCTGGCACGCAAGTTTGCCGAAACCATGAATAACGCCAACAACGATTTCCGTTACACCTATAGTGTTGAGGATGACAAGTATTACTATGTTGACGACAAGGGAGATTACCTCGTTGGTTCCGACGGCAAGCGCATGGAAAAAATGCAGCTTCTGACCGACACCGAGTTGAAGCAGCTGGAGAAGAAGGATTCGACCGCATATCAGGAGTATATGGATAAGATCACATATCTGGAGGCAAACGGTTCCCGTGCCGCCAAGTACGGCAACCTCTTCAGTAATCGTGGTGACAACAATAACGCTGATGATATCACCGCTGGCAACATCTCCATCTCTGCGGCATGGGCAAGCGGCGATGTGCAGGTCGTCAACTCCTACTCCATCATCCCCGGAACGGACACCATCGGCACAACGGATAATACCAATATCCTCCATCTGGTTCATTTGATGGATCAGGATATGAACTATTCTCCCGCCGAGCTTGTAGGCGGTTCTAAGGACGAAACGATGTTTACCGGCAGCTTCTCTGAGATGCTGGGCAACATCAATGCCGTTCTCGGTAATGACCAAAGCAGCACTCAAATCATGTTGGATAATTATTATGTTGCAGCTGTTGAGCTGGATACCAGCCGCGACTCCGTTTCCAGCGTCGATCTGAACGACGAAACCGTTAACATGATCCAATACCAGAAATCCTATTCCGCAGCCTGCCGCTTGATGACCACCATGGACGAGATTCTGGATAAGCTTATCAACGGCACCGGTGTTGCCGGTCGATAAGGAGGACTAAACTATGATTCGAGCAACCACTAACGGTACCTTAAAGGCATACCGCACCAACCTCAACAAAAGCACGCTTCGGCTGAACAGTGCCCGCGACAAGGTTCTGACCCAGCGCAATTTCAATTCCTACGCCGAGGATCCCTCCGCTGCCGCTGAAAGCTTTCAGCTTCGCCGTTCTTTCCTTCGCGTATCCGCTCAGTTGGATGTGAGTGAATCTGTAGCTCGCAAATTTGATACCGCTTACAGTGCTATCGACAGCGTTGTTGGCATGGTTGATAACCATGTGGAAGGCAGCGCTATGGCAGCCGTTATGGCAGCCGTGAATGATTCCACCGGCAGCGGTCGAACCGCTCTCAGTGGTGAACTGAAACAGCTTGCGGATGGTATTACCGAGGCGTTGAACTGCAAGTATGGCGACCAGTATATTTTCTCCGGCGCAGATGGTCTGACCGTTCCTTTCGAATGGAGAGAAACCGATAAAGGACGACAGCTTTTTTATCGCGGGTACTGTGTCGACGCAGAAACGGACAGCGACCTCGCTGCTCTGCAGTATATCAACGAGCATGAAGCCCGCTATGTCGATGTCGGCGTAGGTCTTGAAGAGGACGAAAACGGAAATCTGATCTCCTCCAGCGCCTTTGACAGCACTCTGCAGGGTACCGGCGTTCTGAGCTGGGGTACCGACGAAAACGGTCTCCCTAACAATGTTGCCTCCATCATCTACCAGATGGGCGATATTCTCTCCCGCTGTGATGATGAGTCCGGCAAATGGGCCAGTACCGACGATCAGGAGCAATTTGTCAAGTTGATGAACAAGCTCGACGATTCTGCTGCTGAGCTCAAAAAATACCATGTTGACATGAGTACAAAGGCAAACTATCTTGCCAACAACCAGAACGTTCTGGAGGACACTGCGTACACCCTGAACGAGCAGATCCTTGCCGTTGACCAGTGTGATTTGGCGGATGCCATCACTAGCTTCTCCTGGGCACAGTACTGCTACAACGCTGCTCTGAAAATGGGCAACAGCGTCCTCAGTGAATCCCTGATGGACTATATCAAGTAAAAATAATACAGAAAGGAGTCTGTGTTTTCCATGTTTCCTCTTATTGAAATCACCACTGTCCCCATTGAAATCGAAATGAAGGTCACAGATGCCAAGCTGGAATATGCCCGCGGCACAGCAGACCTCGAGATTTCCCGCAACAAGGGCGGTCTTCACATCAAGAGCCGTCCCATCCGCTTGAATGTTGACACATTTGAGGCACGCAATTCCATTGTTCCCACCACTGCCCGCGCCATTTCCCAGGCTGCACAACGCGGCACCCAGGCCTCTTATGAAGCCACTGCCGCCTATGCCCGTCAGGGCAAGCTTCTCCTCTCTGCCAAGGTCGGCGAGGATATGATCTCTCAGATCGCAGCTCAGACGCAGGCTCAGAATGTTCAGACCAACGTTGGCATTCAGTTCCTGCCCTCTGTCGGTGCCGAGCTTAACTGGGACCCCGGCGACATGCAGATCCGTTTTGAAATGGATAAGCTGAATTTTGACTGGCGCATGAACCATCCCTCGTTTGAGTTTACCCCCGGTGACATCCAGATTTCTGTAACTCAGATGCCTGAGGTTCAGATCAAATATGTCGGCGGTCCGCTCTATGTCCCTCCCTCTGCCGATCCTAATTACGAGGGAGAAGCCTGATAGGAGGTCATCACCTTGAAACTGCAGACAAAATATTTTGGCGAAATTGAATACGATGCAGATGATATTCTGACGTTTCCCAATGGTCTTTACGGCTTTGACGATGAAAAGGAATTTCTTCTGATTCCGTTTGAAGGCAGTCAGGGTTCTCTGCTTTGCCTGCAGAGCAGAGCAACGTCCGCACTGGCATTTATCCTCATGGATCCGTTTATGCTGCAGCCGGATTATATGCCCATACTTCAAAAAGCTGAGCTTTCTGCGCTCGGTGTCAAAGACAGCGGCGATCTGTGCTACTATGTCATGTGTGTCGTTAAGCAGCCCATCGGTGACAGCACCTTGAATCTGAAGTGCCCCATTGCTATTAATCCTAACACCCGTGTTTCCGCTCAGTTTATCCTGGAAACCGACCGCTATGAAATGCGCCATCAGCTCTCCGCGCTGAAAAACGGCAAGGGGGCGGTTGAATGCTGATCCTCCAACGCCGCAGCGGTGAATCGATCCGCATAGGCGATGACATTGAGATCACTATCGTATCCACAGAGGGTGGTCGTGTACGGCTTGCGATCTCCGCCCCTACGGAGATTCCCATTCTGCGCAGTGAATTGATAGGCGCACGGGAAACCAACCAGGATTCCGCTATGGAGCTAGTCGCTCCCAATGAGCTGTTGGGATTGATTGATGATTTGATCCCAATTTCTCCTGCCGTAAAACCGGGTTCCTCTGTAAAGCTGCTCACGCAGAAAGAAATCAGCAAAAATCTTCCATAAAAAAGCTCGGAGCGCGTTTTCTATAGCGCTCCGAACTTTTTTATGAAAGATTAGTTTATAATCCCGTCGATTCGGCTATCCTCCCTGTGGAGGATGCCTATGCAATTTACCATAACCGATCTCTGTCTGCGGTCTGATACAGACTTCCCCCTGCTCCAACGGCGCACAGATGCCTGTGCCCGCTTAGGCCGCAGCTATGAAATACCCTGTAAGCTCCCCGACATCTGCACACCCCGGAATGTGTGTATCGGTTTTTACCGTAGAGGGGAGCAATATCTGCTGTATATTCGTCCACAGGTATGCTACAGCGGCACAAGCAAAGTTGCAGCCGCAATATTTTCTTCCGGAATATGCTCCTTTCCCAGCTTTTCCACCCTTGCCGGATACCTTCATCAGCTTGGTCGTGAGCTTAATGTGCCACAAGAGGGTATACAGTCTTCATCGCTTTTCTATCAAATCAAAACCTCTTTGGAGCAGCATATTCTTGGGCAGGAGCAAGCTGTAGAGTCCACCGCCTTTCGCCTCAGCAATCATATATGCAAAACGCAGCCCTGCCGACCATTATCACTGGTACTGTACGGAGCGACAGGCGTGGGAAAGTCCGAGCTTGCCAAAAGCATTGCCCCTGTTCTGCAGGCACTTCAACCCCCGCGGCAATGGCGCACCGCCTGGACTGAGCTGAATACCTACACTCAGCCTCATACGGTTTCCCGGCTCATCGGATCTCCTCCCGGCTATGTGGGATACGACGATTCGCCTGTTCTTGAATGTGTTCGGGAAAACCCGCACACAGTTTTTATATTTGATGAACTGGATAAGGCACACCCGGAAGTATTAAAGCTTTTCATGTCAATTCTGGATGAAGGACGCTGCACCGCGCGCCGCGCGGACGATCACGGGCAAAGAGAACTCGATTTTCGCGGTTGCGTCTTTCTTTTCACAACAAATATGGATCTATCCATCACTCAAAAACAACCCCTTGGGTTTTCCATCGAACCCTCCACTGCCGCCGTGCCGCCTCCCCAGCCTGCTTCGCTGCTCCACCGGCTTTTTATCCACGACGAAACCGCCCGTCTCGCCATGATCCGCGCAGGGATCCCACCGGAGATCGTCTGCCGCTTTACCGGACTGATCGGTTTTCAGCCGCTGGACGAGCTTTCCCGCTCGCAGATCACAATAAAACAGATTATTGCGCTTGGCAGGGAGTTCGGGCTAAATATTGTTTCCGTTTCTCACGAGACTGCCGCAGCACTGACTCCCCACGACGCTGTATCCATCCGTTCTGCTCCCACCGTTCTGGAAGGCGTACTGACCCCTGTGTTTGCCCGCCACATTTCCCACTGCAGCACAAGAGATCTCCATCTTTCCGGCACTGCAGAATGTATCATACTGACTCCTGCCGACCGGCATATCTGACAAAAGAGCCTGCCTCCGGAGCTTTTCGCACCGGAGGCAGGCTCTTTTTCTTTATTTATTTTGGTCCATTTCAATTACAAGACCATCTTCGCCCAAACGATAGATGTGCTCACCGTTTCCGGACATGAAATAGGTTCCCGCATGCACATTCGTCTGCGTAGCATCGTTTTCGGTGTAGATCTTGATCCGCAGGCACGCCTCACCATCCACATATGTAAATCCGGTCATAATGTAGATGTTGTAGGCATCCATGCTGTCGCCCTCCAGCTCCAGCACAGAGGGATGCAGCTCCTTCAGAAAATCGCTCGCGCCGGAATGGCTCAGACCGATATTGTTCTTATTCGTCTGAGCAGGCTTTTTCTCGATGACCGGCGCATCCTCAATACTGATTGAAGCAACACATTGATCCGCAGACCAGTCCAGCCGGATCACCGTGATCTTCTCATTCTCCGCAGGCTTGGAGAGACTAACCGTACCCTCTGTCAGCGTATAATCCGGAGCCTGCGCAGCGCGGAAGGACTCGCCATCCACGATCGAGAAACCATGTTCCTCAGATGTCAGCGTTTCCACATACGCTTGAACAGACTCGTTTACAGCCGCGAACCCGACATAAGTGTATACAAACGCACCTGTTTCCGTAACATGAAGCTGACCGAGCTTCACCCCCTGCTCCGGCTGTACCGCGATCAAGCTCTCGCTGCCGACAAAGTAGGCGTTCGGCACCAAAGCCATATCTTCCTCAGGAGGAACATCGTCTACCTTATCTTCTCCTCCGCAGCCGACCAGGATCGTCAGCATCAATGCCAGAAGGATCAAAAAACGTTTCTTTGTTGCATTCATGTTTGTCACTCCATTCAAACCGGCTTATTCCGGACGGATCAGCACATGGTCTCCCTGCTGCAGAGCTGTCTGAAAACCGCACTCCTGACCGTTTACCTCCATACGCACACGGCGGTCAAGGTTCTTAAAATCGATCCCGGAATACTCCAACAGATCCATCAGATAGTACGGTTCCCCGCTCTCCTTGCCGGGCAGGAAGAACGGTTCCTCATTGAAGAAAATGCTCAGATCCCGGCGCACAGGCATTTGGACAGGCGTCTCCACCTTCTCCGGCGCTTTTTCATGCTCCCGGACCGGCTCAGCAATCACATTTACAGACTGCTGCTCAGCACTGAGATTTCTCAATGGCTCTGTTTCCTGTGCGGCTGGTCTGACGGGCTGTGCCTCCGTATGTTCCGGAGCTGCAGCCACCTCCGTCGCATCCGCAGTCTGCTGTAAGACTACCTTGCGCAGTGTCAGCACCGCGTCACCCTGGCGGAGCCGGGTACTGTGAGGCACCTCTGCGTTATTCACCAGGGCGCGCCCCACAAAGTCCTTCCCCAGAACATCTGCCAGCGTTTTCTCCGCGTTCGCCCCGTTCTGTGCGGGCACAAAGTCGATATGGTCACCGGCATTGATCACCGTTGTGATCGCTGCATCCTTCCCGTTCACCTTCAGACTGGCGGGGGTCGCAGGCTCACCGCGGTACATCACGCGTCTGCCGTCGATGGTCACACTCAGACTCTGACCGGTCTTGCCCACTAGATCAGAGTAGGAGTATCCGTTCATTAAAAGGATATCCCGCAATGTCAAGGAACCATTTCTAAAAAGCTTCGCCGTCTGCCCATTGAGCTTGACCACATAGCTGTCGTTCAGGAGTCCCATGCCGGCGGATATGGCAATACCCAGCGGCGTGGCATACTCCGGATTATTCAGATCAATATTCTCCGCAAACGCGCTTCGGGCAAAGTTATTTCCCGCCAGCGCCACGCGCTTCTCCTCCATACCCATAATGGCCGCCATCTTAGCGCGGAGATCTACCAGCTTGCTGCCGCCGCCGGCGAGGAACAGGGCCGACGGCGCGCCGCCATTGATCTCCATGATCTGCTGGGCGATCGCGTTGGCCAGCCGGTCCATCGGCTCACGGATGACCTCCTGCACCTCCTGAGGACTGACACGCTCCTCCAGTCCGAGAATATTGGTGTAGTGGATCAGATCCTCCTGCGCCGCACCGCGCTTGATCTGCTCCGCAGTCTGGAAATCGACGAGAAACGCACGCATGATCGTTTCCGTGATCTCGTCGCCCGCCTGTGTGACCATAGTATAGCCCACAACGCTGCCGTCGCGGCACAGCGCGATATCCGACGTTCCCGCGCCGATATCCACCAGCGCCAGATTTAAAAGACGCAGCTCAGCAGGGATCGCAGCATTCATCGCAGCGATGGGCTCCAGCGTCATACTGGCGACCTGAAGCTGCGCGCGCTGCATGGCACTGTACAGGCTGTCCACCACCTCACCGGGCAGGAACGTTGCCACGACCTCCGCTTCGGCGCGCTTGCCGCTGTGTCCCTGCAGCGTAGTAAGGGGATAATTGTCCAAGCGATATTGGGCAACCGTGTAGCCCACCAGATAGAACTGCTGGGGAGAATCGTCCTGCTGACGCAGAGCTTCCTCCGCGACACCTACGGCGCCCGCCTCCATCTCGCTGATATCACCGGCGTTGATCGTGCGGTCTGCAGACAGATCCATACCGAACACACCGCGTTGGGTACGCAGCGCGCGGCCTGCCGCCGCCACGCATACGCGCTTCAGATCGACTTCCAGCTTGTGTCCCAGGCGTTCGGTCACGACCCTCGCCAAATCGGCTACGCCCGCGATATCGTCGATCTGACCGTCCAGCATGGTGCGCTTGCTGTACTCGGCGGATTCAACGGCAAGTACCTGAAACCTGTCCTTTACCAGCCGCCCGACAACGCCAACGATGCTGCGTGTACCAATATCAAGGGCAAAGATCAGATCCTTGTCCTGTTCAACATATGATGCCATAGGGGTGAATGCTCCTTTCGGTTATTCCCTGTCTTAACGTCGCAGCGTATTCCGGCAATCGCATCTCCCTGTCAGGAGATCTTGACCTCGCCCTTTTCCTTGTCCAGCCAACCGGCGCAGTTGTTCTTGACTTCTTCAAATTTCCAAATCGCGCCGCCGATGGTCAGCATCGTGGGGGGATAAACAGTGGAGCACTCAAACCGGCATTTGGCAAGATCCGGCTTCATCTCCTCAAGCTCCTGCTGCCGTTTGGTCAGCTCATCAATTTTAGCACAGACCGCGGTCTTGCGAAGCAGCGCTGCCGCCAGACGAGGATCGGTCTCGACCTCTTCCTTCTGGTTCTCTGCCTGTCTTTCTTGATTTTTTTGCCGCTTCTGGAGAAATTCGATATCCCGCTCCAGTGCAGACAGCTCGCTCATAGCTTCCTTCAGATCAGCACTGTCATTCCCGTGTGCGATCTTCACATAGCTCAGTGTACCAAGCTCAATCTCGGTTTTTCTGCCCGATTCTGTTCCAACCGTTCTGGCCTTGATCGTATTCGCCGCGACCATAGAGCCGCCCATAATGACACCACGGCCGCTTGTGACCTGGATACTTTCATCACTGTACACCTGCGAGGAAATAATACTGTCGGCAAATACGGATTTACCCGCATAGGCCACAACGTTATCCAGATACTTTGCTCGCAGATTGCCGCCGCTCTTAATGACGGCGTTATTGTCACCGTGGACACCACAGGAGATCAGAACATCGCCGCCTGCCTCCACCGTTGCCGCTTCCACCAGTCCATCGACTGTAATATTGCCGGTAGCCTTGACCACAAAGGTTTCGCGGACATCACCGCGAATATGTACATCGCCGTTGTAGTCGATATTTCCGGTGTTATAATCCACATCGCCGGGAATATCCAGCAGCACCTTGACACAGAACTTGCTGCCATCAAACTCCAAATGTCCTTCCTTTGCAGCAAGGAGCTTCGTGCCGTCCTCACTGATGACTGTATTGGCACCATTGGGCACGACAGCAGGCTTGACCGCCGCAGGCTCCGCCGCGGTTCCATCCACACGAACGCCCGCAACACCGGGTTTAGGCGCGATGATGTCACAGATCACATCGCCTTCCTTGATACTCTGCATATAGTTCATGGCACGGTAATCCGCGACACCGCGCTCATCCAGCTTGACAGCCTTGCTGAGCTGGCGGGGGTAATGCTCGACCACGCGGCCATTCTCACCCTCCTGAACAGGAGTACCGCATGCCACAGGGATCAGCGTAAAATAGGGGTGTTCCTTGATGATATAGTCAATAGCTTTTGGATCAACGCCGCTTGTGACCTTGTTTTCCAGCAGCGCGGCTTCGATTTCCTCACGGCTGATGAGATCCTGGGGATCGGACGGCGGGATCAGCAAAAGCCATGCCACAACACCGTTGGCAGAAAGATAGATGCGGCAGAAGGTTTTGACGTCAATCAGTTTATCCGCTTCTTCCGTCTCCTGTCCCCTGCCCTCTGCCTCTGCCAAAGCGCGTTTTGCCTCCAGACGCAGCTTTTTATCCTCATAGCGGTCCATTTCACGCAGGAATTCCTTCGCGTCGCGCTCGATCTTCGCCATCAGACGCACCCGCTCAACGTTCAGCTCCCGCTCATTGAGCGCGACAGTACTTCCATGTCCGTCGCCCAACAGCGACAGCGTAAGCGGATCCTTTCTTCCGGTCCAGCGATGCCAAAGCTCCAGCATCGTGCTCTCCCCCACCGAAATGCAGGCGGCTTCCGACTTGGCAGACTGCTCTGTTTCAGAAGTCTCTTCATTCACGGCTTCCTGCACACCGGCTTCCTCATCCTCGGCGGAACGTTTCTTTTCAAATAAGCTCCGGATAAACCCAAAGCGTTTACCTGCAGTCTCATTCTGTCCCATTTCGTCGCCTCCTAATTTCTTTATTTCTGTATCTCTGCTTTCGTCAGAGTCTGATTACAACACATCGCCATACCGTCCGCGCTCTACATCACCGAAAATACGTCCATCCACCATCGTCACAACACGGCGGTACATAATATTTACAAACTGACTGGCATGAGTCGCCATGATAACGGTCGTGCCCCGCCGGTTGATCTCCGTAAGAATGTGAAAAATATCCCAGATGTTATCTTCGTCCAGATTTGCGGTGATCTCGTCCAAAATCAAAATCGGAGGACTGTTGATGATCGCGCGTGCCAGTTCCACACGCCGCACTTCTCCGCCGGAAAGCTCCACCGGATATTTTTTCTGCGCCCCCTGCATACCGACGATTCCCAGCACCTTTTCGATCCTCTCCTGAACATCCCAGTGGGAATCCCGCCGTTTTGCAGCGCCGATCATCGCCGCAACACGCAGATTTTCTTCCACAGTCCGCTTTCGCATCAAGCTGTGCTCCTGCCATACCCTGCCAAACAGCAAAGACACACTGTTTCTTTTCCAGCGCTTCAGCTTTTGCATCTCGTGATCGTTGAGATAGATCTTTCCCCGTTCGGGCTTGATCTCTCCACTCATCAACTCCAGCAGTGTGCTTTTCCCCGCTCCGCTGCTGCCAACAACAAAAACAAACTCTCCCTGATTGATGGTCAGGTCGATATCCCGCACAGCCGCCTCTATACGGCCTTCCGTTTTATAAAATTTACTGACATTCTCCAGTTTGATCGTTGGCATACCTGCCTCCTGTAGAATATTTATCTCCAACTGCTCGAAGCGCGGTACACGCGCAAATGTCTGCCCCTCTTGCAAATTCTATCCGATTTGATATAATATTCGCGAAACCGCTGTTTTCAGCGCTTTACATTTCCAATTTGCGAGGGATTACAGTGAACCCCCTTAGAAAAAGAACCGCCATCCTGCTCAGCATTCTACTGGCGCTGGTCTGCATTGGGACAGTCGAACTGATCGTTTGCAGCTATTGCGATCCCGCACTGTTTGATACTATTACCGCTCCGGTCGTCAACACGGCAAAATCCACCGCCGGAGCCGTGCGCAACGCTGTAAATGCCACCGGACAGGCGATCACAGATCTCTGTGACCGGATACAAGCAGCCATTGCGGAAGCAGAGGCAAAACGCGCCGCCGAAAAGCTGCAAGCGGAGCTGGATGCAGCCGCGCAAGCGGAGCAAATATCGGAGATCGCAGACGATCAATCCTCCACACCACCGCTTCTGAACACTTCCGGAGCGATTTGCGATCCTTCGGTAACGGAATTAAAAACCGTTGACGGCCAACAAATGCTGACCGGAGGCCCCCTTCACATCGTTTATTACCACCAAAGCGATGAACGTTGGGGCAATATGAAATATGGCAGCGACAAGATCAGCACCCACGGCTGCGGTCCCACCGCCATGGCAATGGTGGTTTCCAGCATGACAGATACCGTTATGGAACCGCAGGAAATGGCAAAGTGGGCGGTAAACAACGGTTACTGGGCACGACACAGCGGCTCCTATCACGGCATTGTAATTGGAACGGCAACCGCTTTCGGTCTTCAGGCGGAATCCTTTCCCTCCCGCAGCACCGATGACCTTCGCGAAGAGTTGATGTCCGGCAACCTCCTCGTTGCATTGATGGGCCCGGGTCACTTCACCCAGAGCGGGCACTTTATTATCCTGCGCGGTGTGACGCTCAGCGGTGAGATCCTAATCGCGGACCCCGGCAGTCCCGAGCGAAGCTTGACCAGCTGGGATGCTCAGTTGATTTTGGATGAATTATCAAAAAGCACCGCCAGTGGAAGCCCTCTCTGGCTGATTTCCGCCGCAAATACCCCATTTTTTGAATGATCTCTTTAAGCACTCCGACATCGGCCCCCAAAATTAGGGGCCGATGTCTTTGTCATTACTGATATACGGACTTGTCCCGTCCTATCTTTTTGTTCAGTATCTCGTCCAGCTCCATAAGCTTGCGGTGCGTGCGGATATTCATGGATGCCTGTTCTGCAAGAATCCGCTCCATACCTTCTCCGGCACGGGACTCCTCACCGTTCAGAATCGCCCGGATGCGCTCAGCATCCTCACCAGCCAGCATATCCAGCTGCTCACGAAGCGCGCGGTCAGCGATCGTCAGCCTGCCGATCGGCTCGGCACGCATAGCGATGATCATTTGCATGGAAACCTCATCCTGCCGGTCGATCGCTTCCGCAAGCTGTGCCGAGATATCCATTGCCTCATGGAACAGATTGCCGATCCTTCTGGTCAGAATGAGAATTTCTTCCAGTTTTTCCTGCTTCATCGTCTGCTCACTTTCCGGCGGTATCATTGGCAGCCGCTGTGCGGAAAGCATCTCTCAGCTCACAGACCATGTGCTTGACGCGCTGAAGCTCCTCGGCATTTCGCCCGAATTTCACACGCGCCAGCTCGTAGCCGAAAAACTCGTACAGCTGCCATAGATTTCCGCTGATCTCATACGATCTATCCAGTGTTCCCCGAAGATAGTTGATGATCTCATTGCTGCGGTCAACCGATGCCTCCAGCACTTCATATTCCTTCTTCTCCAGTGCGATCTCAGCACGGGTCAGCCGCTTCACAAGCTCATCATACAGGGTGAGCAGAAGCTCTGCCTGCGTCATGGTATCGATCGACTGCTCTTTATACTGCTGGAATCCTTTTGTATACATTGTTCGGGCTCCTTAATACCCCATCATACCGGCAAGCGCAGAGCTCTGGGCGTTCATATTCGAGATCATCTGCTCCAGCGCACTGAACTGCTTGGTATAGTAATCAATTTTGTTGGAAAGCTTCGTTTCCCAACGGGCGATCTGCTTCTGGATTCGATCCATCTTGTCCTTATATTCGTTATCGTGCAGCGAAACTGCGGACTTTTCACTGCCCGCCAACTTCACCAGAATACCCTTGGTGCCGGTAGTCTTGGCATACTTCTCGATAGTGGTCTGGATCTTTGCCAAAGCGCCATCCGTAGTGGCACCGGCAGTCTTGTTCTGGGTCAGGGTATCGCGCACCTTATCGGGATCGCTCTCCAGCACATTGCGAAGCTTGGTCTCATCCAACTTCAGCGTAGTCTTGCCGTTATCATACTCTGTGCTGATTCCGATAGCATCCAGATCAAGGGAGCTGATAGCGGAACGCAGCTCATTGTAAAGGTTGGACAAATCACTGTCGCCAAAGAGAATGCCGGTCTTTGCCTTCTTCTCGTACTTTTCGATAGCGCTCTCACTCATATCCTCTGCATCCTCGGCGGTGAGAGGCTGATAGCGCTTTCCCTTGCTGTCCCGCAGGGGCTGGGAAGAATAGGCATCCTTGATCTCGTTTGCCATCGTGTTATAGTCGTCAATCATGCTCTTGATGACATTCACGAGCTTATCCGCATCTGCAGCGGCGCTGAAGCTGACCGCCTCCTCACCTGCTGCCACCTCAAAGGTACCCTTGAGCTTGACGGTCATTCCATCAACCTCGAAGTTGTTACTGCTGCGGGTAACGTTGGTCAGGGGCTCACCGTTGACTTCCATATCAACGATGGCATCCGTACCGGTCTTCACTCCGTTGGTCGTACCAAACAGCTTTGCAGCCAGATCTCCATCATTGATTTCAATCTTACCCGCAGTACCGGTTTCCTTGCTTGTGAGCTGGAACTTATTGGTCATCTGGGAGTAGGAGATTTTAACCCCGATATCATTATCACTATTGACGGCACTGATCACCTCAGAAAGCGTTGCAGATTCCTTAAACTCCAGCGTTTTGCCGTTCATGGTGAAATTGTAGTACTTAACACCGTCCTTCTCCGTGAAACTGAGCCCATCCAGAACTCCCAGTTCACTGAGCTTCTGTCTGGTGCTGACACTGCTGGATGCGTTCGAAGACAGACCAAGCTCCTCAGCACCGGTGATCTTCAGCGTAGAGCCGGTTCCGTTAGCCGCAAAGGTCAGCATGCCGCCATCTTCACTTACGGTCACCTTGGATGTTCCATCGCTGTTTGCGCCGAATGCCGCATCGATCTTCTCCTGCAGAAGGCTTGCCAGATCAGAAACTGTAGTATTCTCGCTCACCTCGTCCTGACCGATGGTGATCGTCTTGGTCACGCCGTCCAGAGTAAAAGTAAACTCCTTGCCGATCATATTACCCAACACGGTCTCGTCAGCGTTTACAAGCTGTTCGGCGGTCACAGCATAGGACTTTCCTGCAATATTATCATCACCGGTCTCAATGCCCAGCACGTTCTTCAAGTTGTCGCTTGCAGCCGTAATCTGGATTGCATTGCCGTCACTGCTCGTAAGCTGGAAACCGTCAGCAGTCTCCTCCGCAGTGATGTATCCCTCCAGATCAGTGCCCTCCAGCTTCTTGTTGATGTCCTTGATAAACTCATCCATGGATCCGTAAACTGTATCATCAAAACTGAGCGTAACGGAGGAATCTCCGCTTTTCAGCGTCAAAGAGCCGCTGACAGCACTGGTTTCAATTTTTTCAGAAAGGTTCAGCGCCTTGCTGGTAAAACTGCCGCTGCTGCCGATGGACGCGGTGTGGGTCGCGGCTGCTGCAAGCTGCTTGACTGCAAGAATTTTTACCGTACTGGTTGGATTTCCAGTGGCGGAAATGAGATTGGAGTACTTGCCGGAAGTCGTCACCGTAGTTGAATTGTTGAAAAATGCTGCGGAAAGCAGGTTGGTGCTGGAGGTGTAGGAGAGGTACTTATCGGAGAAACCGGCAAGCTTGTCGATAATGCTGCGGTAGGCACTCTGCTCCCACTCCAGCATCTCGTGATCCTGATTCAGACCGGCAATCCGGTCCTTAATACCGGAAACCGCGTTTTCGATCATGGACTCCGTGTCCAGACCGCTTGCGAGACCGGAGATAATATTGCTGTTGCCGTAAATGCTGCTGGAACTGCTGCTGCCTGTCAAACTGGTGATAGATGCCATAATAAAGCACTCCTTTCAAAAGCCTCATACGAGGGAAACAAATTACTTCTTCATCTATAATGAACTCCGCATTTTGCCGTTGCAGACCGCTTTTCTATCAGCAAGATGAGATCAGTCTCTCTTCGCTTCGACTTTTTTTGCGGAAATTTTCAATTTTTTTCTATCTTCCTCTATTATTTTTTATCGTCATGTTGTATAATAACTTAAGACTTTTCTTAATTTTTTGTTTTCCGGGGAGGGATCGTCCTTGACGAAAATCATTACCGTTACCAATCAGAAGGGCGGCGTTGGAAAGACGACGACCGCTTCCGCTCTCGTCAGCGGACTTCATGAACGCGGTGCCCGCGTTCTGGGCATCGACCTTGACCCTCAGGGCAACCTCGGCTTTACGCTGGGATTGGATATCGGCCAGGTCAACACTGTTTACGATGTTCTCAAGGGCACTCTGCCCATTGAGCAGGCGATCTACCGCACGGAATACGGCGATATCCTCCCGTCGGACATCATGCTCTCCACAGCTGAAATGGAGTTCAACGCTCCCCGCCGTGAGTTCATGCTGGAAAATCATCTCCGCGCGGTGCGCGACAACTATGATTTCATCATTATTGACACGCCGCCCGCCCTCAACATTCTCACCATCAACGCCTACGTCTGCTCCGACGCGCTGATCGTGCCTATGGAGGCGGAGATCCTCAGTCTGGTGGGTGTTACCCAGCTTCAGGAGACGATTGAGACCGTCCGCAGCACCTTTAACCCCAACCTGAAGGTCCTCGGCATCCTGCTGAACAAGTTCACCCCCCGCTTTATTCTCTCCCGCGAGGTCCTGGATCTTGCCGACGAGGTTGCACGCCAGCTTGGCACCCGTGTCTTCCGCGCCAAGGTGCGCCGAAGTGTCCATGTCGCCACCGCTCCCGCCCACGGACAGAGCGTTATTACATACGCGCCCGACTGCAAGCCCTCTTTGGATTTCCAGCGCATTATTGATATCGTAGCGGGAGATCGTTTTCCCCGCGTTCAGCCCCACTGATCTTCGTTAAGACGTTCTTCTGAAAGGAGTATTTGTTATGGCTACGAACAAGAAATCTTCCACGAGCAAAACCGCCCGTGTTATGAACCTTCTCAGCAAAAACCGCGAGGAAGTCGTTGATCCGGAGATCGCCGCCGAACCGCATGAAGTACCGTCCCCCGCACCGGCAGCAAAAACCGCCGAGCCTGCGTCTCCCGAATCCGCGGCACCTGCCGTCCCCGCGCCTGCTCCTGCCCCGGTGCATCACCCCTCTACTCCCCCGCTGATTTCCTCCATGCAGGCTGATTCCGCCATCTCCGATCAGGTGTTCTCCGCTCTGGAAAATGCGCTGGACGATGAACTTCGCGACGCACAGGCAGTAGAAGCCCCCGCCGCTGCCCCCGCCGAGATCAATGAACCGGAAATCACACCCAATGCTGCCCCCGAAGCAGAGTCCGTTAACGAAGCAGTCACCGAACCGGTTACTGAGACGTTCAACGAAGAGATCCATGACGCAGTCAGCGATGCCATCGCCCAGATCACGGAAGCAGAGGAAGCTGTGGTTGAGGCTGCCGAATCATCTGTGATCCCCGTTCCCGCAGCCGCTGCCCCCGACTCAGGCACACAGCCCCATCCTCCCACCCGCTTTCCTGTTGACAAGTCTACGATCTATGTCAACGTCATGGAATCTCTGGTTGAGGACAAGGCTATGAAATACATCGACCTGTTTGGCCTCTGCAAGTGCCATCGCTGCGTTGCTGACGTTAAGGCTCTGGCGCTCAACCGTCTGGAACCCAAGTATGTTGTGATGCACACCGGAGAAGTGATCCCCCGCATCACCCTCTACGAAGGACAGTTCTCCGCAGCCGTCACCGCGCAGCTTCTGACCGCCTGCAAGCTGGTTATGGAGCATCCCCGTCACGACCGCTGATCTGTTATCTGTTCGCTGGAGCTTAAGTGCTGTGTATCACTGCGCAGCACTTAAGTTTTTCCCAACAAAAAGTA
>JAZOBV010000066.1:0-3643 GCA_045596145.1 Candidatus Pelethomonas sp.
ATGGACTATTTAAGGCGGGAAGGCTGAAACCGAAGGGGTTTCAGCGGCGTTTTGGTCACTTTGCCGCCGAGGGCAAAGTGACACGCGCCGGGGCGCGGAATATCCCCATAAAACAACTCTGCAAACCCCAATTTATCTTCCCCCACAACAAAACACCGCGGAAGCTCCGCGGTGTTTTTGTTTATCGATTTACTTTTTCTCGATCCCGTCGATCAGCCCGCGCAGCTCATCGGCATTGAAGCGGTGGACCTCGTCGCAGAACTGGCAGGTCAGCTCACAGCCGCCCTGCTCGGCGAGAATACTCTCCAGTTCATCCTTACCCAGGCTGATAAGCGCCCGCTCCACGCGGTCACGACTGCAATAGCAGCGGTATTCAATGGGCGAGGTCTCCAGAATTTCAATATCAAAATCGGAGAGGACCTCCCGCAGCATGGCCTCGGGGTCATCATTCTTCTCCAGAAGTCCCGTAACCGCACCGGCAGCCATCACGCCGCCCTCCACCTTAACGATCGTGTCTTCCGTGGCACCGGGCAGGAGCTGGATGATATATCCGCCCGCCACCTTCACGCTCTGGTCACGATCCACCAGCACGCCCAGTGCGCAGGCAGTGGGGATCTGCTCGCTCTCCACAAAGTAGGCCGCCAGATCCTCCGCGATCTCGCCGCCGAGGAGCTGAACCGAGCCGACATAGGGCTCCTTCATACCGATATCCTTGATGACGACCAGATTGCCGTCGCAGCCGACAGCGCTGCCCACATCCAGCTTGCCGTCGGGACGCAGGGGAATATCCACATGGGGTTCCTGCACATAGCCGCGGACGTTTCCCTCCGCGTCGGACACCGCAAGAACAGTACCCAACGGGCCGCCGCCCTTGATCTGCAGCGTCAGACTCGCACCCTCTCCCTTGAGAGCGTTGCCCATCATGGATGCCGCCGCCAGGGTACGCCCCAGCGCCGCCGTCGCCACAGGAAGGGTGGTGTGGATATTTCTGGCGCGCTCCGTTAATGTGCGCGTGGAGACAGCGACCGCCTGAACAAGACCGTCGCTGCTGATCGCTCGAACTAATTTATCCATATTTGCTTTGATTCCTTTACTTTCCTCTGATTGCTGTAAAATAAATTCTCTGTTCGCCTTCGCGGGGAGCGCTCATGCGGCAGTCGCCATAGGTGCGGATATGGGTAAAACCCGCCTCCATCAGCCACCCTCGCAGTTCCTCCACCTCATAGGCGCGCTGGCGGTGCTCCTCAAAATCCCGCTCCCAGGTATCATCCTCTTTGCGGGTGAAAATATCCATCCAGTAGGTGCATACCTGGCTGCGCTTTTCAAACTCCGTGCGCCAGACGCAGTAGATATCCTCGGTTTCATCCAGAAAGACCTGCCCGTCCAAAGCGCGAAGCTTTTCGGCGCTGTTGATGTCAAACACCAGCAGCCCTCCGGGCGCAATAAAGAGGTGCAGACGCTTCAGCGTTTTCTGCACATCTCTGGGACTTGTAAGATAATTAATGCTGTCCAGACAGCAGATGGCTGCGTCCACCGTACCGTACAGATCCAGCTGCGGCATACTCTGATTGAGAAACACAGGCGGCTCTCCGGCCAGTTCCGAAGCCTTTTCCATCGCCTCCGCCAGCATATCCGCGCTGGAGTCCACGGCGATCATTTCATAGCCGCGCTCGGTAAGGAGTCCGGTCATGGTTCCTGTGCCGCAGGCAAGATCCAGAACGGTATGCACAGGGATCCGGCTCTTCTGGAACAGCTTCTCGATATAGTCTGCCCGGCGCTCATAGCAGACATCCCCGGTCAGCCGGTCATAGACGCCCGCCAGTGCTCCGTAGGCACTCATTCATTCTCCCCCTCTTCGGCAAGGCGGTTGAAATATGCCTCATAACCGCCGCTTCCGCCGGAGAGAGAACGGTTCACGCGGCTGATGGTGGCGCTGGACGCGCCGGTCTTCTCCAGAATATCGTTGTAGATCATGCCCTTATTGAGCATGCAGGCGACCTCAAAGCGCTGTTCCATGGAGCGCAGCTCCATAACAGTGCAAAGATCCTGAAAGAAATTATAGACCTCTTCCTCTGTCTTCAGGGTCAGCAGCGCGCGGTACAGACCGTCTGTCTTTTCTTTCTTAGCAATTTTTGCCATGGCTTAAAATCCTCCGTAATCGCTGATTTAATTTATTTTAACACTTCAACTTATGAAAGTAAACAGCTTTCCGAAAATTCCTTGTTACTTCGTCAATATTCTCTATCATTCACACATTCACCCCGCCCTACACTGGATATTTTGACGAATTTTGTTTCAATTCCTTTTGTGAAATCTACCCTTATTCATAGATTTTTTTTGTCGCTTTTGCCCCCTATAAACTCTCCCTCCCCGCCTTGACGGTCAGCGGCTTGAAGCGTATAATAAAATCAAGTATATCTATATATAAATAT
The DNA here is from genome assembly GCA_045596145.1 of Candidatus Pelethomonas sp. GTDB lineage: Bacteria > Bacillota > Clostridia > Oscillospirales > Oscillospiraceae > Pelethomonas. Next base: position 2,433 of record JAZOBV010000066.1, read on the forward strand.
GGAGGATCATTATGGCTTACAGAGAAGCTGACAAATTGAATACCTATCTCTTCCATGAGGGAACCGCCATTGCCGCATATGAATTTATGGGCGCTCACGCCACCGAACACGACGGTGTTCCCGGCTACATGTTCCGCGTTTGGGCTCCTAACGCGCAGGCAGTTTCCGTGGTTGGTGATTTCAACTTCTGGGATGTCAACGCCCATCCCATGCAGAAGATCACCGGCGGCATCTGGGAGTGCTTCCTTGCCGGAGGTCAGACCTATGATGCCTACAAGTTTGCCATCACCGGCGCGGACGGAAAGCTCCGCTTCAAGGCAGACCCCTACGCCTTCCACGCCGAGACCCGTCCCGGCAATTCCAGCAAGCTCTACACCATCGAGGGCTACCAGTGGGGCGATGACGCATGGCGCGAGCACTGCCGCAATCATCCTGTTTATAATGCCCCTCTCAATATTTATGAAGTCCATCTTGGCTCCTGGAAGCGCCGGGAAAACGGTGACTTCATCGACTACCGCGACCTTGCCCACGAGCTTGCCCCCTATGTGAAGGAGCTGGGCTTTGATTACATCGAGCTGCTGCCCATCACCGAGTACCCGCTGGACGACAGCTGGGGCTACCAGTGCACCGGCTACTTCGCTCCCACCTCCCGCCACGGTACACCGCAGGACTTCATGTACTTCGTGGATTACATGCACAAGGCGGGCATCGGCGTGATCCTTGACTGGGTCCCCGCCCACTTCTGCAAGGACGAGCACGGTCTTTACGAGTTCGATGGTGCCTGCTGTTACGAGTATCAGGACCCCAGAAAGAGCGAGCACGCGTCCTGGGGCACCCGAGTCTTTGACTATGGCCGTCCCGAGGTCAAGAGCTTCCTGCTCTCCTCCGCCTCCTTCTGGCTGAAGGAATACCATATCGACGGAATCCGCGTGGACGCTGTGGCATCCATGCTCTATCTGGACTACGATCGTCCCGATGGTCAGTGGGCGCCCAATATCCACGGCGGCAAGGAAAATCTGGAAGCCATCGCCTTCCTGCAGGAGCTGAACAAAACTGCTTTCAAGGTAAATCCCAACGCCCTTATGATCGCCGAGGAGTCCACCGCATGGCCTCTGGTCACCCGTCCTGTGGATGTGGGCGGTCTGGGCTTCAACCTCAAGTGGAACATGGGCTGGATGAACGACATGTGCCACTATCTGAAGATGGATCCC
>JAZOBV010000067.1:0-8023 GCA_045596145.1 Candidatus Pelethomonas sp.
TGAGGGGGCAAAGCCCTCCTCAAATGAAATCGAATGCCTCGCTAAGCCTTGCCTCGCAAGGCGTGCGACAGGCGCAGCCTGCACTTTTGCGGCGCATTGCAGAGCAAAAGTAACGGCATTTTTTCAGCGTGTCAAAAAAGTCTCCGATTTTTTTGACACGCTGAAAAACAGGACTTTGCGATACGCAAAGTCCTGTTTTTATCTGATTATTTTTGTTCCCAGTCACATACGAGGTTATAGAGCGCGTCCTGTGAGAGTACGCCCCGCTTCATATCCTTTGGCAGCTCACCGCGCTCGTCCGCTTCGTAATCGGCAAGCCACTGCCCGCCGTCCATGTACTCCGCAAGCGCTTTGTATGCTGCGTCCAGCTCCTCCGCCGGGAAGGCTTCTCCCCGCAGCGCGGCGCTGAGCATGTCGAAGTGCCGCTCCATCTGCTCAATGCGGCCGAGAAAGAAGGCTTTTGCGTCCGTAACGTCCTTTGCGATCTGCGCCTGCAGCTCGCTTAGGTCAGAGAACTTCGTTTCGGGACGCAGCAGCTTCAAAAATTCCACCCGGCATTCTTTTCCGTAGAGCTGCTCGCTGATGTTCAGCAGATGGCTTTCCACCGTGACACCGCCGTTTTCGTCCACCGTGGGGCGCACGCCCACGTTGGTCACGGCGTCGTACTGCCGTCCCGCCACGATCACTCGCGTGGCGTATACGCCGTAGGCGGGGATCAGCAGTCCGTCGGCGGGGATCACGTTCAGCGTGGGTGCGCCGATGGTACGCCCCAGTCCCTTGCCGTGGCGCACCTCGCCGGTGATGGCGTAGGGATAGCCGAGAAAGCGCTGTGCTTCCCCTACCCTGCCCTCTTTCAGCAACTCACGGATATGGGTGGAGCTGACGGTCACACCGTCCAAAGTTACGGCGGGGATAATGTCGCACCCCATGCCAAGCTGCGCCGCCTTTTTGCACAGCAGGGCGGGCGTTCCCGCGTTTTTGTGTCCGAAGCGGAAGTCGTGACCCGCCACAAGCCACCCGGCGCGGTACTTCTGCGCCAGCATCAGAACGAAATCCACCCACGGCATCGTCATCATCTCGTCATCAAAGGGCTCCACGATGACCTCGTCGATGGGAAACAGCCGCCCCACCAGCGCCCGCCGCTCCCCGGCAGTGGTCAGCAAGGGGACCTTATTTCCGGTGACGAATTCCTTGGGTGAGCGGTCAAAGGTAAATACAGCGGGAGTGAGGTTAAGCTCTCCGGCGCGTTCCACGGCGGTGCGCAAAAGTGCCTGATGCCCCAGATGAACGCCGTCAAAAAAGCCCAGCGCGATCACGCGCTTTGTTTCGCCGCTCATGTACTCCCTCCTTTTATCTTCCAAAAAAGTTTTTGATCGAGGTCAGCACCCCGTTTTCGTACCGGCTGATGCAGAGAAATTCTCCCTCCATGCCGTACACACGGTAGGTCTGTCCCTCGGCAAGTCCATTTGTACTGATGGGGTTTCCGTTGCGGCAGAGATGCTCCTGCCGCGCGTTGACAAGGGTGAATTTCTCATGCCCGCGGAAATAGAGGTCCGTGGGGCTGAGCAGTGCTTCGCCCTGCGCCTGTACGTCCTCCAGTGTAACGGCTTCCGTCAGCGTAAAGCCTGCCGCCATCGTCCGCCGCAGGGAGGACATGCAGCCGCCGCAGCCCAGCGCCGCGCCGATATCGTGGCACAGGGTGCGGATATAGGTACCCTTGGAGCAGCGAGCACGCAGAAGATATTCATTTTCCGCCGTTTGCTCCAGCAGCTCGATCTCCCGAATGGTGATGCGGCGGGCGGCACGCTCTACCTCTTTGCCCGCCCGCGCCATCTCGTAGAGCTTTTTGCCGCCAATTTTGATGGCGGAGAACATGGGCGGGATCTGGTCGATCTCGCCGATAAAGCGGGGCAGGACTGCCTCCAGTGCGGCGCGGTCGGCAGTCACCCGATTTTCACTGAGCGTTTCACCGGTGGTGTCCTGTGTGTTGGTCACAAGACCTAGGCGCAGCCCGGCGATATATTCCTTGTCGCCCTTTTCCGCAAATTCCACCGCGCGGGTGGCGTTGCCCACGAACACAGGGAGAACACCGGTGGCCATAGGATCAAGTGTTCCGGCGTGACCGATCTTTTTTTCCTTCAATATGCCCCGCAGCTTGGCGCACACGTCCATGCTTGTCCAGTCGGCGGGCTTGTCGATGATGATGATTCCGTTAGGCATTGTGTTTTCTCCTTATGTGCGCCAAATTGTTGTTTACCTTATTATTGAGATTTTACCGTGCCGCTGACGCGGCAGGGATAGCACCATCTATTCGATAGTTGGTTCAGCCTGCGGCGCGGTACTTTTTTCCTGGCGAAAAAGTACCCAAAACGCCACATAAGGGGATGCCCCTTATGTATCCCCTTGAAGCAAATGACATGCAGAGGGACTTTTTTCGGCACTATCTTGTTGAAATGGCGAATCATTTGCCCCGCTCACCCGCTTCTGCGGTGTTTTTCGATAGTCTGTGCCTTTCTTTCGGAGTGCCTTGTTGAAAAGCAGGCACCGGAAGACAGCTGGACCTGCAAGGCACACCGAAGGAAAGTTAGAAAGCCTTCCATTTGTATCAGAGTAGCGGGTGAGCGGGGCAAACGCAGCGCGTTTTCACGAGAAAGTGCCGACAAAGCAACCATAAAAGTTCCTTTTAAGTTCAAACGGGGATATTAAGGGGTGTCCCCTTAACGGTTTTTGGTTACTTTTGTGCGAACAAAAGTAACCCGTCGGAGACCGTCACCAGCTATCGAATAGATGGTGCAAGCTTTGCCGCGTCAGCGGCATAGAAAAAATAGTAAGATAAACACCAATTTATCACTACATGATATTCAAAGGGAGTGTTGCGCATCTCTCTGCAACACTCCCCTTCCGCGTCATTACTTGTCAGCCGCCTGGATGCCGGTGGACTGTCCGGTCTTCTCCGTATAAGCGGCGTACACTGCGCCCAGATCCAGCTCGGCGATATTGTCATTGACCGTGACGGAGCTGTTCTCAATGACCATGTTGATCAGAGTGTCCATATGCAGCTCTGCCAGCTTGTTCATCTCCTCGGGCTGCTCCTTCAGACCCTCTGTGAGGTCACGGCGCAGGATGATGTGGTAGCCAAACTGGCTCTCCACGATGCCGCTGAGTCCGCCGACCTCAAGCTCCATGACCGCGTTCTCAAACTCCGCCACCATAGTGCCGGGGGTGAAAATATAGCCGGTGGGATATGCCTCGCGGCCGGTGTCCTCGCTGTACTCGTCGGCAAACTGGGCAAACAGGGTCTCCATATCGTCGCTTGCCTGCAGCTTGGCGAGGAGATCCTCTGCCAGCGCGCGCTTCTTGGCGACCATTTCCTCGCTGAGGGGTTCGTTGGTGGAAAGATCCTTCGTAGCAATCAGGATATGGTCGGCGTAGAAGGCGTACTCATTGTAGCCCTCCTCATCCAGATACAGGTCGCTGCCGCCGGTCAGCACCTGCTGCACCAGCTCATTGTACAGGTACTCAAAGCCGGAAAGGCGCAGGAACAGGTCGTTGTCGATGCCAAGCATAGCGAGATAGCGGTCAAACACTTCTTCGTCCAGCAGACCCTCGTTGGCGGGGTCCTGGTTGATCAGATCCTCGGCGTAAGCCGCGATCACCTCCGCCTTGGTCTTCTCGATCTCGGCGAGAGCTTCCTCGCTGAGAGTAATACCGTTGGTCTTGGCCATTCTCTCAACAACGATCAGATAGGAGATGGTGCTCTTTGCCTGAGCGTCGATATAGTCGGCAAAGGTGATGCCGGTGGCATACTCGGAAGACCAGTTCAGAGTATTATCCGCGTTGAGCTTGTCGGCATACATGCCGTAATACATCTTGTAGGCCTGCAGCTGCTGCTCCAGACTTCTGCCCAGATAGCTGACCCAGTAGAAGTACAGGGAGGCGGGGACCTCGGTCTCGCCCAGCAGCATCACCGTTTCATCGGGAGCGATGCCGGTGATCTCGGTGAAAATATTATTATCGGCATTGTTCTTGCCGCCGGCACTGCCGCAGGCGGTGCAAAGCAGCATCGTCAGCGCAAGCAGGATGCTCAGCAGTTTCTTCATGTTCATATCCTCGTGTTCTTTAGAATTGATTTTCCACTCCGTGCGGATCACGATCACACACGAACGCTATAATATCACACTTTTTGGGTGAATACAATCTATTTTTCTTCCGGTTCTTCTCTTTTTTGGTCTCCGGCAAGGCGCAGATCCTCCACCAAAGCCAGAGCCGTGGCAAGGACCTCGTCCTTGGGGCGCAGGGTGAGCGTCATGGTGGGAACATCGCCCGCCGCCAGAGAAAGCCGCTGGCGGTACTTTGCCATGCCGCAGAGCTTGGCAATAGCCTCCACGGCGAATTCGGCAATGGTGAATTGCAGCTTGTTTCCCCGCTGGGAGATATCGCTGATGCCTGCCTCGGCAGCATCCGCACGCAGCAGCGCCACGTCCAGCAGGGTGTATACCGACTGGGGCGGGTCGCCGTAGCGGTCCATCATCTCGTCCACCAGATCGGATGCGTCCTCCTGCGTGCGGATGGCGGCAATGCGGCGGTAAAGATCCATGCGCTGCTCGGCGGAGGGCACATAGCGGTCGGGAATGTTGGCGTTGAGCGTCAGATCCGCCGCACATTCCACAGCGGTCTTCTTTTTCTCTCCACGCTCCTCCAGGACCGCGTCCTCCAGAAGCTGGAGGTACATATCGTAGCCCACGCTCATCATGTAGCCCGACTGCTCACTGCCCAGAAGATTTCCTGCGCCGCGAATCTCGAGGTCGCGCATAGCGATCTTGAAGCCGGAGCCAAATTCCACATATTCCTTGATGGCGGTGAGGCGCTTGGAGGCGATCTCGGTCAATATCTTGCCGGGGCGGTAGGTCATGTAGGCATAGGCGCGCCTTGCGCTGCGCCCGATGCGTCCCCGGATCTGGTGGAGCTGGGCAAGACCCATCTTGTCGGCATCCTCGATGATGAGGGTGTTGGCGTTGGCGATGTCGATGCCGGTTTCGATGATAGTGGTGCAGACCAGCACCTGTGCCGAGCCATCCACCATCTGCTGCATCACATGGGAAAGCTCCTTCTCCCCCATTTTACCGTGCCCGATGACCACATTCACATCCTCGCCCAGCATTTTCTTGATGCGGGACGCGGTGCGGTCGATGGAATCGGTGCGGTTATGGAGGTAATACACCTGTCCGCCGCGGTCTACCTCCCGGCGCATGGCATCCGCCAGCATTTCCCAGTTGTGTTCTACCACGTAGGTCTGCACCGGCTGGCGGTTCTGGGGCGGTTCCTCCAGTGTGGACATGTCCCGAAGTCCGGAGAGCGCCATATTCAGCGTTCTGGGGATGGGCGTTGCCGACAGGGTCAGAACGTCCACCTGCTTGCTCATTTCCTTGAGCTTTTCCTTGTGGGTCACGCCAAAGCGCTGCTCCTCGTCGATGATAAGAAGCCCCAGATCCTTGAACTGTACGCTCTTTTGCAGCAGCTTGTGGGTGCCGATGAGCAGATCGACTTTACCCACACTCAGATCGTAGAGAATCTGGCGCACCTGTCCCGGTGTCTGGAAGCGGCTGAGAACGCGGATTTCAACCGGGAACGAGCGAAAACGGTTCACAGCGGTGGTAAAATGCTGCTGGGCAAGCACCGTGGTGGGCACAAGGATCGCCGCCTGCTTGCCGTCCAGAATGCACTTCATCACCGCCCGCAGGGCGACCTCAGTTTTACCGTAGCCAACGTCGCCGCAGAGCAGGCGGTCCATAGGCGTGGGACGCTCCATGTCCTTTTTGATGTCCTCGATGCAGCGGAGCTGGTCATCGGTCTCCACATAGTCGAAGGCTTCCTCAAACTCCTTCTGCCATGGGGAGTCCGGCGAGAAGGCGAAGCCCGGGCGGCGCTGGCGCTCGGCGTACAGGGCGATAAGCCCCTTGGCGAGATCCTTTGCCGCCGCCTTGGCGCGGCTTTTCTGCTTTTTCCACTCCGCGCCGCCCAGCTTGTTGAGCTTCATGGGGCGGCTGTCGTCGTCCCCGCCGCCGCCGATGTACTTGCTCACGAGGTCGAGCTGCGTGGCGGGGACATACAGGCTGTCACCACCCGCGTAGGCGATCTTGATATAGTCCTTTTCCACGCCGTCCACCGGCATTTTGCGCATTCCCTCGAACCGTCCGATACCGTGGTGGGTGTGGACGACCAGATCGCCGGGGGTCAGGTCGGTGTAGCTCAAGAGCTTTTGGCGGTTGTCTTTTTTGCCGCCCTTGGGCGAGGCTTTTTTGCCGGCGGTGGAGGCGGTGAGCTGTCCCTCGGTCAGAATAACGAGAGAGAGCTGGGGATACTCCGCACCGGCGGACAGAGCGCCCTCCACGATGCGCACCTCGCCCCCCTTTGGCATGGCGCTGAGAGCAAAATCCAGCGCGGCGCTGATGCCCCGCTCCTCCAGCATTCGGTGCATGTTGCGGCAGCGGGTCTGATTGCCGCAGAGGAGAATAACGGAGAATTTTGCCGCAAGGTAGTGCGTAAGATCGCTGGCCGCGGCGTCCAGATTGCCGCCGTAAGCGGAAAGCTGCTTGGTGTTGATGGCAAGCAGGGTGCGGGGCTTGAGAGGATAGCGGGAGGTGGGCAGCGCCTCCATCATGCAGACAGGAAACTGTGCAAGATTTTCCTCCCATTCACTCTGGGACAGGAGCAGGGCGGTGAGGTCACCGTCCTTTTCTCCGGCGGCGAGGAGGGACTCTGTATCCTCCCGTGACTGAAACAGGACGTTTTTCACCCGCTCGGCAACGCGCATACTCTCACTCATGCAGATAAGAGCGTCGTGGGGGAGATAATCAAAGCCGGAGGACGGCTCCGTGTCCGGCAGAAGCTCTGCAGCGGGCAGCAGCAGCGCGGAGTCAACGTTTTTCGTGCGCCGCTGGGTCACGGTGTCAAAGGTGCCGAGGGAGTCGATCTCGTCGTCAAAAAATTCACAGCGCACCGGCTCCTCCATAAGGGGGGAGAATACATCAAGAATGCCGCCGCGAAGAGCGAACTGACCGATGCCCTCTACCTGATCACAGCGGCTGTATCCGGCGGCAATGAGCCGTGCGGGAAGCTCGGCAAGATCGTACCGCTCGCCCAGAGTGAGGGTGAGGGCGGCGGCTTCCATGCGGTCCCGGGGGCTGGTCTTTTGAAGAAGTCCCTCGGCGGTGCATACGATGGGCGCGGCGCTGTCGCGGCAGAGGTCAAAGAGCGTGGCGATACGCGCCATCTCCCACTGGCGGGAGATGACCGTACCTGCCCGCACGAACAGCTCACGGGCGAACAGCTTGCGGGGCGCTGCGCCCAGCAGAACGGCAAGGTCCTCCGCAAGGCGGTTTGCTTCGCTTTCATCGGAGCAGACCATGACCAGGGGACGTTTGGTACGCACGGACAGCGCGGCGGCGAGCTGGGCGCGGTGGACGCTGGCAAGTCCGGTGACTGCGGCGGGGCAGCCTCCCCGCTCCACCGCAGCGGCAAGCTCGGCGGCCTCGGGAATGTTCAAAAGAGCAGAAAGCATCTGCAGCATGGTCTGATTCCTCCTTTTTCGCGTTTTTACGCAATGGGTAACGGCCACCCCGTGGCTTGGACGGGGTGGCTAAGGTGTTTTTTATTCTTTTTTCCGCTTGCGCGGCAGGGTAAGCCGAATCTGTCTTTCAGAGTATCCGGTCTCCGACGGGTGACTTTTCTCTTGCCAGAAAAGTCACCAAAAGGGCATCTAAGGGGAAGCCCCTTAGATATCCCCATTTTACGGGAGCCGGGAATCGGCTCGTTTTTTCTCCGTTCGGCACTTTCTTACTGAAATGGCGAATCGTTTGTCCCGCTCGCCCGCTCCTGCGGTAATATCCGGCAAAATGTGCCTTTATTTTGGAGTGCCTTGTTGAAAAGCAGACACCGGAAGACAGCTCCACCTGCAAGGCACACCGAAGCAAAGGCAAAAAGCTGCCTTTTATATCCGAGTAGCGGGTGAGCGGGGCAAACG
>JAZOBV010000068.1:0-9121 GCA_045596145.1 Candidatus Pelethomonas sp.
CTTAACGGTTTTTGGTGACTTTTGTCCGCACAAAAGTCACCCGTCGGAGACAGACACCAGCTATCAATTAGATGATGCTGTCTCTGCTGCTTCGCAGCAGGGTGAAATCTAAATTGTCATGTAAACAACAATTTACCATTCCGATATCCGTTTCACCAAATTTTCCGCCGGTTCCTCCCACATGACAAGCAGCGAACCGTCATTTACTGAAACGGACGCTCTCCCGCCTGTAAAATGATTGCTGACTCCCAGCGGGAAACTGCTTTTCAGTATTCCATCGGTCAGAGGATAGTATAAGCCCTCCAGTGTAACGCCCGCAGCCTCTCCGTCAGGACAGAAAACAGAGATCGTCCCGGAAAGACCTGCCGGAAACTCCACTGCTCCATTCCGGATAACGCAGCTGACCCAGCCGTCCCCAACAAGATATCCCCGCGCACCCTGCCCGGCAATATAAAGAAGCGTCTGGAAGTTAGCGAAGGTGTGGTCGATCCGACCACCAAGGCAGCCGTACAGCACGAACACACCGCAGCCCTGCTCCAGTCCCAGCTTCACGGCAAGCATCGTGTCTGTGTCATCCTTTTCCACCGGATGGCAGATAATATTTTCCCCCTGCGGCACATGCCCCAGCGAGTCGAAATCTCCAACGGTCAGATCCGGCGCAATGCCGCAGTCCTCAAGAAACCGCAGTCCGCCGTCAGCGGCGATGATCAGCGCATCGCCGCTGATAGCGATCTCGCCCGGTTCGCAGGCTCCGATGATATAGCAGATTTTTTCCACAGCATCACTCTTTTCTGTCTTTTTTCCGATCATATCACAAGTCTGACAAATTATACAGATGATTTTTACCATCTATGACAAATTCTTTTTTCGTTGTTCCATTTTGAACATAATTCCTTGATAAGCATTCTGATTTGTGGCATAATCTATGTAATATTTGCTTTCGCATCCGAGAGCATCTGAACAACCACCACAGCTCAGGAGGTTCCCATGAACAGCCAGCTCAAGAAAAAATATGGTCTGCCGACCGCCATTGCCATGGTCGTCGGCGTTGTTGCCGGTTCCGGTGTGTTTTTTAAGGCGGAAACCGTTCTGACCGCCACCGGCGGCGATGTGCGCACAGGCGTTTTTGCGTGGCTTCTCGTTGGTCTTGTTATGATCATCTGTGCCAATACCTTTTCCGTTCTCGCCTCACGGTACGAGCGCGCCAGCGGTCTGGTAGATTTCGCCGAGGCGGAAGCGGGTTCTACCTTCAGCTTCTTTCTTGGATGGTTTATGGCAACGGTGTACTACCCCAGCCTGAACGCCATTCTCGCGTGGGTCACCTCCCGGTATCTGTGTATGCTCTTTGGCGTGACCGATATGACCGGCGGCATGGCGATGCTCTTTTCCGCTTTTTTCCTTGTGATATTGTTTGCCACCAATGCCCTCGCCCCCGTGATCGCGGGAAAGCTTCAGGTCGCTACAACGGTCATTAAGCTGCTTCCACTGGTCTGTATGGCGGTTGCGGGCACCATCGCAGGAATGAAGTCCGGTATGCTGGCGCGAAACTTCTTTGCCGCTATGCCCTCCGCCGAAGAGAGCGGACTGCTTACCGCCGCCATAGCCGTGGCGTTTGCCTATGAGGGCTGGATCATCGCCGTTTCTATCAACGGTGAATTAAAAAACGCGAAGCGCAACATGCCTGTTGCGCTGACCCTCGGTACGCTTATCATCGTTGGCATTTATGTGTTCTATTACATCGGTCTGACCGGCGCGGTCACTACCGAGCAGCTCATGGAGTCCGGTCAAAACGGCGCGTTTCTCGCATTTGAGTCCATCTTCGGCACTGGAATGGGCACCGCGGTATTCGTTCTGGTGGTCGTCTCCTGCATTTCCACCTGCAATGGTCTGAGCGTTGCCAACTGCCGCGGTCTGTACGCCCTTGCCGCCCGCAAGCATCTGCCCGAGCGCTTCGCGGAGCTGGACGAGCACAGCAATATGCCCCTTACCTCCTCCATCATTGGGCTGGTGCTGGCGTTGTTCTGGCTGATCCACTTCTACGGAAGCCATATCCCCCAGCCCTGGTTCCCGGATGCCTTCTGCTTTGACAGCTCAGAGCTGCCCATCATCACACTCTATGCGTTCTATATTCCCATTTTCGTTCTGATGATGAAAAAAGAGCGGGAACTGAGTGTCTTCCCCCGCTTCATCCTGCCGGGACTGGCGATCCTCGGATGCCTTTTCATGGTCGTTGCCTGCTTCCTCGTTCATCGCGAAAAAATGGTGGGCTATCTGTCCATCTTCGCTGTGGACACCCTTGCAGGTCTTGCCATTCTGCGCAGTCAGAAAAAACGAAAGCCCGCACGCGAGCCGAAGCCGTAAAAAGTAAGAAGAAGTGTGCCCTCTTGGGCAGACTTCTTCTTGTTTACATCGTATGGGTCTTGTAAACCTCGCCGTCCATAGTCTTCCAGGTAAACGTTCTGTCCTCCAGAATGAGGTAGCTGCCGACGCTTCCTCCCTTGGGAATAGAGGTGGAGCCGGGATTGATGTAGGTAAACGTTCCGTGGGGGACACAGGCGGGCACATGGGTGTGTCCGTTGAGCAGGACGGTGCCCTCCGTCACGCGGGGCGGATAGCTCTCGCTCCAGAGATGCCCGTGGGTGGCAAAGAGGGAGATACCGTTCACCTCCAGCATAGCGTAATCGGACATGATGGGAAATTCCAGCACCATCTGATCCACCTCGCTGTCGCAGTTGCCGCGCACCGCCACGATTTTCTCCTTGATGGCGTTGAGCTGGTCTGCAACAGACGGGCAGCTGTACTCCTCGGGAAGCGCGTTGCGGGGACCGTGGTACAGAAGATCACCCAGCAGCAGAAGCTTGTCCGGCTGCTCCGCCTCCATGCGGTCCATCAGTTTTTTCACAAAGAATGCCGATCCGTGCAGATCGGACGCGATCATCAGTTTCATAGCATACACCTCCTTGGCATTTGTATTCAGTATACACGATTTTTCGCGGATTTCAACCTCACCGCGCAGTTGTCGGTTGATTTTTCCCCTGCGGCACAGTATAATATCTGGCGAATGATTTTTCTTTTATGAAAGGAACAAATGATATGATCAAGCACGTTGTTATGTGGAAATTCAGAGAGGGCACGGAAAAGGAGATGAACGAATTTCTCACCGGGCTTCGCGGCCTGTACGGCGTTATCCCCCAGATCCGCTCTCAGGAAGTGGGTGTGAACTGCCTCGCGGGCAACTATGATGCCGTCCTCATCTCTACCTTTGACACCCTCGCCGATCTGGAGGCTTACAAGACTGATCCCCGCCATGTGGCAGTGGCTGCCCTGTGCAAGGATATCCGCACCGACCGCGTCGCCGTGGACTTTGAGCTGTAAGGAGAAAAACGATGGCACTGAGATTTGACAGCTTCAGTCTGACCGAGCTTGCCGCCAAGCCCGATGACGCTTTCCGCCTGTGCAGTCTTGCCATGGTAGGCGGTCAACGCGTGCAGGGCTACAGCGGCGACTATTTCAGAATGTATCTTGGCGATGCGATGGTCATCGTCCGCACCATGCACGACCTCTCCACCGGAGAGGAGATGCTTCTCGGCATGGATACCCACGCCGTCAGCGACTGCGTGTGGGATTGCCGCGTCGTGAAGGATGTTACCCCCGCCGATGCCGATCCCCTTGCCCGCCGGCTGCTGGTCAGTGTGGACGGCTGCGACCACATGGCGCTGGTGGAGGTTCTCTGCGCCGATGTTCTCCCCGCGTACACCGTCGGTATGCCGCTGAAGCTCAACATGGCGGCATTCCCCAAGCGCATCGCTTACAGCGAGAGCGGCAAGGGCAAGGTTGTGGAGGCCACGGAGGATGGTATCCTGCTGGAGGGCATCGTAAAGGATGCCAAGGTGGGCGAGAGCTACATGGGTCTGGAGCTGATGACCAAATTTGTCCGCGCCACCATTGAGACCTCTATGGGCGATATCGAGCTGTGCCACCCACTGGACATTATCCCGGACGCGGAAAAGGATCTGGTGAAGAACGGCAGCGTGGTTTCCGCCTACTGCCATCTCTCCGGCGATGCCGCCATCGACAAATATGTGGGCGGTATTATCTATAACGAGGAGCAGGATCTCGCCGTACTGGCGGATTTCTTCCGTAGCGGTGAGCTGAACCGCCTGCGTCCCATTCTGCGAAGCGATTGCGTGGCAGAGTTTTTGAAGAACCGGCAGGAGGGTCAGGAGCTGTCCCTCTCCCTGCTGGAGGAGGTTGGCAAGGAGCTGCGGGAAGCAGGGCTCTGCCACAGTGTTCCCGGCCGCATCACCGGCGGCGAAGGGCTTTCCCGTCCCGGTCAGCCCTGCCTGCTGCTGGGCAACGGCAACGAGGGCGAATATGCCTTCCTCTGCCTGCTGGACACGGACAGTCTGGGCCGCATCCGCTCCCTGTCCATCACAAACGACCCCCGCTATGAATTTGAAACCATCTGAGGCGCGACATGATCTTTGAAAAACAGGTCGTTGACCTTTTTAAGAAAAAGATGTACACCCGGTGCGACGATACCGGAAAAGCGTTCTATTTTTCCCACGAGGATTTTGACGGACTACGGCAGGAACCGTATTCCTTCACCGCCTCGGCGGGACACACGCTGCAGGGCTATCTCTACTCCTATGCCAATCCCATCGCAGGACGTCTGGTGGTGTTTGACCACGGCTTCGGCGGCGGTCACCGCTCCTATCTGAGGGAGATCGAAATGCTCTGCCGCCGCGGTTTCCTCGTCCTCGCCTATGACCACACCGGATGTATGGAGTCCGGCGGCGAAACACCTAATGGTCTGGGGCAGTCCCTATCAGATCTGAACGACTGCCTCACCGCCGTCAAGGCTGACCCCCGGTTTGCCGGATTCACCCTCTCCGTTATGGGACACAGCTGGGGCGCGTTCTCTACGCTGAACATCTGCGCTCTCCATCCCGAGATCGCTCACATCGTCGCCATGTCCGGCTTTGTGTCCGTCCCTCTGATGGTGGAGACCTTCTTCGCGGGACTTCTGGGCGGCTACCGCAAGGCGGTGCTGGAGCTGGAAACGCGATCCAATCCGAAGTTTGTGCAGTATAACGCCGTGGACTCTCTTTCGGGCTATCAGGGCAAGGCACTTCTGATCTACTCTGACAACGATCAGCTATGCCGAAAGACGCCCCACTTCGACACGCTGGCGGCGGGACTGTCCGGAAAGGATAATATCCGCCTCCTGCTGGTGGAGGGAAAAGGGCATAACCCTAACTACACCCACGATGCCGTCAAATATCTTGCCGAGTACTCCACTGCGGTCGCAAGGCGGGACAAGAAGAAGCTTCTGGAAACCGATGAGCAAAAAGCCGCATTCCGCGCCTCCTTTGACTGGCGGCGCATGACCGAGCAGGACAACGCCGTGTGGCAGGAGATCTTCCGCACACTGGATGCATAAAATCAACCATGGGTGCTGCAAAATGCTTGCAGCACCTTCTTTCTTCCACTCCAAATTTCGTGTATACTTTCCCCCGGTCCTGTGCTATAATAAACCAGAATTAGATTTTTTCGCAGGCGGCGCGGCTGAGCCTGTGATGAAATAGATATATATCATACATAAATTTTTCGGTTCCCTGCCGGATGGTGCGCGGTGTGAGGCGCAGACCCACGGCACGGAACCGCAGGAATCAGAAAGGATGTAAATTTTGGCTGAAAAAATGAAAATTATCCCTCTTGGCGGTTTGAATGAGATCGGCAAGAATATGACCGTCTATGAGCACGGCGGTGAAATAATCGTTGTGGACTGCGGTATGGGCTTCCCGGACGACAGCATGTACGGCGTGGACCTCATTATCCCCGACGTGACCTACCTCATTAAGAACGCCAACCGCATCCGCGGTCTGTTCATCACCCACGGACACGAGGACCACATCGGCGCGATCCCCTATATCCTCAAGCAGGTGAACATGCCCATCTACTGCACCCGTCTGACCGCGGGACTCATCAAGCTCAAGCTGGAGGAGCATGGACTGGCGAAATCCGTCAAGCTCATCACTGTAGAGGCGGGCGAGATGATCCGCGCGGGCAAGTTCTACGTGGAGTTCATCCATGTGAACCATTCCATTGCCGACTCTGTGGCGTTCGCCATCCACACCAGCATGGGCGTTATCATCCACACCGGCGACTTCAAGATCGACTCCACCCCAATTGACGGCGAGGTCATTGATCTGGGCCGCTTCGGCGAGCTGGGCAAGGAGGGCGTTCTCGCTCTGCTGGCTGACTCCACCAACGTGGTGCGCCCCGGCTACACCATGAGCGAGTCTATCGTGGGCAAGACCTTTGAGCGGCTGTTCACCGGCTGCAAGCAGCGCATCATCGTCACCACCTTTGCCTCCAACGTTCACCGCATCCAGCAGGTTATCGACGCTGCGCACAGCTGCGGGCGCAAGGTTGCCGTGACGGGCCGGAGCATGGAGAATATTATGAAGGTATCCACGGAGCTGGGATACATGAAGGTACCCAAGAACACCGTGGTGGATATCAACAAGATCAAGGGTCTGCCCCTGGACCAGCAGGTGATCGTCACCACCGGCTCTCAGGGCGAGGAAATGAGCGCCCTGTACCGCATGGCGTTCTCCCAGCACCGCCAGATCGACGTAGGTCCCGGCGACCGCGTCATTATCTCCGCCAGCGCCATCCCCGGCAACGAAAAGACCGTGGGAAAGGTCATCAATGAGCTGTTCCGCAAGGGTGTTGACGTGGTTTACGACCGCTCTGACCCCCTCCACGTTTCCGGTCACGCCTGTCAGGAGGAGCTGAAGATCATTCACGCCCTTACCCGCCCCCGCTTCTTCATTCCCCTCCACGGTGAGCAGCGCCATCTGCGCCACCATGTGGAGCTTGCCATGACTATGGGTATGGACCGCAAAAATATCGTCCTGCCGGACATCGGCAACGTGATCGAGCTGACCACCAAAACCATCAAGGTAGCGGATACCCCCGCACCCTCCGGCAGCGTGATGGTAGACGGCAGCGGCGTTGGCGATGTCGGCGCGGTAGTCCTGCGTGACCGCAAGATCCTTGCGGAGGACGGCATGGTGGTCATCGTGATGAATCTGCAGAACGGTCAGCTTCTGGGCGAGCCGGAGATCATCACCCGCGGCTTTATCTATGTCAAGGAGTCTGAGGAGATGCTGGAAGGCATCAGCCGCATTGCCTTTGATGCCGCGCAGGGTGCTTTGGGCAAGAAGGGTCGCGATAGCAATGAACTGCGCGGCGCGGTGAAGAGCGCCGTCAGCAATTACCTCTTCAAAAACACAAAACGCAGTCCCATGATCATTCCTGTGGTCAACCGGCTATAAGAAACAGGGCGTGCCGCACGGTAAGGCGGCACGCCCGTTCTGAATTGTTCAAAACTACTGTTTCGAAAGCGAAAATTAAGCGAATTTTAGCTGAGGCTGCCTTGACAAAAGCTGCCGGCTGCCATATAATTGAAAATCATTGTATACAAGGAAGGTGATAGTCTTAATGGACAGTTGCGATTGTAGTCCCAATATGTTGATCGTTGTTTTAGTTGGCATGCCTGCCCTATTTTTGCGGGAATAGGTATGTCTTTTTTGCGCCCTTTTTTCAAAAACAAAACATCTATCAATATTATTAAAGGAGAAACTACATGATGAGTTCCGAACACATACCCAGTCTGATCGCACTGCTGATCTGCATCGTTTTATCCGCCTATTTTTCCGCTACGGAGACCGCGTTTTCCTCTTTGAATAAGACCCGGCTGAAGGTTCTTGTCGAGAAGGGCAACCGGCGCGCCAAGCTGACATACGAGCTTGCCGAAAGCTACGACAAGCTGCTCTCTACCATTCTAATCGGCAATAACATCGTAAATATTGCCGCGTCCTCTATCGCTACGCTCCTGTTCGTGGAGCTTCTGGGCAATATCGGCGCGACGGTATCCACCATTGTGATCACCGTTGTCGTTTTGATCTTCGGCGAGATCACTCCCAAGAGCATCGCCAAGGATCTTCCCGAAAAATTTGCTATGTTCTCCGCACCGTCGATCCATGCGCTGATGTGGCTGTTTACTCCCCTCAATTTTCTGTTTTCTGCATGGAAAAAGCTGGTCGGCAAGCTGTTCAAATCCGATGAAGACACTAAAATGTCACAGGAAGAGCTGCTTATGCTGCTTGAGGAGGTCGAGCAGGAGGGCGGTCTGGACGAGGATGAGGGCGAGCTGCTGCGCAACGCCGTTGAATTCGGCGACCTGCAGGCGCAGGATATTCTGACCCACCGCGTGGATCTGGAGGCCATCAGCGTCAACGCCACCAAGGAGGAGGTCGCCGCCGCGTTTACCGAGTCCCGCTTCTCCCGTTTACTGGTGTACGAGGACAGCGTGGATAAGATTGTCGGCGTGATCCACCACAAGGATCTCTATAGGGGCACCGGTATCACCGACGCTCCCCTCAGCGCCATTATGACCCCGCCCACCTTTATCCACCAGACCGAAAAGGTTGATGATCTGCTCCAGACCCTTCGTGCCAACAAGTCCCATATCGCTGTGGTGATCGACGAGTACGGCGGAACGCTGGGTATCGTCACCATGGAGGATATTCTGGAGGAGCTGGTTGGCGAGATCTGGGATGAACACGACGAGGTGGAGGAGCCCTTCCGCCAGCTCGATGAGCACACCTTTGTTGTTGACTGCACCGTCACACTGGATGACTTCTGCGATTACTTTGACATCTCCAGCGAGTCCGACAGCATCTCTCTGGGCGGCTGGATCATGGAACAGATGGAGTGCATTCCCGGCGAAGGTGCCTGCTTTGATTATGAAAATCTCACCATCACCGTCACCAGGACCGATGACCACCGTGTGGAGCTGGTGTCCGTTGCGGTGAACGAGCCCGCTGACACCGCGGAAAACTAAATAAATTTCAAACAAACAGCCGCTGATGCTTTTCCACGCATCAGCGGCTGTTTTCTAAAAAAACTCCCCGCCTGCTTTAAGCAGGCGGGGAGCAGTTTTTATTTTATGCTGCGCTTGTCAGAATCAGCGGGGATTCTTGATAGCAGCCTGAGCGGCAGCCAGACGAGCGATGGGCACACGGAAGGGAGAGCAGGACACATAGTC
>JAZOBV010000069.1:0-3864 GCA_045596145.1 Candidatus Pelethomonas sp.
GGGTGTGCCGAAAAGTAAATACGGAAAGCCCTCTTTATGTTCAAACGGGGATCTTAAGGGGTGTCCCCTTAACGGTTTTTGGTGACTTTTGTCCGGACAAAAGTCACCCGCCGGAGGCTGAACACGGTTGCTAATCGATGAAAGCGGTCTGCCGCGCCAGCGGCACAGCAAAATCTAAATAGTAAGACAAATCCCAATTTGCACACATCAAAAGGATACAAAACTATGCAAAAAGTAATTGTTATCGGCTGTCCCGGCAGCGGCAAAAGCACCTTTTCCCGCGCACTGCATGAAGCAACACAGCTCCCGCTGATCCATCTGGATATGCTGTTCTGGAATGCTGACCGCACTACCGTTACACATGAGGTCTTCGATCAACGGCTGGAAAAAGTCATGGACGGTGAGTGCTGGATCATTGACGGCAACTACAGTCGGACAATGGAATTGCGCATGGCAGCTTGTGACACCGTATTCTTCCTCGATTATCCGACGGAAGTGTGCCTGGAGAGCATCAGAAACCGCCGTGGAAAGCCGCGTCCGGATATGCCGTGGATCGAACAAGTGGATGACCCGGACTATGAGGAGTTCCTTGCGTTTATCAGCAATTTCAACTCCGACAGGCGCCCGCAGGTGATGAGCTTATTGGATAAGTATTCGGAAAAGAATATTTATCGTTTCACATCCCGCGGGCAGGCAGACGCATTTCTAAAAACCATACAGGAGGAAGCACAATGGAATTTAAGGTAAACCCCAAAACGCTGGAAATGATCGCTGACTTCTCCAACGCCTTTGGTCCCTCCGGCTTTGAGGACGGCACCAACGAGATCGGGCGCAAATATGCCCCCGGCTGGTGCTCTGTTCGGGAGGACAACATCAGAAACCTCTATCTGATCCCCAAAAAACAGCAGGAAGGTGAGAAGCCCACGCTCCTTCTGGACGCCCACGGCGATGAGGTGGGCATGATGGTCCACTCCGTAAAGCCCAATGGCACTATCCGCTTTGTGGCGCTGGGCGGATGGAATCTCTCATCCCTCACCTCCACCAAGGTTCTGGTGCGCAACAAGCGCGGCGAGTATATCAAGGGCGTTATCGCCGCGAAGCCGGTGCATTTCATGTCCGCCACCGAAAAAAACAGCGTGTCTCAGAGTATTTCGGATTTCGTGATCGACGTTGGCGCTGTATCGAAGCAGGAGGCTGAGGAGGTTTTCGGCATCCGCATGGGTGAGCCTGTCGTTCCCGATGTGGCGTTTGAATACGACGAGAAGCGAGATCTGATGTTCGGCAAGGGCTTCGACTGCCGCATTGGCTGCGCGGCAGTGATCGAGACCATGCGCCGCCTGAAGGATGAAAAGCTGGCGGTAAACATCACCGGAAGCCTCTCCTCTCAGGAGGAGGTGGGCGAGCGTGGCGCCTGCGTGGTGCGCAACGCGGTTCAGCCGCAGATCGCCATCTGCTTTGAGGGCTGTCCCGCGGACGATACCTTCACGGAAAGCTACGCCATTCAGACCGCACTGAAAAAGGGCCCTATGCTGCGCTTCTTTGACCGCTCCATGATCACCCACCCCCGTTTTATCCGCTTCGCGCTGGATATCGGTGAAAAGCTCGGCATCCCGGTACAGACTTCCGTCCGCGAGGGCGGCGGCACCAACGGCGGCGTGCTCCATAACGCAGGTCTCGGCATTCCAACCATCGTCATCGGCGTTCCTGTCCGCTATATCCATTCCCCGCAGGGCATTACCTCCTACTACGATTTTGAAGCATCTGTCCAACTGGCAGTTGAGGTTGCCAAAGCCCTGACCCCGGAGATCCTGGAAGGGTTTTAAGAAAACGGAAAACAGGCGCGCTGCAATCGCGGTACATCTGCAGCACGCCTGTTTCTGTTTCTTGCAAAAGTCAAAATCACCGTCTGGTGCCTGCCACTTGATACATATGGTCATTGGAGATGATGACATCCACCTCAAACCACGGTCTGAGCAGCGCGGCAAGCTCGTCCTCTGCCAGCAGCTCAATGGAAACGGTGCTGGCTCTGCCCGCATGGTGCTCGGCGAGAGCGGCACGGCTCATGCCGTGGGCAATGGACAGTCTGCCGCCCGTTTTGACCAGTCCTGCCAGTACCTCGATAAGGTGGGCGGGGTCGGGGAAATGGGGGAACGCGTTGTAGACCACAACGGAATCAAACTGCGTGCCGAAATCCTCACTTTCCACATCACCGCAGATCACGCGGACCCCGGGGAATTTGCTCTGTGCCAGTCTGACCATCTCCGGAGAGAGGTCAATGGCGGTAACAGATGCCGCGCCGCGCTTCAGATAGTCGGGGAACAGCACACCGGTACCGCAGGCAACATCCAGCACATGGATGCCGGGTTTGACGCCGCTGTTGTCCAGAATAGTGGAGATGACAGACTCATCCCGAATCATATCCGCGTCCCACCATGGGGCGCAGCGGTCAAAAAATTCTTTCACATCGTTTTTGTTCAAGGAAACCACCTGCTTTGCTCAATTTTACTCTTATTTTATTATAAGAGAAAAACAGAGAAGACCGCAAGCCCCGGGGGAGGATATTTTATTTGCCATCGGAAGAAAATTTATCCCCCCGGGGAGCTTGTGGGCAAAATTTACGGCATGGTATAATCGGTTTCGTTGAGAACTCTGTTAATTTTCAGACGATTTGGAGGATATATTTATGAACACCAAGGACAAGACCACATCTTTGCATCTCAGAAAGCTCACCTACTCTGCGCTGTTTACCGCGCTGGCGCTGGTGCTGCCCTTTGTGACGGGACAGATCCCGGAGGTGGGCGCCATGCTGTGCCCCATGCACATCCCGACGCTGCTGTGCGGCTTTATCTGCGGCGCGCCGTGGGGATTGGCAGTTGGATTTATTGCCCCGCTGCTGCGTTCGGTGATCTTCGGGATGCCCCCTATGCTGGTCGCCGTGGCAATGGCGGTGGAGATGGCGGTCTACGGTCTGGTTTCCGGTGTGCTGTACCGTAAGCTCCCGGGAAAAAAGTGGACGATTTATGTTTCACTTCTTGCGGCTATGGTGCTGGGACGCATAGCGTGGGGCGGTGTGCAGTTCGTTATCGCGGGCCTTCAGAACACGACTTTTACCGCAGCTGCCTTCCTTGCCGGCGCTGTGACCAGCGCAATTCCGGGCATTATTTTGCAGATCGTTCTGATCCCCATCGTCATTATGGCGCTGGAGCGCGCGGGGCTTGTTATCAGCCGCAAGGCATAAAACATTCGCGGCGCTTGCCAAACAGCCGCCGCCGTGATATACTGGTGCGGCATAAAACGGTCAGTATGACACGTAAAATAGAAGGAGATTTCACTATGGGTCACGATCACATTACCGATGGCGCTCACAGCCACGAGCATACCCACAGCCACAGCCACGAGCATACCCACGATGGTCACACGCACACCCACGAGCATGAGCATGTCCATGAGCATGACCATCAGCACCCCCACACCCATGATCATCTGCATGAGGAGGGGCATACCCACGAGCACGGGCATGAGCATTCTCACGAGCATGGTCATCACCACCACGAGCACACCGGCGCGCCCATGGCACAGCTTTGTGCTCTGATGAACTACATGGTGGAGCATAACGCAGCCCATGCCGGGGAGCTTTGCGAGCTTGCCGAGCAGCTCAAGTGCGCGGGCAGGGAAACTGCCTACGAGAAGGTCATGGCTGCCGTTGCGGACTTTAAGAAGGGTAACGACACCCTGGCAGAGGTCCTGAAGGTGCTTTCCGCCGAGTAAACAGACAAAAATGCCGTTACTTTTGCTTTGCAATGCGCCGCAAAAGTGCAGGCTGCGCCTGTCGCACGCCTTGCGAGGCAAGGCTTAGCGAGGCAT
>JAZOBV010000070.1:0-3063 GCA_045596145.1 Candidatus Pelethomonas sp.
GAGATACCGGCAACGGGGGCCTTGATGGGCACACCGGCGTCCATCAGAGCCAGGGTGGAGCCGCAGATGGAGCCCTGAGAGGTGGAACCGTTGGAGGGGACGACCTCGGAGACAACGCGGATGGCGTAGGGGAACCCGTCCACGCTGGGCAGCACGGGCACCAGAGCGCGCGCAGCCAGAGCGCCGTGGCCGATCACGCGGCGGCCGGGGCTGCGGGAGGGCTTAGCCTCACCGACGGAGTAGCCGGGGAAGTTGTAGTGGTGCATATAGCGCTTCTCGGTCTCAGGCCAGATGGTGTCCAGCTTCTGAGCACCGGAGAGGGTATCCAGAGTAGCGATAGAGAGAACCTGAGTCTGACCGCGGGTGAACAGACCGCTCCCGTGGACACGAGGCAGCAGAGCGACCTCGGCGGCCAGGGGACGGATCTCGTTCTTGGCACGTCCGTCAACACGGTGGCCTTCCAGCAGCCATGCCTTGACGATCTTCTTCTGGAACTTATAGGTGAACTCCTCAAGGTACTTGTCCAGCTCGGGATAGGTCTCACCATACTTCTCAAACCACTTGTCGATCATGGCGTTCCAGCGAGTCTCGCGAACGTTCTTGTCGTCGGTGTCCATAGCGGCCTTGGCCTCGTCCATAAACTCGGCAACGATGGCATCGAACAGCTCCTGATTGAACTCGGCGTGAGGATACTCGAACTTGGGCTTGCCGATCTCGGCGACCATCTGGTTGATGAGGGCGACCTGCTTCTGGTTCTCCTCGTGAGCCATCTTGATGGCGTTGAACATGGTCTCGTTGTCCACCTCGTTGGCACCGGCCTCGATCATAACGACCTTCTTGCCGGTGGAGACGACGGTAACGTCCATGTCGCTCTTGGCATCCTGCTCAGCAGTGGGATTGACCACCAGCTCACCGTCCACCAGACCCATCTTCACAGCGCCGACAGGACCGTTCCAGGGAATGTCGGAGATGGCGAGAGCGGCAGAGGTACCGATCAGAGCGGCGACCTCGGGGGAGCAGTCGTTATCCATGCTCATGACAGTTGCCATGATGGAAACATCGTTGCGGAAATCGCCGGGAAACAGAGGACGGATGGGGCGGTCGATGACACGGCTGGTCAGGATGCCCTTCTCACCGGGGCGGCCCTCACGGCGCATAAAGCTGCCGGGAATGCGGCCCACAGCGTACATCTTCTCCTCGAAGTCAACGCTCAAAGGGAAGAAATCGATACCGTCACGGGGACGGGCAGCGGCAGTAGCGGTGACCAGAACGGTGGTCTCGCCGTAGGTGACGAGAACAGCGGCATTTGCCAGCTCAGCCAGCTTGCCGACCTCCAAAGTCAGAGGACGGCCTGCCAGATCCATGCTGTACTTGCGGTAGTTGGGGAACTGCTTCTTTGTGATGATAGTAGACATAATAGACTCCTTTTCTTTTGAATTTCAGTCGGGAGCCACCTTTTTTAGCACTTGATCTTATCTCCGAAAGCGCAGTTCGGAAACAGGATCAACTGCTAAAAAGGTTGCCGGCTCCCTTGGTTGGTACGTTCCAAGTGCTTGTTGACACCGGGTGAAGGTAGCAAAACACGGGGAGAAAGTATTCCCTTTCTCCCCGCGCTTGTTTACTTACTTACGGATACCCAGCTTGGCGATGAGGGCACGATAGCGCTCGATGTCCTTGCGGGCCAGATAGTCCAGCAGGCTGCGGCGCTTACCGATCATCTTGTACAGACCACGGCGGCTGTGATTGTCGTGAGCGTGCTCCTTCAGGTGCTCGGTGAGCTGGTTGATACGCTCGGTCAGGATAGCGACCTGAACCTCGGGAGAACCGGTATCGGTAGCGTGGGTGCGGTTTGCCTCAATGATAGAGGTCTTCTGATCTTTCAGCATCATGGGAATAAATCCACCTTTCAAAAAAATTCTCCGCATACTGCGCGAAGGCAGGCAGCGCCAAACGCGAGGTATGGGAACCTATTGCGCAGTGCGATACTGCGTACTGGGTTACTATACCACAGATCAAAACTATTGTAAAGCAAAATTTTTGATTTTATTCTTATTTTTCCGGATAACAGCGTTTTTCCGGCGCATTTATCGTCCTCAACGGAATTTTATCCATAAACTCCATCGACGCCTTCTAAGTTTTTGTGCATTTCCATTACATTTCCTGCAATGGATAAACTTTTTTGCATCGAATTTGACATTTTTGCACAAGCTCTCCCCCCATCTTCTTGACAACGCAGGCTGCTTTCCTTATAATTTAATGTGACGGTTTTTGGACTGCCACTA
This sequence comes from Candidatus Pelethomonas sp., assembly GCA_045596145.1. GTDB lineage: Bacteria > Bacillota > Clostridia > Oscillospirales > Oscillospiraceae > Pelethomonas. The sequence continues at coordinate 2,283 of JAZOBV010000070.1, forward strand.
TAAAACCAAGCGCCGCGCCGAAAAAGGGCGGTGTTTGCAATACAGGAAAGGAAGATTTGCCATGATTTATTCTACCGAAGTGCAGCATATGTGCTCTGTCGCCAAGGGCGCTTACCATGGTCCCGCCCCCATTCCCGAGGAGGGCAAGTGGGTTCAGGCAAAGCAGATCAGTGATATCAGCGGCTTCACTCACGGTGTGGGTTGGTGCGCTCCCCAGCAGGGTGCCTGCAAGCTGACCCTCAACGTCAAGGAGGGCATCATCGAGGAGGCTCTGGTTGAGACGCTCGGCTGCTCCGGCATGACCCACTCCGCCGCTATGGCCAGTGAGATCCTCATCGGCAAGACTCTGCTGGAGGCTCTGAACACCGATCTGGTGTGCGATGCCATCAACACCGCTATGCGCGAGCTGTTCCTGCAGATCGTTTACGGCCGCACCCAGTCCGCTTTCTCTGAGGACGGTCTGGCTGTCGGCGCCTCTCTGGAGGATCTGGGCAAAGGTCTCAGGTCTCAGGTCGGCACTATGTTTGCCACCAACGCCAAGGGTCCCCGCTATCTGGAGATGGCAGAGGGCTACTGCACCCGTATGGCTCTGAACGCCAATGACGAGGTCATTGGCTACGAGTTCGTCAACCTGGGCAAGATGATGGACTTCATCAAGAAGGGCGACGATGCCAACACCGCTCTGGAGAAGGCCAAGGGTCACTACGGTCAGTTCGATGCTGCTGTGAAGTACATCGATCCCCGCCACGAGTAATTGAGAGGAGGACAACAAAATGGCTCT
>JAZOBV010000071.1:0-4003 GCA_045596145.1 Candidatus Pelethomonas sp.
TAATAACCTAAATGAGATAGCCGTTCAAGAACATCTTTTTTGCCTCGTAACCACAGATGAAATGGCAGCTCAATGAGCTGCCGTTTACAATCAAAACACCCGAATGCATCTGCATTCGGGTGTTTGTGTTGGAACGTGGAATTACAGACCAGCCTGCTCCAGCAAAGCGGGAACCTTGGATTCCCAACCCAGAGCCATGATATGCAGACCCTGGCAGTAGGGCTTGCACTCCTTGATGATCTGAGCTGCGATCTCGACACCGGTCTCGCCGGACTTGGCGCGCTCCTTGTCGGCGGCCAGAGCGTCGATCATGTGCTGAGGAACGTGGACACCAGCCACATTGTTGTTCATAAACTTTGCCATGCCGGCAGACTTGGGGATGATGACGCCCAGCTGCACGGGAACACCAAACTGCTTGGCCTTCTCCATGAACTTGATGAACTTCTCGCTGTCAAAGACAGCCTGGGTCTGGAAGTACTGGGCACCTGCCATAACCTTGCGCTCCATCTTGGCAAGCTGTGCATCCAGAGAGTCGCTGCAGGGGGACACAACGGCACCCTTGGCAAACCTGGGAGGCTCACCGACCAGATCCTGACCCGCCAGATCCTTGCCCTTCTCCAGCTGAGAAGCGGTGTACAGCAGGGAGACGGAATCCAGATCGAAGACAGGCTTTGCACCGGGATGGTCACCCATCTTGGTGTGGTCACCGGTGAGGCACAGAATGTTGTCGATACCCAGCATAGCGGCACCCAGCAGCTCGGACTGCAGAGCGATGCGGTTTCTGTCGCGGCAGGTCAGCTGCAGGATGGGGTCCAGACCGGCATTCTTCAGAGCGATGCAGGTGGGCAGGCTGCCCATACGCATGACGGAGGACTGGTTGTCGGTAACATTGACACAGTGAACCTTAGTCAGATATTCCTTGGCCTCTTCCACCAGATGATCGATGTGAATACCCTTGGGAGGGCCGACTTCGGCGGAAACAGCAAATTCACCACGTTCAAACAACTCGGTAATCTTCATGATATATTGCTCCTAATCTATGTAGATTTTTAGTTCTTGGAAACTTCGTCATCGGTGGCGTAATTGCGCACCTGAATGGGGCACTTGAGAACATCCAGACGTCCGACCTGAGCCAGTCTCTTCTGGATACGCTCCCAGCCGCACTCCATGGTGGGATCGACCTCACACTTGCCGTTCTTTGCGCCGCCGCACTGGCCGTTGACCAGGCTCTTGGAGCAGGCAGTGATGGGGCAGATGCCGCCGGTGATGTTCAGATAGCACTCGCCGCACTGCCTGCAGTCATACTCCAGAGGAGTTACGCCCTGGAAGCCGGGGAGAGCATAGGTATCGCAGGCGGCGCAGACCTTCTTGTCGCTTAGGAACTCAGCAACAGTCTGAACGCCAACACCGCAGGAGAACACCAGAACCATATCAGCTTCGGCAATGGCCTTCTGATGCTTCTCCATACCGAGGCGAAGCTTCAGATTGTCGGTGTTGCAGATGTAATCGGTGGTGAGGATTCCGGTAACATTACCGGCGGCGACAAGCTCCTTCTGAAGCTCGTCGGCTTCCTTCTCGGGGAAGTGGATCTCCTTGCAGCCGTGGCAGTTGATGATGAAGACCTTACCGCTCACCAGAGAGAGGATCGCTTCCTTATCTTTCAGTTGGGTAATTAACATATCACTTCATCTCCCTTACTGCAGTTTTACCGGCTCTGATCTTGGAGATCAGGGGGATCTTGGAGGAGCAGATGTACTCGCAGCAGCGGCACTCCATGCAATCCATGACCTTCTGCTCCTTGACAGCCGCCCAGTTCTGCTCGTCAGCGTACTTGGCGAAGTACAGGGGCTTGAGTTCCATGGGGCAGACATCCACGCAGCGGCCGCACTTGATGCAGTCCACAGCCTCGGTCACGTCGCTGTCCACAGCGATGATGCCGTTGGAGCCCTTCATAATGGGGAAGTTCAGCTCGTTCTGGACGAAGCCCATCATGGGACCGCCCGCCTTGACGGTGTAGCCCTCGCCCTGGATACCGCCGCAGTAGTCGATGAGATCCTTGGCGTTGGTACCGACCTTCACAATGAAGTTGCCGGGGTTGGGGATATACTTACCGGTGACGGTGGTGACACGCTCGATGAGGGGCATACCCTTCTGGATGGCATCGGAAATGGCCTTGACGGTGCTGATGTTGCTGACCACAGCGCCCACATCGGCGGGCAGACCGCCGCTGGGGACCATGCGGCCCATAACGCGCTTGATGAGCATCTTTTCAGCGCCCTGAGGATACTTGGTTCTCGCGCACACGACCTCGATACCCTCGATGCCCTCGCACTTGGCAGTGAGCAGCTCGACAGCATCGGGCTTGTTATCCTCAATGACGATCACGCCGCGGGGGGCACTGACAGCCTTCATAACGGCCTTCAGACCGAAGATGATATCATCGGCATACTCCAGCAGCACGCGGTGGTCGGCGGTGAGCATGGGCTCGCACTCGCAGCCGTTGAGCAGAACGGCATCAATGGGCTTGTTGGGCTTGAGCTTAACGGCTGTGGGAAAGCCTGCGCCACCCATACCGACAATACCCGCCTCCTTGACGATCTCCACGATCTCGTCGGGAGTCAGCTCGTCCAGGGACTTGCCGGGCTTCACGGACTCGTGCAGCTCATTCTTTCCGTCAGACTCGATGACAACGGACAGGCACTTGCCGCGGGTAGCGTGGGGACGCTCCTCGATGGCGACAACGGTACCGCTGACACTGGAGTGGACGGGTGCGCTGATGAACGCGGCAGCCTCGCCGATCTTCTGACCGACCTTGACGGTGTCACCAACGGCGACAACGGGGTTTGCGGGGGCACCTGCGTGCATGGACAGAGGGATCACAACGGTCTTGGGCTCGGGGAAGCGCACCAGAGCCACATGCTCGGTGGGTTCCTTGTGTTCACTGGGATGCACGCCGCCGTAGTAACCGGCGAAACGCTCCTCACGGACAGCCTTCACATACTCGCTGATGACCTTGTGGTTGATCTTGGAGTAGTCGCGCAGCTGGATGGGCTGCTTCTTGAACTCCTCCAGACGACCCTGCTTCTCCAGACGCTGGTTGATCTTCTCCCAGGCGCAGTCCTTATTGGGATCGACCTCGCACTTGCCGTTCTTGGCACCGCCGCACTGACCGTTGACCAGGCTCTTGGAGCAGTCAACGATGGGGCAGATACCGCCGGTGACGTTCAGATAGCACTGGGCGCAGGCATCGCATGCCTTCTTGGTCAGTGCCATGCCGTGATGACCGGTGTAATTGAGGGTGTTGGTGGCGGCGATGACGGACTTCTTCGTCACGTCCGCAATAGTCTGGATACCCAGACCGCAGCCGATCACGACGACATGCTCCGTTCCCTCGGGAATGAGACCGGCAACAGCCTTCTCCGTCTGGGTACGGTTGCAGAGAAAATCGACCTTGACCGTGCCGGTGATCTTCTTGCCGCGCTCTGCGGCAAATTTCTCAAACTCGCCGCATTCGGGTTCGTCCACGGTATCAAATTCCTTGAAGCACTTGTTGCAAGCAATGATAAACAGATTATCCTTGCCGGACAGCAGAGCATCCAGTTCGTCAGCTGCTTTCAGCTTGTACTTGGTATAGTTCTCCAATTCCTCACCTTCCTTGCAAAATTGATCAACAAACCTTATTTTTATCTGCTCAAAAGCACATAATACGGTTGTGCTTCCAGCATTTTACAACACTGGGCAGTCGTGTTTAATATTGTATCACTCTTTTTGACAAAAGGCAACGGCTTTTCGGGTATATAATACAAAGAATATTGTTCCCTTCCAATAGCTGTCGGCAGGGTTCACAAAATTTGAGGATAAAGGTAAATTGTTGTTTACATGACAATTTAGATTTCACCCTGCTGCGAAGCAGCAGAGACAGCATCATCTAATTGATAGCTGGTGTCTGTCTCCGACGGGTGACTTTTGTGCGGACAAAAGTCACCAAAAACCGTTAAGGGGA
>JAZOBV010000072.1:0-3956 GCA_045596145.1 Candidatus Pelethomonas sp.
GGGCTCTTCAGCTTTTCGCTGATGACAACGCTCACACGGTCGATGCTGCTCATGAGATCCTTGGTCTCCACCGTGACGGAGATGGGATTCTTGCGGGGAATTGCATTGCGATAATCAAGGAACTCACCCTCAAGACGGCGGCAGATGAGCTGGGTCGCGCCGATCTCAAAGAGCAGGTGGCGATTACCGAGCGTTATCACCGCGTGATCCTCGGTATCCTCGCAGATCTTTTCCACCTCACTCAGCGCGGAGCCGGGAGCAACGAACTTGAACGCGCCGCCTTCAAATTTTTCGAGCTTTTCGCGGCGCATGGCAAGGCGGAAGCCGTCCACACTGACGATGGTAAGCCCTGTGGACTCAATTTCAAAGAGAGAACCGGTATGCACAGGGCGTGCTGCCTCGTTTGTGGATACCGCGAAGGAGGTCTGGGAGATCATGGCGCGAAGGACTCCCTGCTGCATGGTGACAGAATACTGGTCCTCCACCTCGGGCAGCTCGGGGTAATCATCGGCAGAGATTCCTTGAATTTCAAAGAAAGCATCGCCGCAGGTGACGCGGACATTGAGCTTTTCATCGCTGGCAAAGACAAGAACGTCGTCGGGCAGCTTGCGGATAATGTCGCCAAAAAGTCTGGCATTGAGAACAAGAGTTCCGGGTTCGGTGATATCCGCTTCCACGTTGGTGCGGATTCCGGTCTGCATATTGTAGCCGGACACCGTCAGGTGAAGATCCGCCTGCAAAAGCAGTCCTTCCAGAGCGGGAATGGAGCTTTTGGTGGAAACAGCGCGGGAGGCTGTGTTGATAGCGGACTGGAGAAGGGATTTTTCACAGGAAAATTTCATAGAGCAGGTTTCCTTTCGAAAAGCAGTAATTAAGGATTCCGTCAAATGGCAGCGAAGAAGTGAGTTTCTTGGAAAAGAGGTTTTGGGGGAATTTTCCGTGGCTCTGAAGAATAAAATATAGTTTTTTTCAGCAGTAGGAGTAGTAGGGCGAAAAATTGTGGATAAACGTCGGAAAGCGTTGAAAATGCTGGGAAAATTTTTCGACATCCCGGTGTGGAAAAGCGACGGAGATTTCCACGGATATCCACAGGGGGAAATTTTTCGACAGTTATCCACAGGCTATGTGAATATTCAAATGTTGATTATGTGGATAACTTAGTGGATAATGTGGAAAGACTGCGCCATTTTGCGCCATGTTTTCTGCGGGGCTTATTTTTTCGCGTTGATATTGGCGATGATGGCGCGGACAGTTTCGGCGTAGGGCAGCTCGGTCTGCATCTTCTTCTCCACCTGCTCGATGGAGTGGATGACGGTGGTGTGGTCACGGCCGCCAAATAGGTCGCCGATGTCGTTGAGAGAGAGACCGATCATGGTGCGGATGAGGTACATGGCGATCTGGCGTGCCTTGACGCAGTCACGGCTGCGGCTCTGGCCGGAGAGCTGGAACTCGTCGATATGGAAGTAGCGGCAGATCTCCTTGATAATGCTGTCGGCGGTGATGAGGAAGTCGCTGGAGGTGGTCATGTCCTGAATGGCGCGGTCAACGGTGGCGCGGTCAACGGCGCTGCCCTCCAGATCGTGGAACGCCTTGATCTTTTTCACCGTGCCTTCAAGCTGACGGACGTTGGCGGAGATCTTGGAGGCGATGTATGCCGCCACGTCGTCGTCGATGACGAAGCCGAGCTGGGTCGCCTTGTTTTTAATGATGACGATGCGGGTCTCCAGACTGGGGGGCTGAACGTCCACCATCAGACCCCACTCAAAGCGGGTGCGCAGACGGTCATCCAGCTGCGCCATTTCGTGGGGCGGACGGTCAGAGGTGAGTACGATCTGCTTTTTGCCCTCAAAGAGAGTATTAAAGGTATGGAAAAACTCGTTCTGGGTTTCGACCTTGCCGGCAACAAACTGGATATCGTCCACAAGGAACAGGTCAGCCTCGCGGTACTTGGTGCGAAATTCCCCCGCCTTACCGGTTCGGATGGATTCCAGAAAGTCGTTGATAAATTCATCGCCCTTGATGTACACGATGCGGGCGCCTGCGTTGCGCTGGCGGATCACATGGGCGATGGCGTAGAGCAGGTGGGTCTTGCCAAGACCGGAGTTGCCGTAGATGAACAGCGGATTATAGTGCTGACCGGGTGCGTCAGCGACTGCGCGGGCGGCGTTTGCCGCCAGCTTGTTGCTGGGACCGACAACGAAGGACTCAAAGGTAAATTCGCCGCTTTCCATTAAGGATTTGGGCGCATTGTCCACCGCCGGGGAATTGAGACTGGCAAGTCCGGCATCGTCCACCAGACGGACGGAGAAATCTGTGGAGAAAATATCCAGAAGCGCCGCCTCAATGTTCTTCACGAAGCGGTCCTGAATGTTGGTGCGCTTAAAGTCGTTGGGACAGTGGAGGATCAGTGTGTTTCCCGTCAGATCTACGACGGTGGTTTCGTCAAACCACGTTTTGATGGTGGTCTCAGAAAGCTCTCCTCTCAGCCGGTCCAGGATCATGGACCAGATATCATTGACAGATTGCATGGATACCGTTCCTTTCTCTGAAATCTTTAGATAGGCATTCAATTTATTATAGCAAAAAACCCTCTTTGATGCAATACTTATTCTAATATATAAGAACTATAAAAATTGGTGTTTTCCGCCATGCTGTCCGGAACCAGATATGGGGAAAACACAAAAAAGAAACCACAAGATTTGGTGAAAACAAGAGATAACGGGAGAAAAGAGGACAAAAACAAGGAAAAAATCTTTAAAACTCTCATTTTTTTGTTGACAGCGGTTGAGGTTTTATGTATAATACTCTATGCCTGTCCGTCTGGGCAGGGCATCAATCAGTCAACTGCGGGGTGAAACGCACCGCGTTCGCCCGCCGTCGAGTAGTGCGGCGCAAGCCGCACAGCAATTAAAATTTCAGGAGGTGTATGCAAATGTTCCGTACCTATCAGCCCAAGAAGCGTCAGCGCTCCAAGGAGCACGGCTTCCGCAAGAGAATGAGAACCGCCAACGGCCGGAAGGTGCTTTCCCGCCGTCGTGCCAAGGGCCGCGCTCGCCTGACCCACTAAGGCCGCGGAGTTTGCATCGCGAGAAGATAGTTTTAAAGGGGACGGCAGGTAATACAGCCGTCCCCTTTGAACTATTAAAGCTGAAAGAAACCGGAGGTATGGCCATGAAAAAGACCGTGACGATCAAACAAAATCACGAATTTCGCCGGCTGTACAACAAGGGCCGGAGCGCGGTGTCGCCCTCTATGGTCGTCTACTGCCGCAAGACCCGCTTTGCCCACAACCGTCTGGGGATCACGGTCAGCACCAAGCTGGGCTGCGCCGTGAAGCGCAACCGCGCCCGCAGGCGGCTTCGTGAGCTGTTCCGTCTGGCGCAGCCGAAGATGAAGCAGGGCTATGATGTGATCCTCGTTGCCCGCACCCGCGCGGTGACGATCCCGCATAAGAAGCTTCAGGCGGATTTTGACCGCGCCATGGCGCAGCTTGACCTGTGGGAAAAGGCATGAAAAAGCTGTTCCTCGCTCTGATCCGGTTTTACCAGCGTCACATCTCCCCCGCGTTTCCCGCACGATGCCGCTTTCTCCCCACCTGCTCTGAATACGCGGTGGTGGCGATCGAGCGCTTCGGCGCGGCAAAGGGCGTGTGGCTGGCGCTGAAACGGTTTCTCCGATGCCATCCATTCTACAAGGGGCCCATGTATGACCCCGTGCCGGAAAAAAAGTCCCGGCATAGAAAAAAACACAAGCGCAAGCGAAAACATTAAGGAAAGTTCCGGAAAAACCGGAATTTTCAGAGAGGAAACAACAGCAAATGGGTGATATTATTTCCCTTCCCTTTGCGGCGCTGCTGCGCTGGATGTACAGCCTGACCGGTTCCTACGGTCTGTCCATCATCCTGTTCGCGGTGGTCGTCAAGCTGGTGATCCTGCCCTTCAGATGAAGTCCAAGCG
>JAZOBV010000073.1:0-12877 GCA_045596145.1 Candidatus Pelethomonas sp.
AAGGGGTGTCCCCTTAACGGTTTTTGGTGACTTTTGTCCGGACAAAAGTCACCCGCCGGAGGCTGAACACGGTTGCTAATCGATGACAGCGGTCTGCCGCGCCAGCGGCACAGCAAAATCTAAATAGTAAGACAAACCCCAATTTATCAGCAGGCATAAGCGTTGATAATCCAACAGAAATGTGCTATTCTATCATCAAAGAAGCGGGAGGAGATGCGTACCATGACACCGGAGGAACTGAAAATTCGTCAGATGACGAATCAGTATTTGCTGGGGAAGACGGAAAAGCTGACCGCTGTGAGCCGCTTGTGCGGCGTGCAGGCGCAGTTTTTGTCCAACGCGGTCCACTCTCTGAAAATACGCTGTTCCGACTTCGAGGAAGACACGGTTGGGGATGGTTTAGTAAAAAACTGGACGATCCGGGGTACGGTCCATGTGTTTGCCGGGGAGGATCAGCCGCTGTTTTGTAACGCCGGTGTATATCGAAGCTGCGATTGGACGATCCCGACCTTCTGGAATCAGCGGTCGGATTGGGGATTGACACCGGAGCGGCAGGCGGAGCTGTCGGAGGTGATTCTTACCGCCCTGCGGAAGCGGGTACATACGCGTGAAGAGTTGAAGGAGCTTTGCCGTGAAAACGGTATGACGCAGGCAGAGGAGGAAAGCATGTTCCACCCCTGGGGCGGCGGCATTCGGGAGCTTTGCGAGCGGGGCTTTATGCATGGAACCGTGTCGGAGGAGAAGGCGTACTGTCTGTCGCCGGAGGTTGACCCGATGACAGAAGACGATGCCGGACTGGAGCTTGCACGGCGGTACTTTACTTATCTGGGACCCGCGACCATCCACGATGCAATGTACTTTTTCCGTGCCACGGCAGGGCAGGTAAAGCAGTGGCTGAGCAAGCTCCCGGTGATTTCAGTGGAATGTCAGGGGAAAACATATTACTATATTGAAAACCATGCCTCTTATGACCGTGAGATTCCACGCTGTTTGTTTCTTGCGGGGTTTGACCAGCTCATGCTCGGCTATGAGAAAAAGGAGAGTATCTATCTGCCGCAGGAGCATTTAAGAAAAATCTTCAATTTGGCGGGAATCGTTATGCCCGCGGTGCTTCTGGATGGTCAAGTGGCGGGAAAGTGGAAGAAAAAAGATCGAAGGCTGACCGTTGAGCTGTTTTCAAGCGTAGATGACAGTAGACAACGTGCCATCTGCGAAGCTGCAGAAATGCTGTGGGGACAGGATTTAACCAAAATTGTCATAAAGGAAGCGTAGAAAGCAGAGACCGGAGTGCCGTGCGGCACTCCGGTCCTTCCTTTCACTGCGACACCGTAAACAGGGAATAGAAATACTCCTTGCGTTCCATCAGCTGCGCAAAGGTTCCAAGCTCTACCACCTCGCCGTTTTTCAGCACAACGACTTCATCATACCGCTCCAGAAGAGAGCGGTCCATATCGTGGGTGATAACGATTCTGGTCATGTTTTCCAGATCCAGAACCGCGTCAATGACGTAATGCGCCGTTTCCGCGTCCAGCGCGGCGGTGGCTTCATCCACCAGCAGGACCTGTGCTTTTTTGAGAAGGCTTCTGGCGATGGAAATACGCTGTTTCTCGCCTCCGGAAAGCCCGCTTCCGTTTTCGCCGCAGAGGTAATCCTCGCCCCGCTGCGCGATCAGCTCGGAGAGACCGGAGAGCTTGATGGCGCGGTCCACCTCCTCTGTGGGAAACTGGGAAAACATGGTGATATTGTCCCGGATGGAGGCATTGAAAATAAACACATTCTGCTGGACTGCGGAAACCATGTCGTACAGCGCCTTGCTGCTGATCTCCCGCAGAGATACTTCATCATAGAGGATATCTCCGGTATACCCGGCATGGGATGCCATCAGCAGATTCAACAGCGTGGATTTGCCGCTGCCGGACGCACCCACCACCGCATAGCTCTTTCCTGCCTCGAAGCTGAGGTCGATATGCTTCAGAACGGTTTTATCGCTCTCATAGCCGAAGGAAAGGTCACGAACCGTAATTGCGCGATCAAGGGTATGCTTTTCCACGCTGCCCTCTTCGCGCACATTTTCCTCTAACGCCGCGGCAAGCTTCTCCATCAATGCCTTCGCCGCCTTACGCTGGGCAAGACAGTTGGGGATCGTTCCGATGGGGTTGACCACATAGTTGAGAAGCTGTACGAACACCAGAACCGAGCCTGCGGAGATCCCCGAGCCGGACAATGCAAGGTACGCGCCCACCAGAAACACACCCATCTGCACCACCAGTCCTGCCGAGGATGCGAGCATCTCAACGATCAGCTCCATCTTTCTGCGCAGGCACTTTGCGCCCGACACCGCGCACACTCTCTCCATATAAATCCGGCAAATCTGAGTCTCCGCGCGGAAGGATTTGATGACCGAGAAGCCCGTCAAGCTGTCGCGCAGCGTGGACATATAGTCCTCGTTCCTGTCGGACACTTCTTTCTCAGCCTTCGCCACCAGATTACCCGTAAGGATAGACGCTGCCAGCGGCAAAATGGTCAAGCCTATGGAGATCAGCGTCAGTGTGGGGCTGTACCAGAACATCAAAACCAGCGCGCCAATAAAGACCGCTACGCTGTCGATCAAAATAAACAGATTGGCGAGGTAGTTGCCCTCAATAGCAGTGGCATCATTGGAAAGGGCGGATATGTACAGCGCGGTATTCTCTCCCGAAAAGGCGCTGATGCCCTTGCGGGAAAGCTGCTCAAAGGCATAGGTCTTGTACTGCCCGATGGCTTTGCTGATAAATTTTGGCTTGGAGATATAAGCAAAGCCGTAGGCAAGGAGCATCAGCAGAAGGCATGTCACTGCCAAATACGTGACCTCGCCCAGTGTAAAGCCAATGTCCGCGCCGGTGATGAGGTCGGTGACCTGCTGCAGCAACCATGAGATCATCAGCTGGGCCGCCGTTGCCAGCACGGTCTGGATCATTGCAAGTACGAAATAACCACCGTTTCCACGGTAAAACTGCCGGGTAAACGGACGAATATCAGGTTTCTTCATCTTTGATTTCCTCCCAAAGGTTTCTAGATACCTCGCAGGCATCTATCTCAAGATAGTTTTCGATCGCAAGGATCGCCGTGTCACCCATATCGTCGAGCGAAACATTCTCCTCACTGCAATGATAGAACTTCAAGCCCACGAAGGTTCGGTAATCCGGTGCCGCGTCAAACCGCCGCGCAACATCCCGCGCCGCATAAAGATATCGGCGTGCATCCGCTTCATTGCCCTTGCGCAGGGACGCATCCCCCAGCAGCGCCAGCAGCACCGCCTCCATTTTATCCAGGAACGAGATGGCAGAGGGATCTCTCAGCCCCCTCATCGTGTCTATCGCCCATTGGATCACTGCAAAGGCATCGTCAAAGCGTCCCAACTGCGTGTACGCCTTATAGAACCCAACGACGCTGCGCAGCAGGGGCAGCAGATTGCCGTAAATCCCTGCGGTGAGATACGGCAGAGCCTCCTCCGGCTTGCCGCAAAATTGTGCCAGCACCATGCCGATCATATCGTTTTGCGAATCGTCTGTGTTGAGCTTTTTCAGCAGTTCGATGGTTTTATCGTATTGCTTCAGACCGATGTAACAGGCCGCAATCATCTCGTTCAAGTTCTTGAGCGTCACTTCCTCGTGTTTATTCTGCTCAAACAGCAGACACGCACGCTCAAGCAGCTCGACGCACCGCCGCGCCGCTTTTTCGTCCTGCCAACTCTGAAGATAATAGAACTGCGCGCTCGATAAAACCACATCGAAGTTATTGGGATACTTCTGCAGCACCTTCTCCGCCTCTCGCGCGCCCTCGGTCAATTTTCTTTCCGTCAAAAGACGATCCAACCGCTCCACCGCCGCCTCTACACCGCTCTCCTGCACCGTGTAGCCCAGGAGATAATCGACAGATACTCCGAAAAAGTCCGCCAGCTCCACCAGCAGTCTGATCTCCGGCATGGAAAGACCCGTTTCCCTTAGTTAAAGATATTGGTCATATGTGAGTGCCTATGCCGTTGAGGATAGGCACTCACCGTAGCTTTTACTCGATTTTGCCGATGAAGCGGTAATAGATGTCGATACCCTGCTCACGCATACCGTCCTCACTGATAGTCGCTTCGTGAATAACGATCTTCTCAATCAGCGTATTCAGAAGCTCCGCTGTCAGTTCGGTAGGGTAGGCATACCGTTTGATAAGCGAGATCCAGGTCTCCGCATCGACAGTGGTTTGTTTTTCAGCCGCCAGCTCTGCGGTGAGCCGTTCGATCTTCTCCGTCAGCTCCTGCTGTTCGGCCTGATATTTCTGAGACATCATGTTGAAGTTGTATTCCGTGATACGTCCGTCTGACCAATCTTCGTATAGCTTTGCAAACTTGCGGTCAACATCCGTCCTGCGCTTTTCTGCTCTGGTAAGCTCTGCGCTCTGCCGTTTGGCGTTGGCGGCAAGTTCCTGATCACTTGCTTTCAGCAGTCGCTGAAGCAGTTCCTTTTCATCCACCTGTGCTTGTCTCGACAAATCCTGTATTCTGGCAAGAACATAGGTGTAGAGGTAGTCATAGCGGATATAGTGGGCGGAGCATAGTTTCAATCCCTGTCCATATTGACTGCAAGTATAGTGACTATACGGATTCTTGTTTTGATTGTTCGTACCGAACCGCATCGACCATCCACAGTCAGCACACTTCACAAGACCGGAGAAGATCTGCGTGGTAGCATCCTTCTGTTGTCTGCGACGGCTGGCGATCTGCGTCTGCACCTGCTGAAAAACCTCTTTGGAAATGATGGCTTCGTGGGTATTCTCCACTCGGAACCATTCTTCTTTCGGCTTACGTACCTTTTTCTTGTTCTTGTAGGAAATATGCGTCTGCTTGTTGTGTACGCTGTTGCCGATGTAGGTTTCATCTTTTAGGATACTCTTAATCTGTGCCAGTGTCCACGCATAGGCCTTTTCTTCCGGTGCGCCTTCGTAGATATGAGCGAACGTCCCATATCGCTGATAGTTCAGCCATCCGGCAGTAGGAACCTTTTCCTCCACCAACACCCTTGCGATCTTGGCGGCACCCGCACCGTGGAAAGCAAGGTCGAAAATCTTCTCGATGATCCAGCGGGTTTCATCATCGATCATGATGGCGTTCTTGATTTCCGGATGCCGAACATACCCAAGAGGCGCATAGGTGAAGATGCGTTCTCCAACGGCAAACTTCGCATGGAGAGCGGTTTTGACCTTGCGACTGGTATCCTTGGCAAACCACTCGTTGAACAGGTTCTTGAAGGGAACGAAGTCGGAAAGGCCCTTTTCTGTGTCCTCGTTTTCTGCCACGGCGATGTAGCGAACCTTCTTCTCTGGGAACACGAACTCCAGATAGTAGTCCATCATAACATGTTCTCGTCCGAAGCGGCTCAGATCCTTGGTTGCGATGCAGTTGACCTTTCCGGACTCCACATCGTCCATCATGCGTTGAAAGGCAGGTCGTTCGAAGTTTGTGCCGCTCCAACCATCGTCGATGTATTCGCCGACCACATGAAGGCCATGGCCCTTTGCGTATTGCTGTAAGATAGTGCGCTGGGTTTCAATGCTGACGCTGTCGCCATAGTTCTCGTCATCACGGCTGAGTCTCATATAAAGTGCGGTATTGTATGGTTGTTTCATAGATAACCTCCTATTCGAGAAACAACCCACGCTTACAATACTTTCTGACTACAGTATACTGCAAGCGCGGGGAAAATTCAAGTGTTATGTCAACCAATCGACATAGAAGTGCGTGCGTTGTTCCCGGCTGCAAAGCGAACGACATTTTCAACCAGCTTGTCCATCGTCTTGCCATTGGGATCAAAGAACTCGGACACCCTTGTGCGAGTGTTGCCGCAATAAAAGTACTTCGTTCCGTCGGGCTCAATGCCATAGAACGAAGCATTTTCGATGGTAGGCCCTTGTTCTTCCATCTGCGATTCTACAGGTTCATAGCAATCGCAGATGTCGATAAAGGCACATGCTTCAATCATTTCAAACAAAGACGCGCCAGTCAGCATCATCTTGTTCAGCTTGGCTGCAGATAAATGTTTTTTCTTCATAGGCAGATACTTCCTTTCATTTAGCGTTCAAAGTCCTGTCCGTGCTCACGGACAGGGTGCTTGCGTTCCTGTGTGTCTTTTCCTCTTGCCAGAACGGCATCAATAAAAGCCCTGACCCTTTCAGATGCGATCTCCAGTGCATCCAGAAAAGGTTGGGCTTTCTTTTTCAGCTCTTGATATTTCTCGTGTAGCGCGTCATACCGCTGCTTCCAGATCAATGCAGTCCGTTCAGCGGCGGTCAGCTTTTCTTTCAGTTTCTTATTGTCAGCGTTGGCAATGATGCCGCTGACTGCGTATCGTTTCAACGTGTCGCACTGATCCTGCGTCAGAGAGACATTGCCTGTGAGGGTGTTTCGTTTGCCCATTTCTTCAATGTCCTGTACGGTCATCGCAATGGTCTTTGCTGTCTTGGTCTCCTTCTTGAGTGCTTCCAATTTCTTTTTCTGAATTTCGGTAGCAGACTTGGCATCCTCCAGATTCTGCTCGGCTTGTGCCACCTGTCCGGTCACAGTTTCCAGACGCTGCCGCTCTGCCTGCACCTTGAACTGTGTCACGGTCAGATGTTCTTCGGTACTGCCCCGCTCGCCGCGCTCCACATCGGTGTACCCAGATGCCTGCATGAAATTAAAAAAGTCATCCTGCAACACGCTGTAGGATGACTTCAAGATCTTCTTTCCTTTTGAGTTAAGGAGCGGATTGCCGTCCTCGTCAAGAACAGGTTTGGAGTCCCATTTCTTACTGCGGCTGACCTGCATGATCGTTTCCTTGACCGTGCCAACCAATGATTTGTCCTTGCATCGCTTCGACCAGAGGACTTGTTTTTCGACCACAGGGATGTAAACCACATGGAGATGGTAGTGGTACACATCCTCGCCCAGCGCTTCGCTCATTGCCCGGTTGCGCTCATCGGCGTGCATCACAGCGGAGAGAATGTACTGCTCGCCGCCCACGATCTCCACGGCGGCTTTGTAGGCGTCAGCATAGAACTGTTTGGCGAACTCATAGCCGCCGTGGTTGTAGAAGTACGCAGAGTTCACATCGAATACCAGCTCACAGAACTTGACGGCATCCTCTTTCAGACCTCTCGTGGAGATCACATTGTTCCGTTCCATCTGCTCAAACATTTCAAGGTATCCGGCGGTGGGTGCTTTGAAGTGGACATTCAAGTGAGTGCGCTCCGATACGACATCTTGATTGCTGTAACTGTCTTTCTCACGCTCATTGTGCTCCTGTATCTTTGCCACATCCGCCGCTGTTTTGATATCCTGATTCCGAGCTACGGTGCGGTCGATTCCATCATTTCTTGCCATAGATTTAGATCCTTTCTTTAGAGATTTGCAGACGGGGGAGTTGCTGTGGAGGGCACTTTTTCAAAGTGTAATAACCCACTATTACACTTTCATCCATGCTGGCTGCAAAGTGCCGTGGGCTCTCCGAGGGGGTATGCGGTCACTGCGGTGACCTCTGCTGACCAAGGCGAAATGTCTGCAACTTTTCTTATGGTCAGCCCGTCTGCACGATGCCGCTTCGCGGAATACTTCATGCAGACGATGGCGATGAAAACCGTATCTTTCACCGCCTGTCCATAGGCATCACTGCGGTGTGCCTATGGGGACGGGAGATGCGATGGGAGTATCGTGAGCATTACTTCTCGCGTCGTTTCTGCCACACGATGTTGTAGCCCAGCACATCGGCAAGCTGTACGGCCTCGGTGTATCGCAGGGACTCCCTCTGGAGCTTGTTGGACAGGTTGGATACGCTGTCAGACCAGCCGTGTTCGTCAGCGAGAAGGTCAACGACCTCCTGCATCGTACAGCCGGTGCGTACGATGTACGATTTGATTTCGTTTCTCAGTTCAGAGTTCATATTCAAGATTCCTCCATGATTTAGTGATGTGATTTTCTTGTGCGGTGAACGCCTGTCACCGCTGGGTGAGATGTCCAGGGATAGTGTTTTCAGCTCAGATTTACTCCCGTGTAGTCCTGTTCACAGCGGTCTCCTATCAGTTTTACTGCTTGGTGGGACACGCTACCAAACGGTGGGATGCCCCACATATGCGTGAAGCTCGTTCACCGCCCGGTGAATCATCCGCCGGTGAACTCCGTTCTGCATTGAGTGATGATTTTTGCGGATCTCACAAGGATTGATTTCCTGCGCGGACTTTGAGGCTAATATGAAGCGCAATATTAGCGGCAAAGTAAAAAACTGCTGTACGTACTGTACGGTACGTACGGCAGTTTTTCTATCTCGCTTTATTTTTATAGGGGGTTCTACTTTGCGTCACGAAATAAATTCATTCGATTCCTCCAATCTTCTTTCGTAAAGGGCGGTTAACTCACCCCTTCGTATATATTATGAGAAAAATCGAAAAAAACAGGCTAATGGCATGACAAGCTCATTTCAAAAAACATGACAGGATACTGTGACAATGAATTTCGGTAGCGGCTACCGAAAATAAATTAAAACATTTGTTCCGAAACGCTGTATTTCGACAAACATATGTGCTATAATAGGGAAAAACAAAAATTACGACAGGGAGCGTAATGACATGGAACATGAGAAAAGAGGACGTGGCAGACCGAAGATCTTCACCGGACCGCTGGACGAATATGCCCCCAGCAGACGGCAGGCGATGAACGCCAAGTATATGTACGAGGGCGTCGAGTTTATTTCGGTAGCCGCTACCGAAATTCCGGACAGCCACCTTATCTGGGTCAAGGACGATGTTGCTCGTACTTCCTCCGGCAGACAGGGTATCGTGGAACAGATCGGTCGCATGGTCGTCCAAAATCGTTTCGGGCGAGATGATTGCATCTATGTGGCAAACCTCGCCGCTGCCGCAGTGAAGGCCGGGTATTCCACCAGAGAGGTCGAGAAAGCGATCCGCAAGATTCGCATGACAAACAAAGCTCTCAACAAAAATCCCAAGAACAAGTTGTTGGAACGCGATGCCGTTCATGCGGCAGACATCTTAGCGGCGATGGGAGTGGAAGACAATGAGTATCCTTGATCAAAATCTGCTGACTCTGGACTTCTGGCAGGATCGGGTATCATACGGAAGTCAGACGTTCCCCACGGGCAGCATTGCCTGTGCCGCGCTGAATATCACCGATGAACAGATCAACACCTTGATTCAGCTGTGCCTTCCTTTGAACGGAGTCATTCTCATGGTCGGCACCGGAACGCTGACAGTAGATGCCCTCCGTGAAGCAAAAAGCATTATGATGGAGATCACGAAGCTGCTGCGCGGTATCCATCCGTTCTCCTGCATCGACTTCCCGGAAGATGCACACGACATCCAACAGATCTTTACGGATAGCTTCATCGAGAATGCACTGGCGTACATAGAAGCAACGCAGGAGCTTGGTGCAGCTGCGGCTTTTGATCCTCGGTTCAGCAACGGAGTTGGTCTGCTGAAGCTGATTCAAATTATGGCGCAGCTTGGCAATACACTGCAAATCTTCAAGCAGAGTATGACCGAATTCGCCCTTGCACTCCACAACAGCAAGCGCACACCGGAGGGATATGCAGCTACCTTCGCCGAGCATTTTCCTGATTCGGCAGAACTATCCCTTGAGAATCAGTTGTGGGAGTCGATGACCAACATCACAGCGCAGTATGTTTCCTCTGTTATGCCGAGTAAGGACACACCGCAGCTTGTGAAGCGGATGCACTATATGTCTTATGTAGGTTTGTTCCGGTCTGATCTCTTTGAGGGACTTTGTGTTGGTCACGCACCGAGGAAGTGTCCTATCTGCGGCAAGTGGTTCCTGACCACCGATGCCAGACTGACCAAATACTGCGGAGGACTTGCTCCCAATGATAAAAACGGACGCACCTGCCGTCAGATTGGAAACCTGCAAGGTCGGGCGCAGCGTGAACTTGCGGACGATCACCCTATCAAGGCGATTTACACACGCCGGATGAATACAATTACCCAATCTCTCCGCCGCGGGAAACTGGACGAGCAGACCGCCGCCGCGATGAAGCGGCTTGTCAAGAACAGGATGGAGCGTGCGATCTCCGATCACACTTATGCCAAGACAGACTATGAAACCGAAATGACGCAGGAAGCATTATTGGTAGCGGCTACCGAAATTCAGTAAAAGGGGGTGGAGATCATGACAGAGGAACGATTCTGGGACACAGACAACGAAATCACAGCGGCGAAATATACCCTGCGGGACGACGCAATGAATATGTGTGATGCCAGTCGGATCTTCCGTCTTGATCCTGCGCCGCCCAAGCCGGAGAATATTAACGACTACATTGTTCGCGCCGTACAGGAGAATGACACGACATACTTCCTGTACTTCCTCCACCACTACGAGCCAAGGCTGAACCGAAAGGTATATCGCTTTCTTCTGAATGAGGGATTCTATCAATATGACCCGGTTCGGTTTCTGGACTACAAGCTCAGCTGTGTTCTGGCGGTGTTGGAGTGCTTGCAAAGCTATGATCCCAGCAAGGGCGCGGAGTTTTTGACCTTCGCCCATCACTTCATCGATAACGCACTTCTGGACTGCCGCCGCCATGAGGAGGCAGGATCGTTCAAGTCCCTGGATGAGTACAAGGCCACTCGCGG
Organism: Candidatus Pelethomonas sp.; assembly: GCA_045596145.1. Taxonomy (GTDB): domain Bacteria; phylum Bacillota; class Clostridia; order Oscillospirales; family Oscillospiraceae; genus Pelethomonas. Next base: position 10,663 of record JAZOBV010000073.1, read on the forward strand.
CATCGCGTGGTTGCGCAACAACTCTGGAAAGTCAGACCAAGAGGTCGTCGCGCAATACGCTGCCGAGCAGAGCTGCTCTGAGGAAACCGCCAATGAGTATCTGAAACTGGCAAGCCAGAACCGTAGCCGTGTTCCTTTCTACGCGACCATTCAGGACGATGATGGTGAGGAGACAGGTGAAGATGTGACATTCAATGACAGTTGGAACTATGCTAACATCCTCTGGAACAGTGTTCGCGCGGAGGCCGTGCAGGCAGCGTTTGATAAACTCGGCTACCGGGAGCAGACCTTGCTCGAGAAGCGCAACGCGGTCTGCATGACTTGTGGTCGTGTGGGAGTATGGAAGGATCGCCCCACCTTTGAGGAACTGGCGGTCATGTTCGAGGGCAGCACAGCCAGTGGTGCAGAGCGAGCTTATAAGAAAGCGGTGGACAAGCTGGCTGAGCATTTGGTTGCAAATGGTGTGCTCTGCTCCGTCCGATTGAAGCAGAAATCCAAAACCACGCGAAAAAAGAAAATCGCCACCGCAGTCTACGAGTATCAGGCAGACTGCGATGGCGAATGGGGCGAAATTGGATTTGATTTTGAAAACGGGACGGCTGAGATTCTGCGACTTGCTGAATGGGACACGATGAAAACTCACATCTACGCGACGAAAGCGATCCCGCATCTCCTTCGCTTGCCGAATGAAAAGCTCCCCAAGCAGGATGATATCTTCTTCGAGAAATAATTTCGGTAGCCGCTACCGAAATCACCCCCTCTTGTTATCTGTTCATTATAGCCGTTGCAAAAGACATAAGGACGTGGAGCAGCGCTACTCCGACAATATTGCCAAAATGCTTTTTGATAATACCTTTATACGGTTTCATTTGGAAATGCCTCCTGATTCACTTCAAGCCACATTTTCCAGAGCTGCGGAACACCGTCATCATTTGGCTGCATCCTGCGCCGCAAACAATCCTCGCACTTTTCCCATAGAGATCGTAAGTAGGCTGTTCCTCAAGTCCCAGTGTGGTGTAAAACTTCATATCCTTGATTTCTCCCGGAGCAGCATGATCATACCGTGCCGCTTTGCTTACTGCATCCTTTAGATAGCCACGAGCAGTTTCAAACTCACCTTTGAAGCAGTAGCACTCCGCAATTGTCTCAATAAGAACACAGTCGTACTTATCAAACCATGTTAGTTCATTTTGCGGCTGGATACCACGAAGAACTGTCCGGAGCCACAACAAGCACTCGATACCGCATTATTCGGTTAATTTTCATCCAGGTTCCAGCTGTCTCTCCAGCGGATCTGAGGCATATCTCCGTCCCATTCCACTGGAAGCCATACATAGTTAGCAATCGATGTATCTGCGCTGCCCATCATAGGAGATTTCAGCATATTCATCATGTCCTTGAAGGATGCCTTCAGGGACTTATCATAGTTCTGCCCGATGGCTCGAACAAAACTTTCATAACGCTCCTTGGTCATCACATACTCAGGAACCCAGCGGTCAGCCATAACGATAATCTTTTCGGAACCAGACACCTTGAATGCACAGCTTACCTGAGAATTGAAAGATGCGGAGCTACTGTCATCCACATGAGGATCGCCCAAAACGGTGAACGGACCCATCCAGTTGTCGGATACTGCCACTTCACTGGGGTTGGGCACATAGCCGATCATGCCGCTGGTCAGGATGTAGTGCTTACCGCCCCGTTCAAAGTGGGTCACACCTTCGCGGGAAAAAGGAGGATTCAAGCCGGTGTAAATGACAGCCTTTTCGTCTGTCACATCGGTGTAATCATCATTCAGTTTGTAAACGAGTACTTCCTTGTGATCCAGCTCCACATACAGATAAGCAACGCCGGTCTCGGCATCAGCAGCCAGATCAAAGTCTCCTGCCTGCCGACCGTCAGGACGGAGCAAAGGATTTACCAGCACATAAGGACCAAGCAGATTATCCGCAGTCAGAACCGCAAAGTGGTTCTTGTCACAGTATTTCAGCCAGAGTATATACTTGCCTGTCTTCTCATTCTTGATGATATGAGGTCTGTCCATTCGTCGGTTGGGATGGAAGATGCTCTTTTTATCATTGGGGGTAGGTTCCACAATATGACCCAAATCTTCCCAGTTGACAAGGTCGGAAGAGCCATAGCACTTGATACCCCAAGTCCAGAGCTTCCCCTTCTTCCGGGTATAGGTCTTATCCTCTCCATACCAGTAGTACTT
>JAZOBV010000074.1:0-23188 GCA_045596145.1 Candidatus Pelethomonas sp.
GCAAAGACTTTTCTCTCCCAAAGCCCGCTGGGCCCCCGACTTGGCGGGCTGCAAGGAACTTGCAGCACCCCTTTTATCCATTTACATCTCAGCCGGCATTGCTGACGGAAGCTTCCTCTTCCTCCGGAACCTCCACGGCACGGATCACACCGCCGACACCCCTGAGCTTTCCGATCACATCCTCATAGCCGCGCTCGATATACTGCACGTTGGTGATCTCGCTGATCCCGCGGGCAGCCAGCGCCGCGATCAGCATCGCCGCACCCGCGCGCAGGTCGCAGGCTTCCAGCTGCGCGCCGGACAAGTGCTCTACCCCTTCGATGATCGCGAGGTTTCCGTCCACCTGGATCTGCGCGCCCATGCGCTTGAACTCGTCGGTATAACGGAAGCGGCTGCTCCATACACTGTCGGTAACGATGCTCGTCCCCTGTGCCAGACACAGAACCGCAGCGATCTGAGGCTGCATATCCGTAGGGAATCCGGGATAGGGCATAGTCTTGATATTGGTTTTGGTGAGCTTACCGATCCGGCTGACGATGAGGTTATCATCCATCTCCCGGATCTCAACGCCCATCTCCTGCATTTTAGCGGTGATGCAATCCATGTGCTTGGGGATAATGTTGCACAGCTTCACCTCGCCGCCGCAGGCAGCCACCGCTGCCATATAGGTGCCCGCCTCGATCTGGTCGGGAATGATGGAGTATGTGCCGCCGCGCAGAGATTCCACACCGCGAATCTTGATGACATCCGTACCCGCACCCATGATATCAGCGCCCATGGAATTCAGGAAGTTGGCAACATCAACGATATGAGGCTCTTTTGCCACATTTTCGATCACGGTCAAGCCGTCTGCCATAGCAGCGGCAAGCATAATATTGATGGTCGCGCCGACGCTCACCTTGTCCAGAAAGATATTCGCGCCCTTGAGCCGTCCGCCCTCCGCCTCAGCGATCACAAAGCCGCTCTGGGTATCCACACCGGCACCCAAAGCACGGAAGCCCTTCAAGTGCTGGTCGATGGGGCGGGTGCCGCCAAAATCGCAGCCGCCGGGCAGAGCCACATCAGCGCTGCCAAAACGCCCCAGCAACGCACCCAGCATATAGTAGGACGCACGGCAGCGGCGGGCAGACTCATAAGGAACCCTCATATTGCGCAGATGGGTGGAATCGATCTCCACAGCGTGGGGATTGAGATATCGAATGCTTGCACCCATATCCCGCAGGATCCCCAGAAGCAGCTCCACATCGCTGATCTGAGGAATGTTTTCAATGCGGCAAGGCCCGCCGACCATCAGGGCGGCGGGAATAATGGCAACAGCGGCATTTTTGGCACCGCTGATTTGAATTTCTCCATACAAGGGACGTCCGCCCTCGACAATATACTTGGTCAATGAATTGCACCTCATTGTTGATATATAGACCTATATATACAGTTTACCCAGGTCTTGATACTTCATACAGCAAACGCGGTACTCAGAAAATTTTCATATACAGGATCTCATTTTGCGCGCAAAAACTGCGGACATAGAGATAGACGCTACCAGTATAGCATACTTTTCTATAAAATCAATGGGTAAAATGGAAAAACCGCACAAATTTTTCTCTTTTTTTCATTTCGCAAACTAAAAAGTTACAAAAATGTAACCCTATTTGTGTAAGACCTTCCCTGTCATTCCGTCCACAAGATAGGAATAGGTATCTGTTTCAACGATCCAGACAGGCAGAAGCCTCGGAAGATTTGAGCCGCTCTGCAGCTGGTAAACGCATCTGATCCCGTTCACCTCCCGGCACACGATACCCTCGCGGTTGCGGTAGTCAAAGAAACGTGCCAGCACGCTCACCCCGCTCAGCGGCTCAGAGCGCTCCGTTTGCGCGTCACCCAGATCAATATGCGCCCCGGCAGCAGATACGAGTTTTCCGTTCTCAAAGGTCAGTGTGACCTCACAGCCCAAAATAGGCACTCTTGCCACATATTGCGTGGCAGTAAGGCTTCCGGAACCGTTTACCAGCTCACCGCTGATATCCTCATAGCCAAACTTGTCGCAGAACTGGCGGACAAAAGCCTGAGCATCCTCCATCTCCCGCGAAAAACGCACGGTATCAAAGCCACCCCCCATACGGAACTGAACCGTTCCGGTACCGGCGGAGTAACTGTAAATACCACCGCCCTCACTGCGCATTGCAGCCGCTTCCCCCAGAAGAAACGCGGCAATCGATGCCTCCGAATCCATTTTTCGGGTAAGCGTCAGCGGAGAGAGGGAGCTCTCGACCGAGGATGACTCCAGCGCAAGCGTCAGCTCCTCTGAAGCAAATAATGCCTTTAGCTCCTCCATCGCCTCCTGCTCCGCATGAAGTCCAACCAGCTCCTGATAGCCCAGCAGCATAAGCAAAAACACATTCAGCAGCAAAAGGATCAGGATCGCGATATTTTTCAGCCGTCTGGTTTCCATTTCCTACCCGTCCCTTTCAATATCTGCCACGTTATTGCGCAAACCAGTGCGCACCGATCACCGCAGCGCCGGTATCTACATAAGAAAGCGTCAATTCCGCATTCTCATGCATGGAAGCGATCGCCACCGCCATAGACGGCGGCAGCAGCACCGTGCGGTCCTCCGTCGGTATATAGGCCCGGCAGTAATACTCAAATTTCGTGATCATGTCGCCATCGATCTTCACTCTCAGAGCAGTATGCTCATTACTGAAGCGCACGCGCACACCGTCCAGCCGATAGCAAAATGAGATCGACCATCCTGTTTCGGTTTGTTCGACCAGATCCAGAGAAAGCGGCGCGGCATCCGTTCCCTGATTCAACGCAGCCGCCAGGGCACACGCTCCCTGCACCGCTTCCGCGGCACTGGGCATTTCCCCGGCGCACGCGATCCGGTATAATGCGTTCGTGACCTCTCCGTCGCAGCTGTACTGAACCGTGCCGTCCGTGCCGATGCGCAGCATACGCGGGGACTGCATCACCACCTCCGTCCCACTGCTTTCCGTATATCTTGCATTAGTGTGGGCATTGAAATCCAGTGCGGTCAGAAGATTGTAGGCAGAATAGCCCGCAGGGATCGCCGCTTCCATCTGAACGGCATCATTCACCTGCTGAACAAGGATCGTATAGGGTGACAGCGTATCATAGTCCGATTCAAACGCAAACTGTCCAGCATTGGGCGCAAAGCCCGCCGTGACCTCACGCACTGCCGACGATGACAGCGCACATTCACAGCGCGTAACAGAACCGTCATCCAGAAGAAGAAACAGGACTGCTGTTTCCCGCGCGGTAGTCAGCGCCAGCGCGCGGATATTCTCCCCACCGGAAAATTCCTCTCCCAGCCACGCCGCCACCACCGACATCGGCAGCACCGTCGTCAGATCCACAAAAATACCCGGAGTCGCCAGAGCGGTGCGCAGCTCCGCCTGAGTCGCCGCTCTTCCCGGCACCGCAGAGCCGATGGCCGCGCGCAGGATCGGAGAAAGTCTTGAGAATTCCGCACCGTCTGTGGCGGCATTGATCTCCGTATAGCGCCCGTACTCACTGTCATCCGTCACAGCAAAATGCACCGTTGTGATCGCAGTTGTCAGGTCAAATGCACTTTGCACGCTTTTTTCCGGCACAGACAGAAGCTCACGCACTCTCCCGCTCACGGCACCATCCAGCATGGGAAACCGTGTCAGAAGCAGCACCGCCGTGAACGACAGCGTCAGCAGCGTAAGGTTTTGCAGAAAGTTTATGAACGCCTTTTTATTCATTTCCGCCTCCCTGACAGATTGGAAGCACGATACGAACCACCGTACCCGGACCATCATGCTCCACAAGGCTGATGGCGCCGCCGTGGCGCTGAACGATCTCCCTTGCGATGGACAGACCCAAACCGGTTCCGCCGCTTTCACGGCTGCGCGCCTTATCCACACGGTAGAAGCGGTCAAAGATCCTCTCTCTATCCTGCGAAGGAATACCGATACCGTTATCGGCGACCTCCATCCAGACATTTGCTCCCGCGGTGCCGGCATCCACTGTGATCGTTCCGCCGTCCGGGGTATACTTGATGGCGTTGCCGATGACGTTCATCATGACCTGCTCCAAACGGTTGCGGTCGCCTTCGATCAGCGGCAGGACCATACTGTACCTGCGGTGCAGAGTATGACCGTGACGCTGGGCTTCCAGCTCCACCGCCTTACAGACGCTCTCCACCGCCTCACGGAAGGAGAAGCTTGTCATTTTCATTTCCATTCGCCCGGAATCCAGGCGGCTGAGCACCAGAAGATCCTGAACGATATGCGTCATGCGGTCTGTTTCGTTGATGATGATATCGAGGAAGCTGTTTTCCATCTCCTTCGGAATATCCTCATTATCACGGATCGTCTCCGCATAGCTGCGAACATTGGTCAGAGGCGTTCTCAGCTCATGGGAAACATTTGCCACAAATTCCTTGCGCATTTCCTCATTACGACGCTGCGCGGTGATGTCATGCAGCACCGCCATAACACCGCCCGCCTTTTCATCGGAAAACGGCGCCAGATAAAGCTCCAGCGTACGTCCCGCCTCCTCCAGTTCGCCGGACAAAAATTCCGGACGCTGCAGACCAAGCACCTGCACAAAGGGGAACAGCTTACCAAACAAGGCTTCGTAATCGTAGAAGGTCACTTCCCTGCCCAGCATCGTGCTTGCCGCGGGATTGCTGGTCAGAATAGAACCGTCGCTGGCAAAAGCAACCACGCCGTCCGTCATGTGGAGAAACAGTGTATCCAGCTTATTGCGCTCGTTTTCCACCGCCTCCAGCGTATTCTGAAGCACGCTTGCCATGTCATTAAAGGTAGTCGTCAGAATGCCGATCTCGTCGGAGGATTCCACGTCGATCACACTGCCGAAATCTCCCGCCGCTACGCGCTCCGCACCCTCTGTCAGCCGTTCAATGGGCGTGATCATAGTCTTGCTCAGCAGGAAGCTCAGCAGCACAGAAATGAGAAGACCCACCAGCAACGCCTGAACGATGATCAGAAAGAGCTGGCTGTTCAGTTCGCTGACCGTGTCACGGTTATCATAGATATAAATAATGTAGGCATTGTCCCCGCCGATGATGGGAATGGCAACATCCATATAATTTGCCGTAAGATCGCTGCGCGCACCCACGACCTCCGTCCCCTCCGCAATACTGCTGCGGGCGGTCAGAAGGTTGGGCGTAGTCTGCAGGCTGGAAAAAACGGACTCATCATCCGATCCGGCAAGGTAGGTGCCGGTGTAACCGTCCAGAATATAGTAGTTGCGTGTACGCCAGTTCAGTCCCAGCGCGCCCGCCTTTGCCTCGATCATATCCTGCAGGCGCACCGCGCCGTTCTCCTCACCTGCCTCACGCCGCAGAGATTCCACAAAAGCCGCGTTCGAGGGATTTGTCTCACCGAAGACATCGTTCATCTGCTGATAGAATTCCTCAATATAAAAGCCGGTGATGCTCGTCATCAAAAACGCACCCACGATGGTCATCAGGGACGTGATAAGCAGCAGCATGATGAGAACCAGCTTCATATGTAGACTGCGAAACATAGGCTGTTCCTCCCGTTCAGGATAGAGGTTGCGTCAGCACTGCGCGTAGTAGTATCCAACTCCGCGACGGGTCAGAATGCGTGTGGGATTGGCGGGATCGTCCTCGATCTTCTCCCGCAGACGCCGCACCGTCACATCCACGGTGCGCACATCATCACCCACATAGCCGTAATTCCACACCTGCTCCATCAGATCGCCGCGGGAATAGACCTTGCCGGGATTGGCGGCGAGAAATGCCAGAAGCTCATACTCGCGCTGGGTCAGATCCACAGGCTTTCCGTTTTTCAGCACTTGATAGCTCTCCGTGTTGATCACAAAGCCCGCCATCTCCGTTTCCGCCACCGTGGTCTGCATAACTGTGCGGCGGATATTCGCCTTGACACGCGCCATCAGCTCGCGCATGGAGAAGGGCTTGGTGATATAATCGTCCGCGCCGATCTCCAGACCCAGGACCTTGTCCTCCTCCTCCTCGCGGGCTGTCAGAATGATGACGGGAACATTGTTTCCCTTCTCCCGCAGCGCGCGGCACACATCAAAGCCGATCATCTTCGGCAGCATCACGTCCAGCAGGATCAGATCGGGGTTTTCCGTCAGCGCGGCATTCAGACCCGCCTCGCCATCATAGGCAGCGACGCACTTGTACCCCTCCTTCTCCAGATTGAAACGCAGAATATCCACAATGCTCTTCTCGTCCTCAACGATCAGTACAGTTTTTCTCTCGTCCATATCGCACCTCTGTCTCTTTTCTCTTTCTATCATCCCAGCAGCAGCTTCGCCTTCAGCACCGCCGCCACGGTTTTGGCATCGCGGATCTCTCCGGCAAGCACCTCACTCACCAGCAGATCAAGGTCGATCCGCTCTACTTCCAGAAATTCTCCCTCGTCCGGCGCAGCCTCCCCAAAGGTCAGCCCCCGCGCCAGATACATGCGTATGATCTCGCCGCAGTAGGCGGGTGTGGGATAGATCTCGCCCAGACTTTCCCATTTTTCCGCCACCGCACCGGTTTCCTCTTTCAGCTCACGCTGTGCCGCGGCAAAGGGATCCTCGCCCCGCTCCAGCTTGCCCGCCGGGATCTCACACAGCACCCGCTCATGGGGATACCGGAACTGACGAACCAGCAGCACCCGGTTTTCATCATCCAGCGCCAGCACGCAAACACCGCCCGAATGATCCACCACCTCACGGAAGGCCTCCGTACCGTCACTGAGCAGCACAGTATCCCGCCGGACGTGCATAATCTTTCCGTCAAAAACCGTTTCGCCGGAAAGCCGTCTCTCCATCAATTCCATTTTCTTCTCCTTCCGCACCATAAGCAGGGACTTTTAAGGGTTTATAGTTTAGTATAGCACAACCGCGGGAATAATTCCATACAAATTTCCACGCTTGCAGGCAACGGAAAGATGTGGTATAGTAAGTAAGAATCCGCCGGGGAAGGGGGCGCAGGAAATGGCAGAAAAAAGCGGCATTAAGATCGCGGCGCAAAACCGCAAGGCGCACCACGATTATTTCGTGGAGGACCGCTACGAAGCCGGTATCGAGCTGTTCGGAACGGAGGTAAAATCCATCCGTGCGGGTACGCTGAACCTCAAGGACTCCTACTGCATCGCCAAGAACGGAGAGATCTATCTCCACGGTATGCACATAAGTCCCTATGAGCACGGCAACATCTTCAACAAGGACCCCGTCCGTCCCCGCCGCCTGCTCATGCACAAGCGGGAGATCAACCGGCTTCAGGCATACGTCCAGCAGGACGGCTACGCGCTGATCCCTCTGAGCGTTTACTTCAAGAATGCCCGCGTCAAGGTCGAGGTCGGACTTTGCAAGGGTAAAAAGAACTACGATAAGCGCGAATCCACTGCCAAGCGTGACGCAAAGCGCGATATCGACCGCGCTATGAAAACCTACAATCGCTAATAAAAATAAAGGAGATATAGAAGTATGAGCAATCCTATCGTAACCATCGAGCTGGAAAACGGCGAAGTGATGCGCGGCGAGCTGTACCCCGAGAAGGCTCCCAACACCGTCAACAACTTCATCGCCCTTGCCAACAGCGAGTATTATGACGGCCTGATTTTCCACCGTGTTATCCCCGGCTTCATGATCCAGGGCGGCTGCCCCGACGGTACCGGCATGGGCGGTCCCGGCTACCAGATCCGCGGTGAGTTCTCCGGCAACGGCTTTGAGAGGAACGACATCAAGCACACGCTGGGCGTTCTCTCCATGGCACGCGCCATGCATCCCGACAGCGCAGGCAGCCAGTTCTTTATCATGGTCGATGCCGCGCCCCATCTGGACGGTCAGTACGCCGCCTTCGGTGCCATCACCGAGAACGTCGAGGCCGCTGTCGCCGTCTCCCGCGTGAACCGCAACATGATGAACGACCGTCCCAAGAAGGATCAGGTCATCAAGTCCATCCGCGTTGACACTCTTGGCGAGGAGTATCCCGAGCCTGAGAAGAAGTAATTCAGAATTGTTTACAATTTTCTGATTGTTTTCTCCGCTGGGATGTTGTATACTACATCCTAGCGGAGAAGCAATAATATCGTTTCTCCCGTCCCCTCCGAGCGAAACCCAGCGAATGCGGTTTTGCGAGGAAGAGGAGAAGCAGCGGAGCGAACAAGCTTTCGCTGCCAAGCGGAAGCTTGTGATACGGAGCTTGCTTCGATGACACGGGGGTGTACCGGTTTCGACGGGGATCAGGAAGCGGGATCAGCGGGCGATGGCGCCCAGCCATCTGAAAATGGGCAACTTATAAATTAAAGAACAACAATTCTTTTGCTTACGCTGCCTAATTAAGGCAGCCGTCCGACCTTTGAGTACTGCGGCTTAGGAAGGGCGTCGATCAGCAGTGAACGTGAGTACGGAAAGAGTTGACCGTGCCAGGCACCATGACTCTCACCCGACCTGTCGGCGTGTCGGCTTGCCGGCAGTGAAGGGAACAGGGCGGTAACGCCGCCCGCAATAACCGGCTGCGCCCGGAGAAAATCCCGTGAAATGGTTTTCGGACAGGGGTTCGACTCCCCTCACCTCCACCAGACCAAGATAATCCGAACCTTTTACCATTCGGTGACGGGTTCGGATTTATTGTTTCTACCGAGAACATTATCCACCGCTTTTGCTGATGGCGCAGAAATAATGCGAGGATAAAAGTAATGGTTATTCTGATTACAGGTGCATCCCACACGGGAAAAACCGCACTTTCTCAAAAACTTCTTGAAAAATACAAGTATCCGTATCTGTCCATAGACCATCTGAAAATGGGGTTGATCCGCAGCGGAAATACAGATCTCACACCAACGAGCGATGACGGTGAATTGACCGCGCATTTATGGCCGATCGTCCGCGAAATGATCAAAACAGCCATTGAAAATAAGCAGAATCTGATCGTCGAGGGATGCTATATTCCCTTTGACTGGACAATGGACTTTGAGCAGGAATATCTGGAACACATCAGATACTATTGCCTGGTGATGAGTGAGAACTATATCAAAAATCATTTTGCCGATATAAAAAAATACGCAAGTATCATTGAAGACCGGCTGGATGATGAGTGGTGTACCGTGGAGAGCGTGTTGGAAGACAATGCTGCGGTCCTGGAACTTGCCAGAAAACACAATGTGAATTATGTGCTGATCGATGACACATACAAAATCAGCATTGATTTATAACAGTATTGCTGAACCGGAATTTGACGGCGGCAGCGTCGTGCCGTTACGTACAGATTTAAATTATGCAATCCCCATTGTATTGATATGGGGTTTGTTGATTGTGATCATACTAAAAGCCTTTATGTGAGCAAACGATTGGAGGAACATAAAAATGGGGGAAGTCAAATTACTTAAGTCCCGCGAATTGGGACTAACAGATGAAATTCAAAAGTTTGAGGACGGACTCCGCACGGAAGCGAAATCGGGCAGCTACGAATGGTGGTACTTCGATTCCAAATACGCCGACGGCTCAAGTCTCGTCATCATTTTCTACACAAAACCTGTTACATCCTTTGCGAAAGACTTCAAGCCCTTTGTGTCTCTGAATTACATCAACCCCAACGGCAAGGAACTCCGCACAACATTTGAGTCCGACGACTACTCCTTCTCAAAGGATCAGTGCGATGTCAGGATCGGTGACTGCTACATCAGGGGCGACCTGAAGCACTATGAGATCTACTTCAAAAACGATGAAGCGGAGTGCAGGCTGACTCTGGACGGAAGCGTCCCCTCGTGGCGTCCGGAGTCCGGACACATCTATTTCGGCAAGAAGGATTTCTTCGCGTGGCTTCCCTCTATCCCCGAGGGCGTGGTGCGCGGAACGCTGACGACAGGCGGCGAAACCATCGAGCTGTCCGGTACCGGTTATCACGACCACAACTGGGGCAACAAGCTGATGATCCTTTTGATGAACGATTGGTACTGGGGCCGCGCCAAGATCGGCGATTATGTCGTCGTCTCCTCCTACATCTACGCCAACAGGAAGGACGGCTACAAAGCAACGCCCGTGTTCATGCTCGCAAAGGACGGCAAGATCCTGACGGGCGATGCATTCAAACACCTCAAATACGAGGAGAAGGACTTCATCAAGGATCCCTACACCAAGCGACACGTGGCAAGAACGCTCGTATATGACTACGACGACAGGGAAAACGGCATCCGCTACCGCATTACCTACAAAAAAGGCAGCGAGGACATAGAAAGACAGGTCATGACGGATATCGTCGGCAGACCGCTGGCAGTTATGTTTTATCTGCTCGGCTTCCGCGGCTCCTATCACCGCATGGGCGGCACGGTCGTGCTGGAGAAGTTCGAAGACGGGAAAAACGTGGAGCACATCGAAGCCCCGGCCATGTGGGAGCAAATGTGCTTCAAGCCGGATAGAGTGAAGTAACGATATGAAACATTACAGCCAAACTGTATATGCGTGGTGGAGGAATTGTGTTTCAGAGATAAGCAAACGATAGGGTATGTGATCGTTTGATAACACTCTCGTTGAGCGGATTTTTAGCAGCGTACATTGATGCAGAGCGGGCGTACCACCTCAGCTTGGTTCGTACTGTCATGACCAAGCAGGTTCTCGCCCGTGACCGGGTTTACTCCATCTGCCAGAATTCTTTTGCACGTTCGACATCTATATTAGCCCTCCACAACTTCTACCAGCAGGATTTTATTCCGAAAAGCACCGCGCTTCGCCGCCTTCTCCGCGCGAACCTGCTCCAGCTGCTCCGCGGTGTATCCCCGCGCGGCAGCAGCCGCATAGATGACCTCCAGCAGATCCGCCAGCTCCTCGATATTCTGATCCCTGTGGTACTCTGCCAGCTCCTCATCCAGCTTGGCATCGATCATGCTGAGATAGGCTTCATCATTCAAAACCTCTGTTTTGCAGGTTTTGCCGTCCGACTCGATGATCTCCGGTATGCGGTCACGCACCAGTTTGTTGTATTTAATGATCTTCATATCTAAAATCTCCGTTTTTTGGACTCACTGCGGCAAAAAACCGCTCCTTACTGAAAAATATAAATTCAGTTCCAGATCGCTTCCTCGCCGGTAACCCATTCTCCCCATTTGCTTGCCCATGCTTCCACGAAACAGGCGGTGTACGGGATCTTCTTTTCCCGGCGAAGCTTTCTGAAACAGGGCAGGTTTGCCCAGACAACAGAAATGAGGGCTACGATCAGATAGAGCGGTCCCAGCACGGCTGACTGGATGCAATGACCATACTCATGGACTCTGACTTTATCCACCCGGCTGCTTTCTTCATTGGGGGTAAAGATAAACAGCCCCAGGCTCATGCCGCCGCGGGAGTCCCAGCGGGTGTCGATGCAGCCGCGATAGATCCGGTGCGGACAGCGGATCAGCCTCAGAAACACGACCGCGCCCATCAGCGTCTGCACAATTCCCCAGGTGCACTGCAGAAACATGATCAGAATTCGCTTCATTATGTTGCCCCCTATCGTTCCTTATGTTTTCCCCAGTTTAGCATATAAAACCGCTCTTTTCAAGGGAGCTTCCGTGACCAGAGACGCCTGATCGCGGTTTATGCGTCAGTAAATGCACAGCGGAGGAGCAGTCGAGTCCCGACTGCTCCGCCGCCGCGCTTATTGCCTACAGGCTTTTCATTCCTGTTATGCCGTTTTCTCGGTGTAGTACTGCGCCTGAGCGTTCCAGAGCTCGTAGTACTTGCCATTCTCGTCAGCGACCAGAGCATCGTGACTGCCCTGCTGGATGACCGCGCCCTCGTGGAACACCGCGATCTCATCGCAGAACTTGCAGGAGGACAGGCGGTGGGAGATGTAGATCGCCGTCTTGTCGCCTGCAATGTCATTGAACTTACTGTAAATCTCCGCCTCCGCAATGGGGTCGAGCGCCGCAGTAGGCTCATCGAGGATGATGAAGGGAGAATCCTTGTACAGCGCCCGCGCAATGGCGATCTTCTGCGCCTCGCCGCCGGAGACCTCCACGCCGTTTTCACCAAAATCCTTGTACAGCAGGGTATCCAGCCCCTCCGGCATGGTGGCAAGGCGCTCTTCAAAGCCTGCGTCGATCAGCGCGCGCATCGCACGGTCCCGGTCATAATCGGCACGGCACGCCACATTCGCGCCAAGACTCTGACTGAGAAGCTGAAAGTCCTGAAACACCACTGAAAAGACTCCCATGTAATCCCGGTAGTCATACTTGCGGATGTCGATGCCGTTTAAGAGGATCACGCCCTCGGTGGGGTCGTACAGGCGGCAGAGGAGTTTGATAAAGGTAGTCTTACCGCTGCCGTTTTCGCCCACCACCGCCATACGGTTGCCGACTCTGAACTTCACATTCACATGGCGCAGCGCGTAAGTTTCGCTGCCCGGATACTTGAAGGAAACATCCCGGAACTCCACCTCATACTCACGGTCGTCCCGCTTCTCCGTGGGCAAACTGCCCTGATACATACTGTTTGGAATGTCCAGATAAGCGTAGGTTTCTTTCAAAAAGGACGCATTGAGCTTCAGTTCGGAAAGATGTGTCATAACCAATGTAATGTTTTCTGACAGAGAACTGATTGCGCCAACATACTGCGTCACGCTTCCGATTCCAAACGCGCCACCCCACGCTTTCAAGCAGGTGAAAACATAAACGAATCCGGTAAAGATAAAACCGGCGCAGCCGGAAGCATGATCCAAAAACTTTGCAGGTCCGCGAAAGAGTCCTGCAAACTGTCGGGTGAAGCCATAAACACCTTGTTCCGCCAGTTGATCGACCGTCTTGTGCTGTTCATAAATACGGGCATCCATCCGCCGATGCTGGGAGTTACACAGATCGTCCATGACCTCTCCAATACGGTTAATAAAGGTCGCATCCTCTGTTACTGCTGCCCACTGCTTGTTGAAAAAATCACTGCACACTGCACCAAACGCTGACACGAGGAACATAACGGCCAACAGCACCAGTACACTCAGCGGATGGTTCAGAATCGTAAGCCAGCCGGAATCGGCAGACACCTTGCTTGTAAAGAGACTGACCGTCAATGAAACCGCGCCGAGAATGCCTACCGTACCGTGAAGAATGTTTGATAAATTGTCAAAGCCGCGATTGAAACCCCAACCGTAGAATTTCTCGTTTTGCAGGATCTGGGACCGTTTGTCGTAGGTTTCCGATTTATCCACATCCGCAAAATCCAAACTCAGCAGCTTATCCGTAAAAATGCGTTCTTTTCTGGGATTATGAATGCTGTTCATGGCCGCCGTCCAACGGCGCAGTACAGCGTAGACGATTCCCACCAGTGCGGTCATTGTGATGGTGAGGAACGCCCATTTCCAAAGCTCTTCGGCACGGCGCAGTCCCGAAAGCTCGTTAATAAGCCGCGCGGAGAACCAGATCGTAACATACGGCTTCAGCGCACCAACAACAGCGTTCAGCACCATGGCGGGGATTCGACCGGGAACATAGCGGTGAATATCCCTCAGACTTCGCAGTGTAATGGTGATTGCTTCTTTGGTCGTCATACCGTTGTTATTCGCCATCGTGATCCCCTCCTTCTCTATAATATCTGCTCTGGATTTCAAAAAGCTCTGCGTATTTGCCGTTCAACTTCAAAAGGCTCTCGTGGGTGCCTTCCTCTGCAATTTTACCATCTGCTAAAAAGATAATGCGGTCACAAAAACGGGTGGATGCCAGACGGTGGGAGATAAACAGCGAGGTCTTACCCCTGGTCATCTCGTTGTATTTCATGTAAATATCATGCTCTGCAATAGGATCAAGAGCAGCGGTGGGTTCGTCCAGCACCAGAATAGACCCGTTTTTATAAAGGGCGCGCGCCAGCATCATGCGCTGGATCTGCCCGCCGGAAAGCTGGATACCGTCCAAATAGAGCTTCTTGCCCACATGGGTCTGAATACCTTGCGGCAGACTGGATACATACGCAGTCAATCCTGCTTTGTCCAAACATTCATGCACCCGTTCAACATCCATATGCTCCGTTTCCTGCGACACATTTTCCGCAATGGTCGTTTCCAGAACGGAGAATTCCTGAAAGACTGCCGACAGAAGTCGATAGTACTCCCGGCGGTTGAACTCGCGGATGTCAATGCCGTTCAGGAGCACCCGCCCCTCATCTGGGTCATACAATCCGCATAAAAGCTTGACCAAAGTCGTTTTGCCTGCGCCATTCAAACCAACGACAGCCAGCTTTTCCCCGGGACGGATGGTAAGGTCAATGTTCTCAAATTGATTTTTCTCTGCGCCGGGGTAGCGGAAGGTCACATTCTCAAGCTTCAGCTCATACCCCTCAGCCCTAGGAATCTCACGACCGCCCTCAAAGCGGAATGGTTCGGGAATCTCGAGGTACTCAACAATCTCCGTGATACCAAGGCACTTCGTGTGCAGGTCAGAAAGATCATCCATAATGTTCATGACCCAAGTTGCAAATCCACTGACTGCCGCAAAATAGAGCAGGAACGCTGACGCGGTCAAACCATCGTGAAGCGCAAGGTGAATCAGATAGGCGTAAGCAACGCCGTTTCGGATAAAGATCAGCGCAACAGCAACGAAATTTGCCCAGATATTTACCTTTTCCCGCCGCCAGATGAAGCCTTCGAACAAAGCCATCGCATGACCGTAGATCTCACGCAGCCACGACTCCAATCCGAAGATTCGGATATCCTTAGCCAGCTCTACCGACTCGGCTTTTCTGGAAATGTACTGCATCTGCGTGTAGTAGCGCTGCTTCTCAGCCTTATTGCGGTGTTCCCATCCAAGGATGTGCTTCTGTACAAAATAGCTGATGAGCGCCGTTGCCACCACCACTGCGGCAAGAACCATATTTAAATCTGCCAGCAGCCAGAGATAGACGATGAAGCTGCCAACATCGGTAAAAAGCCTGTCAAACACAGACCAAAACGATCCCGTTCCATCATCGCCGCCGTCAGCGGCGCGAACCGCACCCTCGCGCACCTTGATGATCTCCGGATCACTCGTATTGGGGTAGGATGTTGTACAGGTCTTTCGGCTGACATCTGTGGCAACCTGAAGCTGGACAGCCAACCTGTTCGGCCACACGAAAGAACTTGCATATTCCCTCAAAGTGGACAGCAGAAACAGCAGTCCCGAGAACAGAACGACTGTTCCGAGTAGCTCCTGCCAAGGGGCATACTCTTCCACCTTCTGCAAAATGGCGGGCGCTACATAGAGCTGCACAATATTTGCGCCAATGCTCAGCGCGGATATCACCAGCACCGTGGGAAGTACAATCTTACCGTGCTTCCACGCCACGGATACCATATAGGCAGTGCTTTTCCATGGTTTTACTCTTTTTGATTTCTGTTTGTTCACAGTTCATCACCTCGCTCAGCATCATAGCACAGGAAAAATGCACATGGGGAATTTTTGCACGAATGGTTCAAATTTGAGCACGAATTGCACAGGATGCCTTTGACAGATGCCAATCTCTCTTATATCCCCAACCGATTTTACAAGCAAAGCGGGACAACTGCAAGCTGTTTGCAGCTGTCCCGCTTCCATTATTTATTACTGTCTGTTCATCTGCCTCAGAAACAGCAGCACCGCCAGCACCAGCGCGGCGGTGCCATATCCGAGTACCCACCAGATATGCGGAAAAATGCCGGGAAAATCACCCGCCAGCACAGCCCGTCCCATATCCACCGCATGAACGAACGGGAGCGCATAGGCGATCCTCTGAAACGCTCCTCCCACCAGCTTCAAATCAAACCACACCCCCGAAAGCCAAGCGGAAAGATTTGTCAGAAGCGCGCCGCAAACGCCGCCCACCTGCTTATCGTTCAACACGCTTCCGCAGAGAAGTCCCAGCGCGATATAAAGCACTGACACCGGAATGATAAAAATAATTGCGAATAAAATATTGACCGTGGCATCCAGTCCGAGAATGATCGCCGCGATATAGCAGATCACGCTCTGGGCGATTGCGATGGGAACAATAGGCAGTGTGTAGCCGAGAATAAAATCCGCCGAGGTCAACGGCGTGGTATACAGCCGCTGGAGCAACGCACTGCCCCGGTCCTTTGCGATGAGTGTTGCGGAAAACAGCGTCATAAAAGAAAGACCAAAGACCGCGATGCCGGGTGTCAGATGCTGGATCTCAAACAGCGAAACAGGGATATTCGCCTGAATAGCGCTGAGCAGCAGGATCAGCACAAGGGGGAACCCCAGACCAAAGGCAAGATTTAGGGGATCTCTCAGTATTTCCTTCATATTTCTACCCGCAAATGTCAGCATTCTCATTTTTCCGCCCCCTTTACGATACGAACAAACGCCTGCTCAAAATTATCCGTCCCCGCCGCTTCTCTGATCTTTTCGGCGGTATCACACATTAAAAGCTTACCATCCTTCATAATGGCGATGCGGTCAGAAAGCGCCTCAGCTTCCTCCATATAATGCGTCGTCAAAATAATGGTGATCTTTCCCTTAAGTGAACGAATAAGCTCCCACAGGTCACTGCGGGCAAGCACATCCAGTCCAAGGGTAGGCTCATCCATAAACAGGATCTCCGGCTCACTGATCAGCGCCATGGCAATGCTCAGCCTGCGCTGCCAGCCGCCGGACAGCTTCCCCGCCTTTTTCCCAATCACCGATTCCAGTCCCAGCAGTTCGGTCAGTTCGTTTATCTTCGTGCTACGCCTGTCCTTCGTAAATCCGTGGACACCGCACATCAGCTCAAGATTTTCCCGAACGGACAGACCGGGGGCGACTGCCGTTTCCTGCGGAGAAACGGCGATCATTGTTTTCACCGCGGCTGACTCGCGGCAAATGCTTTTGCCGTTTAAAAATGCGTCGCCACTTGTCGGGCGTGTGAGACAGGACAGCATTTTGATGGTCGTCGTCTTGCCCGCGCCGTTTACACCGAGCAGCGAAAACAATTCTCCCCTGCGGATGGAAAGATTCAATCCATCCACGGCGATCACATCTTTATATTTTTTGATCAGATTTTCTGTCTTAACAGCATCCATTCCAAATCACTCCATTCCATACTGTTTTCTGAGTCCCCGATAGGAGTCCGTGAGCATTTTGCTGACAAGCTCCCAGTCAAGGTCAAGGAATCCTGTTGCGAACATGGCGGCGATCCCGTGAACATACGCCCACATTTCCAGGTGGAACAGCTTCATGTCCGCGCCCTCCAGTCCTGTATTGCGGTGCACGATGTCCTCCATTTGGCTGCCAAACTCAAATTCCTCGGGGATGGCTTCCCCCGTACGGTCACGCATGTACAGGAGCTTAAACAACTCCTTCTCCTCTTTGGCAAAGCGAATGTACGCCATGCCGCTCGCCTTATATACCGGATATTTACCGCTCTCCACCTCGCGCCGCATATTTTCCTGACACAGCATGTCTGCTTTTTCCACAACTGCCAGACGCAGATCATCCATTGTCGCGAAATTGGAGAACACCGGTTGGGTCGAGCAGTTCAAAGCCGACGCGACCGCCCTCGCGTTGAGTACCTGCACTCCGTTTTTTCGCACGATACCAACTGCAGTGTCGATAATTTCTTCCCGTGTTACTTTGACCTTTGGCGGCATAATGCACCTCCCATACAATATACCTATTGTTATATATCGCATGTTATATTATCATTTGAAACTTAAAAAGTCAATGGTTTTTTCTCTGCCATACTCAACATTTTGTAGTTAGCAAAACCAGCAAACACTTGCAAGTCAAAACCTCCGGCTTAGCCGGAGGTTTTGACTTGGTCTGAGTGAAGTTATGGGTTTGGAACCGCAACACATATCAACAATTTTTGCTGTTCAAAAAGCAAATGTCCTCCCCCGACATCAGTGGAAATCGCAGCAACTGACTTCCCTCCAGATCCTCCCGGTGCAGGTCCACGGCGGAAATGCGCCGGTTTCCATAGGTGGTGTAATAGTAGATGCCCGTGCTTGCGTTACAGCAGGAAGTGTACTGGGTTATCTCACAGCTTCCGTCCTCCAACCGACAGCACCCTCGGGTTTGGTTTACGGAATCCAGAATGTGAAAAAACTGGCTGACGCTCTCTTCCTCTGCACAAAGGGAGTTGAGTTTTGTGAACGCTGCCCGAACAAATCGTGATTGGGAGGATAGGTCACCCGGCAGGCCGATGGCGCCCATCCCTCGGCTGTATGGCTTCAAATCAACATCCGAAGAGAAATGGTTGTGAGGCGGGTTTGGAGACAGATGCATGAAATTGCGAAGCTGAAACATTTGGTCGTCAAACGGCGGATTGTTGGTCAATACTCCGACAGGATTCTCGTGTACTTTTAACCCTTCTGTCAGCGTTTCGACAGTAATGCATTCCGTTTTGTCAGCGATGATCCAGTGAAGCTGTGTGGTTGGAAGCTCGGGGCTGAAGGGTGTTCCGGTCAATCGAAGATGCGGCAACTGTTTTCGTACATCCTCTACGCTGCCGAAACGCCCCAACACCCAGGGAATGAATTCAAAGCAGGCCACATTGTCTTTATCCGCTGTGCTGGTCTGGTACTGTGCAAATCCCGGGAAATTCAGCCCCGCCATACACAGTCCTGCCTCATTTACCGCATCATAGTACAGCGGATACCCATCTGATACATGAGCCATACCAATGAACGCATAATGGTGAGTCAGTGAGGGCCTCATCCGAAAGGGGAGTGGGTAATTTCGCGGAGTAATGACCACCTCCTCTGCGAAGCTGCATTCCAGATCTAAAGTCCTTCCAAAATAGAAATCCTTCCTGGAAAACGTGATTGCCGTACACATGGGATACCTCCAATGTTTTTGGTTAGCATTTCCAAAACTACGGGGTGCTATGCCTAATCAAAGATAAGCAAAAAATACTGGCGGTGAGTTGTGGCAACTCACCGCCAGCGGTCTCTCAAAGTGGTCAAGATTTTATCTGTCTGTGGTATTATTGTGGTCAAAGGGAAAAATCCGCTTTTTAGAGCAAATTATTCCGAAATCTAGCTTTGTAAAAATATAACAAATATCTGCGATTTCATAACAATATCACGGAAATGTCAGCGAATATAGGACAAAGGAGAGAGTATCGAGATACCCTCTCCTTTGCAATTTGGTCCGAGTGGCGGGACTTGAACCCACGGCCTCATGGACCCGAACCATGCGCGCTACCAGCTGCGCTACACCCGGAAAGCTTTTCTATTATAATCTTTCTTTCCCGGTCTGTCAAGGGGAAGTGCTGAAAGTCCCGATTTGATGAGGAAAAGGTTTTTTGTCGGCAAACATGATTACTTTGGGTATTTCGTCATTTTATCCTGCAAAAGAATGCAGCATGTCGGAAAGATATTCCCATACAGACGTAAAACTTTGACGGGAATGGGCACCATGTCAACTGTAAGATGCAACGAAAAAAACAGGAAATAATCTGAGATTGCTCCAATCTTTTTTGCGCTATTTCCGTCCAAAAAGTTCACATAATGTAAATCATAATTTTCAACTACAATCAGTTATACACATTATCCACAAAGTTGTCCACAGGCATGCAGCGCACTTATTGCAACACTTTCCACGTTTTCCACAAGATTATCCACACGCTGAAAATGAAGTTTGCCACCTTTCATTTTTCCAAAAAGGTTTACATAAGACAATTATCATGGCAGTTTGTTTCATTTTCTGTCGTTTTATGTCATCCGGTGCAGGATATCCGTCGAAGCAGCAGTCGTTCATGTCTGCCCCCGCAAAAGAAAACAGAGAGCGCCGCGCAATGCGCGCAACGCTCTCTGACAACATAAATCGTTATCACGTTTATTTGGTTCCGAAAATGCGGTCACCCGCGTCCCCCAGACCGGGAACGATATAGCCGTTCTCATTCAGCTTCTCGTCAACAGCTCCGCAGTAGATCTCCACATCGGGGTGATCCTTCCGAATACGCTCGATCCCCTCCGGCGCGGCAAGCAGCACCATGAGCTTGATATTGGTGCAGCCGTACTCCTTCATAAAGCCGATGGCGGCGCTGGCGCTTCCGCCGGTGGCAAGCATGGGGTCAACGATCAGAACATCACGTTCGGAGATATCCTTGGGCATCTTGCAGAAATATTTGACCGGCTCCAGCGTTTCCTCATCACGGTACAGACCGATATGCCCCACACGGGCAGAGGGAACCATGCGCAGAACGCCGTCCACCAAGCCCAGACCGGCGCGCAGGATGGGAACGACGGCAAATTTCTTTCCTTTGATGGTAGGTGCCTTGGTGGTGCAGATGGGCGTCTCCACAACGCGCTCCACCAGAGGCAGGTCACGGGTGGCTTCATAGGTGAGAAGCATACCGATCTCGCTGACCAGCTCCCGGAAATCCTTGGTGGGCGTATTTTTATCCCGCAGGATCGTCAGCTTGTGCGCCAACAGGGGATGATTCACAACGTGTACTTTTTCACTAAACATTTTTATACTCTCCTTTCAGTTCATTACTCTTTCGCAGCATTTTCCCGCGCCAGGCGCTCCCGCTCCGCCTGACTGAGCCGCAGGTAAACAGGCATCAGCTCCTGAGCAGGAACCACAGCCCTCTCCCCTGCCGCTTCCGCCGCCATAGCGACACCAACAGCGCTCTGCTGACGCAGATGGGCAGGTGCGAGAACGCAGTCTATCCCCGCGTTTATAAAATACTCATGGCACAGCGCCGCACCGTCACCCACAATGGTGATGGGACCGTCCATTTCCCGGATATCTGCCGCCGCATCCTCCAGAGAGATGGCCCGATCCTCCCGCAGGCGGGTCAGCTTGCCGCCCTCGGCAAGAAAAACGGCGTTATAGATCTGAGAGCGGCGGGCATCCATAGCGCAGACGATGATACCCTCCAGATGACTCAGCGGATACGCCATTCCCTCCAGCGTAGAAACGCCGATGCAGGGCTTTTCCGCAGCCCAGCTCAGTCCCTTGACGGTGGCAAGCCCGATCCGCAGTCCCGTAAAGGAGCCGGGACCTACCGCGACAGCGACAGCATCCATATCCGCAAGGTTCAGCTCACTGCTGCGCAGCATATCCTGCACCATCGGCAGAAGCGTGCGGCTGTGGGTCAGTCCGGTGGACTGCCACGCGCTGGCAAGGGGAACACCATCGGCAAGCACCGCGCAGGAGGCAGCCTTCGCCGAGCTTTCCAGGGCTAATATCTTCATAATCCCTCAACTCCTTCGATGGTAATACGCCGCCAGTCCTCGTTTTCCTCACAGCGGCGGATGGTGACGGTAACCGCGTCAGCAGGGATCTCCTCTGTGACACGCTCGCTCCACTCCACGGCGCACACGCCGCCCCGGCTGAGATACTCGTCCCAGCCGATATCAAACAGTTCATCGGCATCGCTCAGCCGGTACATGTCAAAATGGAACAGCGGAAGCTGCCCTTCATATTCATTCACGATGGTAAAGGTCGGACTGGTGACCCGCGCTGTGCAGCCCAGCCCCCGGGCAAGACCGCGGGTAAAGGCGGTCTTGCCGGCACCGAGGTCGCCCAGATAGGCGATCACATCACCGGCGCGCAGGTGCTTTGCCAGCGCCGCGCCAAGCTCCTCTGTTTCGGTCACACTGTGGGAAAGATGCTCCATACGTTATCCTCTCATCATTTCTTTCTAACCCAGTAGTATACCACAGTCGCCGCGACAGGAAAAGAGGAAAACAACAAAAAATTGCCCGCGTTTCGGTTTACAGAGGCTTATTTTTGTGGTAAACTCATGAAAACGAGAATCGAAGCGAAAGGAGGCGATGGCGTGAGTTCACTGCTGCGGTCCCTGAAAAGCTTATTGAAAAAATCCGACCCCGTACTGTTGACGCTGTGTCTGATCACAACAATCTTCGGCATCGTGCTCATCGCCAGCGCCACCAATTTCCGCGACAACAGCCTGCGCTATGTCGCCGTGCAGGGTGCCGCTATGATGATCGGCATCGTTCTGTATCTCATTTTCGCAGGCATCGACATGGAGCATTTTGCCCAGAAGTGGTGGGTATTTCTCATATTCAATCTGGGCTTTATCGCGCTGCTGATCCCCTTTGGCGTGGTGCGAAACAACAGCCGCGCGTGGCTGTCCTTCAGCTGGCTGCCCATGGATATCCAGCCGGCAGAGATCGTCAAGCTCACATTCACCATCCTCCTCGCCAAACAGATGGCGTGGTTTCGGGATAACCGCGCCATGAAAGGTCTGGAATCCATCCTCTGGCCGCTGGCGCATACGGGCATGATGTTCCTCTGGATCTATGCCATCTCCAGCGACGCAGGCAGCGGGCTGGTCTACCTGATGATCTTCGCTGGCATGGCGTTTGCCGCGGGTCTTGCGTGGTACTGGTTCGCCGCGGGTCTCGGCATTGCCGGACTGGGTGTCCTTGCCATGGTGGGACTGGATATCCTGCCGCCATATATGATCGACCGTATCTGGGTGCTGCTTGACCACAGCTATAAGCCGCAGGGCGTTGGCTGGCAGCAGACCCGCAGTATGCTGGCAGTCGGCGGCGGCGGTGTGTTCGGACAGGGACTGTTCCAGGGAATCCAGACGCAATCGCAGTTCAAGGAAAACCTCCCCGAACGGCAGACGGACTTCATTTTCTCCGTCTGCGGCGAGGAGCTGGGCATGATTGGCTGTCTTGCCATCATTCTGTTGGAGTTTCTTCTGGTCTGGCGCTGTTTTCAGACTGCGAAAATCGCCAAAAGCAGCATGGGAAGCCTTATCTGCATGGGATTCGGCACGATGCTGATCTTCCAGACGGTGGAAAACATCGGAATGTGTCTGTTCGTCATGCCGGTCATCGGTCTGACTCTTCCCTTCGTCAGCTACGGCGGAAGCTCCATCGTCACGCTCTACGCAGCGATGGGCATCGTGGCAGGTGTGCGGCGGCATACCCTGCCGGACTGGCTGAGAAAGACATAAAAAGCAATCACGGGCTGTCGTAAGTTGTTTTACGGCAGCCCGTATTGTTTTTTCGCAGCTACAAATTGTGGTTTGTTGATTTTATTTGTTCTGTGACGCTGACGCGGCAGAGGTTGCACCATCTATTTGATAGCTGGTTCAGCCTCCGGCGGGTGACTTTCTCCATGGTCGAGAAAGCCACCAAAGCGCCACATAAGGGGATATCCCCTTATGTATCCTCTTGAGAAAACTGTCTGCGGCATGTCTATTTTCGGCACTTTCTCATTGAAACGGCGAAGCATTTGCCCCGCTCGCCCGCTCCTGCGGTGTTTTATGGCAATCTGTGCCTTTGTTTCGG
>JAZOBV010000075.1:0-4464 GCA_045596145.1 Candidatus Pelethomonas sp.
AGCTCCCCCATGCAACGGGGAAACTCATTTTGAAAGATGGCAGTTCTTTGACAGGTCCTAAGACAATATCAAATTGCTGTGTTACCGGCAGGGAGACTCGGAGGCTTATTCCTCACCGATGTCGGGTACGTCTGCGGAGACGATGTTGCTGGTGTTCAGCCACTCGCTGCCGGGGCGGCAGAGAAGGCGGGCATCGATGTACGCCATGGGGAGGGTCAGAATAGTCTGACCCAGATAGTCCCCCCGCATCGTGCGTTCACACACCAGAACCAGCGAGGGAGCGCCGGTGGCGGTGAACGAGATCGGCAGCATCATGCTCATGACGTTGCGGGTGGGGAAGAAGCAGGGTACCGCCAGCTTATAGTTGCGGCGTACCCGCTTGATGGTGCGGGACAGCGCGCCGGACAGTCGCTCATGCATGGAGGAGAACAGGTCGGGGTCGTTTTCAATGATCTCGCCCAGTTCGCCGAACAGTTCCCTGCGTCGGCGGGCGTCGGGGGCATTCTCAATCTCATCCAGCAGCGCCGCCGCCTGCGCTTTCCACGCACATTCCCGCCGCAGGAAGTCCATGGGCAGGCGGTCACAGTTGTCCTTGAAAATGTGGTCGGAGGACAGGCGCACCTCGCAGAGGGGGTCGAAGAGCAGATCCGTGATCTTGCTGAAGTAGGTGGCAGGCTCCGGCTCTTTGAACGCGCCGAACATATTCTTATAGGCAAATCG
This sequence comes from Candidatus Pelethomonas sp., assembly GCA_045596145.1. Lineage (GTDB taxonomy): Bacteria > Bacillota > Clostridia > Oscillospirales > Oscillospiraceae > Pelethomonas. The sequence goes on from JAZOBV010000075.1 coordinate 721, forward strand.
CTCACCGGGATCATTGCTGTCCGCGGAGCAGAAGCAGGAGAACTTCCACGGGCTGCTCTCGCCCTCCGCGTTGGGCACAAAGTAAGCAAATACGTCCTCGCCCAGCCGGCGGGACTGGAGACCGGTGTTGAAGGCGGCGAAACTGCCGTCCTCCGCGATGCACACCTTGTCCTGCATCTGCAGGCGGTAGAAGGTATAGTTAATGTACTGAATAAGGATGGTATAATCGTCCGCGTCACCGTTGAAATTCCACGGTTCCTCCTGTACATGCTCTGCCAGAGCGCGCAGGAACGCCGCAAGATTGCCCAAATAGGCAAAGTTGCGCAGGGCATCTCCCGGTTTGGTGCTGCGGGCGGGCGAGGAGAAGTGGTTATCAAAATCAGGACCGACGAAGCGCACGATCCACGGACATCTTCCCGGCGTTACACTGACGCCGATGCATATCACCAGCTGGGTGCCGTTGGCCGCAGGGGTGGACAGAGGGAACATATAGGTATCGCGTTCGGTGTCGTGGTAAATTTTGTTTTCCGCCCGGGCTGTCAGGTAGTCCCGGTTCACCTGCGTCAGCAGCTCGGGGGTGGCACGGCTGCCCTGCTGCCCTGAAATGTGACCGGACAGGATGTTTTGCAGATTGATGGGAAAGAAAACCATGTCTGACCCCAGATGCGGGGGGAGCTGCACCGTTTCGACCGCAGGCTCGGCGGCGGGAAGCTGTGTGCCGGCAGGTTCTTCCCCAAATTCGGGGCGGGGGAGCATGGTCACATACCATACCAACGGAACCCCGGGGCGGGGCTGCACGCTGTCCAGCGTGCAGAGCTCGCTGAGATCCTCGAAGAAGTGGAGCAGCTTTTCATAGCCCATTCCGAGAGGCGTAATGTCGTGGGCGCGCAGGAAATTGCCCACCGCGCTCAAGGCTACGCGGTCACCCACGGAATAGTTGGTCATCAGAAGGTCGTAAATGTGGAGTTTATCGGTTGCAGTCACGGATCGTGCCTCCTCAAAAAGTATAGTTTATTGCATTCAGTATAGCATCTTTTTCTATTTTATACAAGGGAAAACAGCCATGCTGCTCGATCCGGCAATAATATTGCAGCAGCGTCAAAGCTGCTTCTATCTTCCTGCCAAACCCCAATTTGCAAGTAATAAACAAACAGGTCGTACTGCAAAATGAATGCAGCACGACCTGTACGGGGATAAATCAGAATTACCAGTTGGGCTCTTCCTGTAAAACCGCGTCAAATTTTTTGAGAAGCTCATCCATGTAAGTGCCCTTGTAGGTTCCGGTATGGAAACGTTCTGCGGCTTCCCTGCGCAGGATGCTCCAGCTCTCCACCTCCCAGCCGGGAATGATGGGGAAGAACAGAACGCCGTTGCCCTGCGCGGCAGTATAGTCGCCCAATGCGTCGCCGACCATCAGAACCTTGTCGGGGGCATACTTGCCCTCGGCGGCCTTGCGGATACACTCCTTTTTTGTGCCAAGCTCCTGCCCGGCGACTACGGTGATATGCTCCAGCAGACCCTGCGCGCCCCACTCGCGGACGATGGCATCGTGGGGAGTGGCGGAAACGATAACAATGTTGGCAAATTCGCTGATCCGGGCAAATGCCTCCCGCACGCCGGGGAGGGGTTCCACACCGTGAACGATCCGCTCGATATTTTCATCCACCTCAGCCGACCAGCGGGCGGCGGTGGCAAGGATGGGATCGAGGTCACCGCCGTGGGCTGCGGCATAGTCAGCGATTCCTTTGGCGCTCAGACTGTCGGTTTCCTCCACCCACTTTTTCAGAGGGGACAGATCGGGGCAGACGTATCCTCGCTCCTGCGCCTCCCGGCGGCTGCCCAGCAGCTCCAACGTGCGGATCAGAGCGGGGAAGCGGTTGGCACCGCGGGTCTTGGAGTAGAGATTGACAAATTCTGCCGCTTCACGGGCGTAGCGGGAAACGCTCTGCAGTCCCCATACGTTCACCGTTGCGGGGCAGAAGCATTCCTTGTGCTTGAGCTCCATGTTGTCAAACACACAGCCGTCGGAGTCAACACACACCAGAAATTCCTTGGTAGGCTTGAGATCCAGTAAAATATCTCCCATATTGTCTCCCTCGCTGTATTACAGATGAGCGTCCCACAGACCGCAGAAGCTGTCGATGGGATCCTTGCCCTTGAAAGCCTCGGGACCGGCGAGCAGAGCATCCACCAGTGCTTCCATAGTGTGGGGCTTGGAGTCATAGGCGTTGATATAGGTGCGCAGCATGGGTACGTCAGCCAGCATGGTGGGGGTGTTGACGCTGATGCCGATGACATCCTGCTCGAAGACATACCAGGGGATCTCGCCGCCGCCCTTGCTCATGCCGAAGGAGGGACGGCCGTTCATAACGTCGTACAGGGAAATAATGATATCCTGACCTGCAACGAAGTCGGAAATAGCATTCTTGCCTGCGAAATAGAGGTTCAGACTGGGCTTTTCACCAGCGGCGATCTGAGCCTTGATCTTTTCCAGCGGGGAAACATAGATGGTAGCGTCAAAGCCGCGCTCAATGAGCATATCGCGCAGCGTTTCGGCGGGATTCTTCTTCTGACCGCCGCCCATTGCCATAGCTGCCAATGCCATGAGGGGACTGTCCGCGCCCTTGACGTGGACGATCATAACACGCTTGGTCTTCTTGGGATCCAGAGGCAGAACACCCTCGTCCTTGTACTTTACCAGCGTCAGAGCGTCACGGCTGATCTGGGGGGCGTAGGTCTGGTACTCAGGATTCTGGAGAACTGCTGCAAGAGCGTCGGCAGGGGGAGCAAGCTCTTCCTTTGCCTTTTTGTGCAGTCCCAGATGCGCCTTCAGACCCAGAATGCGGGCAAGCGCCTCGTTCATGCGCTCCTCGCTGATGACACCGTTGCGGTAGGCATTCAGCATGGTGGAGAAGTCCTCGTCGGGGTCGTTGAAGAAGAGGAACATGTCGCAGCCTGCGTTGATGGAGAGGGGCAGCATCTCCGCACGCTTCATGCGGTCGGTCATGCCGACCATGTGGGAAGCGTCAGTGACGACCATGCCGTTGAAGCCCAGCTCGCCGCGCAGAAGATCGGTCATGATCTCGGGACAGAGGGTGGCGGGCATGATCTTGTCAGGGGTAACGTCAGGGTTCTTGTCCTTCATAAAGTTGGGCATCATGATATGACCGCCCATGATGGCTTCCAGACCGCCGTCGATCAGCGTCTTATAGACATGACCGTAGGTATCCATCCACTCCTTGTAGCCAAACATATTGTTGTTGTTGGACATGTGGGCGTCGCGGAAGTCCTGACCGTTGCCGGGGAAGTGCTTGGCGGTGCAGGCGAAACCGGGGGTCTCATGGGCACCCTCCATGTAGGCAAGGCTCATGTCGGCAACGAGCTTTGCGTCCGTACCAAAGGCGCGGGTCAGCACTTCACTGCACTGCCAGTTGTACAGAATATCACACACGGGGGCAAAGGCGGTGTTGCAGCCGATGGCTGCAGCCTGTGCGCCGGAAACACGACCCATTGCCTTGGCGTGCTCACGGTTGCCGGTTGCGCCGACCTTGATGCCGGAGCCGACAAAGGTACCGTCAGGGCAGGCACCGTCGCCGCCGTTTTCCGTGTTGCAGGCGATGAGAACGGGGATCTTGGCGTGTTTCTGCAGGATGCGGTTCTGCTCCAGCACCATAGCGCCGGGCATGGCGTTGTAGCGGATGCCGCCCAGATGATATTTTTCCATCAGCTCACGGAGATAATTCT
>JAZOBV010000076.1:0-18402 GCA_045596145.1 Candidatus Pelethomonas sp.
TTTTGCTCTGCAATGCGCCGCAAAAGTGCAGGCTGCGCCTGTCGCACGCCTTGCGAGGCAAGGCTTAGCGAGGCATTCGATTTCATTTGAGGAGGGCTTTGCCCCCTCAAGCTCCCCCATGCAACGGGGAATACCATCCTAAAAAGATGGTAGTTCTTTGACAGACTGAGGACGGAGTGTTCCACGCAAACGTGGAACACTCCCTCCTCTTGAAATAATTAGCCTTCGTAGTTATTGATTCGCCAGATAATGGCAGCAATTTCGGCACGGGTGATCTTGCTTGTGCCGTTAAAATTCCCGTTTTCATCGCCGTTTACGATGCCTGCGTCATAAAGCGCCAGAATATAGGGTGCATAGACACTCCCGATCACAACATCATTCAGCGGGGACTCCGTTCTCGTGGACTCGGGAAGCTTCATCGCTCGGGCAGCGATATAAGCAACCATCTGTCTGCTGATCTGCTCATCCAGTCTGCTCTCAGTAAAAACAGAACTGATAAGTCTGTCATCCACCGCTTTATCCAGATATCCGCTTGCCCAGTGGGTTCCGGTGGGAGCCTGCTCCTTATAGCCGACGGCAAGCATGATGAGTTTAAGCGCCTGTGCGTAGGTAACATTGTCCGAAGGCTTGTAAGTGGAGAGGGTAACACCGTTTACTGTCTCCTCAAAGCCGTTGATGACACCGGCCTCTGCCAGATCCATCACGTAGGTATAGAACCAGTCACCCTTCTTGACATCGGTAAAGCTCTTGGTATACACCACAACGGCGCTCTTGCAGGTGAAAACGATCTCGCCCATGTAGACAAATTCGCCCTTGCTGTCGCACACAACATAGCGCAGGGTGTCTGTCACGGTCTTGCTGCTCTTATTGCTCACATAGGTGATGTCTCCGATCTCGCGGCTGAGAGAACTGCTGTAGTAGAAGGTGTAATCGGAAATGATCTCCTGTGTGACGGGGATATCGCGAACAGTACCGGTATAGTCGATGTACAGGTCACCGTTCTGGGGAACGTCCAGCAGCTTGATGGAGAAGTCGCTGCTCTTGCTGCTTGTATGTTCGCGGTAGATCTCAAGGAAGTCGTCTTCATCCAGGGTCAGCTTGCTGCCGCTGGTCATGGAATACTTCACTGCCTCGACCTCACCGCCATTGATGAAGATGGACAGCTCGCCGGCTTTCTGGACATAGTATCCCTTGCCGGACAGACCGGAAGCGTTAAAGGGAACCGTGATCTGACCGGTAAACTTACCGGCAGGAACAAAGGTTACCCCGTCGATCAGATACTGTCTTGCGTTGCTGAGGACCACATAGAATACATCATCATCCGTGATTGCCGTATTTTTCTTGGAGTCGGCAACATAATTATAGTAGAAGGTACCCTCTGTTTCCTCGGGCAGATCCAGGAACAGGATCTGCTTCAGCTCACCGCCGGGATACATCTCCTGCCAGAACAATTCAAAATCCGTGGCGTCCAGAGTGACCTCCTCGCCCTGCTGGGCGAAATAAGCCACATCGAGCTCGCCAAGCTCACGCTCAACGGTGATCGTCAGAATACCGGGGAAGGTTTCGCCCTTGGTGTCATAAACGGTATAGCCGATGACATAATTGCCCGCGCCATCTTCTTCCGGCACAAACTCAACATCGCTCAGTTTCTTCTGTCCGTCGCTGGCAACAAAATAGTAGCGGAAGCCATCCACCAGAAGACGACCAACAGAGGAGTCGGGGGCGTTGTCAAAGACAACATAGGCGGGGTAGCCCTCAGAAATTTCATAGACAGCCTGGTAGATCTGCTGCAGAACGGAAATTGTCGTTGCGCTGTTGATCCCGCCCAGCGTGAAATCATTCTCGCGGCTGCCGACAATGGCGCTGGCAGAAACCAGATCCAGCACATGCAGCGTGACCATGCAGGTGGCGGAAAGGCGCTTGGCGGCAGTACCGTTCTTGGGAGTTGCCATCACAAAGCAGGCGTAGCTGTAATCTCCCAGCTTGCCGGTAACGCTGAGAGGAAGCGGATAGGTTTTTTCGGTGCTGACGACCTTGTTCTTTCCGTCATACCAGTTGTAGGTAATGTTGTAATCCTTCGTGATATCGACATTGCCCACCATGACGGACACCTTGCCGACGGACAGCTCCGCATTCTCGGAATCGAGGTCGACGGTGATCTCAAGCTCATCTGCCTCCAGAATGATCTCCGCCTGAGAATAATCGGCGGCACCGCACTTGGAGCAATACCCGTTTGCAAACTGGTGGTCTTCCTTGACGTTTTTATAGCTCTCGTGGTAGCGGCAGGTCGCGGTATGAGTCAGACCGTCGCCGTTATCGGTGCAGACAGTGTCATGATTTGTGGGATCGATATCCTGCTCCACGAGGAAGGAGTGCTTACATTCGTTATTAACGCAGATATACTTGATCACTCCCACGGTATGGCAGGTCGCCTCCATCAGCACGGTCTCCGTACAGAGACTTCCGCACTTCTCGCAGGTGACGTCATTCGCCGCGCGTGCGGGAACCGCAGCGGGCACAAGCATTGCCGCTGCCAGCAGGAATGCGCACAGGCGGCGGAGAATTTTTCTGTGTTTCATATAGGTTCCTCCTTGTTGCTTCTTGCATGAAACATGCTTTGAATTGATTATAGCATATCTTCGACAAAAAAGCTGTATTTTTTTTGCATTTTATCCAAGAATTTTTTGCCATCGGATTTTCGTCTTTACAAACCTCTTACTTGGTGGTAGGATTGGACTGATACAGTATATAAAATACTTAAAAAGGAGCGTACTGCCATGGCTTTTTACTACAGCGAACCCTCCCATACTTTCAGCGAGTATCTGCTGGTTCCCGGTTACACCTCTCCCGAGTGCATTCCCGCCAATGTTTCCCTTCGCACCCCTCTGATCAAATACCGCAAGGGTCAGGAGGAATGCCCCATCACACTGAGTATTCCGCTGATCTCCGCCATTATGCAGTCCGTGTCCAACGACACTCTGGCAGTTGCCCTCGCCAAGGAAGGCGGCATGTCCTTTATTTATGGTTCCCAGTCCATTGAGGATGAGGCTGCCATGGTCGCCCGCGTCAAGGGTCACAAGGCAGGCTTTGTCGTCAGCGATTCCAACCTCAGTCCCGATGCCACTCTGAAGGATGTCCTCGCGCTGAAGGAGGAAAAGGGGCACTCCACCGTCGCTATCACCTCCGATGGCACCAACCAGGGAAAGCTTCTGGGCATCGTCACCGGCCGTGACTACCGCGTCAGCCGCATGGATCCCTCCACCCCCGTCAGTTCCTTTATGACTCCTCTGGAGCGTCTGATCACCGCACCTGAGGGCACTACTCTGAAGGAAGCCAACGACATCATCTGGGATCACAAGCTCAACTCCCTGCCCATCCTCAGTGAGGACGGACGTCTGCTCTACTTCGTCTTCCGCAAGGACTATGAGCAGCACAAGTCCAACCCCAACGAGCTGCTGGACAGCCATAAGCGCTACATGGTCGGTGCGGGCATCAATACCAAGGACTATGAGCAGCGCGTTCCCGCCCTGGTGGAAGCCGGCGCTGACGTTCTGTGCATCGACTCCAGCGAGGGTTACTCCTGCTGGCAGGCACAGACCATCAAGTACATCCGCGACAAGTACGGCGACAGCGTGAAGGTCGGCGCAGGCAACGTTGTTGACCGTGACGGTTTCATGTTCCTTGCCGAGGCAGGTGCCGACTTTATCAAGGTAGGTATCGGCGGCGGCTCCATCTGCATCACCCGTGAGACCAAGGGTATCGGCCGCGGTCAGGCTACCGCTCTGATCGAGGTCGCCGCAGCCCGTGACGAATACTTTGAGAAGACCGGCATCTATGTTCCCATCTGCTCCGACGGCGGCATCGTTCACGACTACCACATGACGCTGGCTCTGGCTATGGGCGCTGACTTCATCATGCTGGGCCGCTACTTTGCCCGTTTTGACGAGAGCCCCACCAACAAGGTTCTGGTGAACGGTCAGTACATGAAGGAGTACTGGGGCGAGGGCTCCAACCGCGCCCGCACCTGGCAGCGCTACGATCTGGGCGGCAAGGGCAATCTTGCCTTTGAGGAGGGCGTTGACTCCTACGTCACCTACGCCGGTCCTCTGAAGGACAATGTGGCAAAGAGCCTCTACAAGGTCAAGTCCACCATGTGCAACTGCGGTGTCATCACCATTCCCGACCTGCAGAAGAACGCACGGCTCACCCTGGTATCCGCTACCTCTATTGTCGAGGGCGGCGCTCACGATGTTGTGCTGAAGGGTCAGACCCCCTCCCACAATACCTAAGCTTCTCTGTCCTCCGGCAGCGTATGCTGCCGGAGGATTTTTTATCTTTCGGGGCAAAACGCTTGCAATCCGGATAAAATGGAGTAAAATGATAGTGGTTTGATGCGTCAAATCCATACTTTTGTTTTTAATTAATTAAAATATACGGAAAAGAGGACTCTCCCATGACAAAGGTTAGCGTTATCTCCGGCTTTCTCGGCGCCGGAAAGACAACATTTATCAAAAAGCTGCTGGACGAAGCGCTCCGCGGCGAAAAGATCGTTCTGATCGAAAATGAGTTCGGCGAGATCGGTATTGACGGCGGCTTTTTGCAGGATGTCGGTGTTGAAATCTCTGAAATGAACTCCGGCTGCATCTGCTGCTCTCTGGTTGGCGACTTCGGCGAGGCGCTGAAGAAGGTCATGGCTGAGTTTCAGCCCGACCGCATCATCATTGAGCCCTCCGGTGTGGGCAAGCTCAGCGATGTGATGAAGGCGGTGCAGGAGGTTGTTGCCGAAATTCCTGAAATGCAGCTTGTCAGCGCCGTCACCGTAGCAGATGCCACCAAGTGTAAGGTCTATCTGAAAAACTTTGGCGAGTTCTATGAAAACCAGGTGGAAAACGCCGGTGCGATCATTATGAGCCGTACTCAGAAGCTCTCTGAGGATAAGCTCGCCGCCGCTGTCGCCCTCCTGCGCGAGCACAATGACCATGCCGCCATCGTCACCACCCCCTGGGATGAGCTGACCGGCGCGCAGCTCCTCGCCGCCATGGAGCAGGGCAACACCTTTGCCGCTGACTTGATGGCTGAGACGCATGAGCACCACCATGAGCATGGCGAGCATTGTTCCTGCGGTCATCACCACGACCACGAGCACCACCATCACGACCACGACGAGCACTGCTCCTGCGGTCATCACCATGACCACGAGCACCATCATCACGACCACGATGAGCACTGCTCCTGCGGTCATCACCATGACCATGAGCACCATCATCACGAGCATGAAGAGCACTGCTCCTGCGGTCATCACCACGACCATGACCACCATCATCACGAGCATGATGAGCACTGCTCCTGCGGTCATCATCACGACCATCATGCTGACGAGGTGTTCACAAGCTGGGGCACCGAAACCGCAAAAACCTTCTCCGAGGATAAGGTGTGCGCCATCCTCACAGAGCTGGACAGCGGCAGATACGGCGCGGTTCTCCGCGCCAAGGGTATCGTCTCCTGCGGTGACGGCAAGTGGCTGCACTTCGACTATGTTCCCGAGGAGCACGAGGTTCGCTTCGGCGGCGCGGATTATACCGGCCGTCTGTGCGTCATCGGCAGCAAGCTGGATGAAGCCGCGCTGAAGAAATTGTTCGAGGTGTAAGCATGACGCAGAACGAGCAGGTTTTTCCCGTTTATCTCCTTTCCGGTTTTCTGGACAGCGGCAAGACGACCTTTATCAACAATATCCTCTCTGATGGCTTTGCCGCCGAGGACAAGACGCTTCTCATCTCCTGCGAGGAAGGTGAGGAGGAATATAAAAATCTCCGTAACGTCACCGTCCTCCCTGTGGATGATCTCGAACTGTTGACTCCGGAGCTTCTCCTCTTTGAGCAGGAGAAATGCGGTGCCACGCAGATCATCGTGGAGCTCAACGGCATGTGGAATATTCAGGATCTTTACAATGTTCTGCCCGAAAGCTGGATCCTCTACCAGATCGTCGCGCTGGCGGATGCCCGCACCTTTGAGATGTACAGCCGCAACATGACTGCCCAGATGATGGACAAGCTGCGCAACGCGGATATGATCGTCATTAAGCACTGCAATGAGGAATTGCGCCGCACTCTGCGCCAGCGCAACCTCCGCCTGGTGAACCGTCAGGCGGACATTTATCTGGAGAACGAGGACGGCACCAGCGAGGACTATATGGACGGCACCGTGTCCGCCTTCGACCTCTCCGCCCCCGTTATCGAAATCAAGGATGAGGACTACGGCTTCTGGTTCGTTGAGATCATGGACAACCCCGAGATGTACGAGGGCAAGACCGTGACCTACCGTGCCCAGATGCTTAAACCGCCTCAGTACGGCGATTATTTCACCCCCGGACGCTTTGCCATGGTCTGCTGTGAGGACGATATGAGCTTCCTTGCCGTAGCCTGTATCGGCGGGGATGTCAGCGACATCCCCGAAGCAAGCTGGGTGCAGATCACCGCAGTCTGCCGCACGGAGCATTTTGATCCCTATGGTGAGGATGATGGTCCTGTTCTGCATGTTACAAGCGTCGTTCCCTGCGAAAAACCGGAGCAGGAGCTGGTTCAGATGTGATAAAGCGGGAGAGCCGCCGGTCAGGCGGCTCTCCCGCACAGTTGACAATCTCTGTAAATTTGGATATAATAAGTAAGTTAATACATGCGCCGGTAGCTCAGCTGGATAGAGCACCTCCCTCCTAAGGAGGGGGTCGGGGGTTCGAATCCCTTCCGGCGTGCCAAAAGGGGTTTTGCTGCACAGCAAAACCCCTTTCTTCCCATCATTGCAGATATGGAGGACTCCACTATGGCATGGTACAATGACGCGGTTTTTTATCATATCTACCCTCTCGGGCTGACCGGCGCTCCGAAACAGAACCCTTACACAGCCCTCGAACACCGTCTGATCGAGCTTCTCTCGTGGATCGACCACATTCGGGAGCTGGGCTGCAACGCGCTGTATATCGGCCCCCTCTTTGAATCGGTGGGGCATGGCTATGAAACCACAGACTATAAAAAGGTGGACAGCCGTCTTGGCACCAACGGGGATCTCACCCGCTTTGTCGCGGAGTGCCACCGTCAGGGCATCCGCGTCATTCTGGACGGTGTTTTTAACCATACCGGACGGGACTTCTTCGCCTTTCAAGACCTGAAGAAAAACCGCGAGACCTCCCCTTACCGCGACTGGTACTGCCGCGTGAACTTTGGCGGCAACAATTCCTATAACGACGGCTTTTCCTACGAGAACTGGGGTGGGCACGACCTTCTCGTTAAACTAAATCAGCAAAACAGCGCGGTGCGTGACTACATCTGTGATGTGATCCGCTTCTGGATCAGTGAATTTGACATTGACGGCATCCGTCTGGACGCGGCTGATGTGATGGACTTCGGCTATATGCAAGCGATGCGCCGCGTTGCGGACAGTGCAAAGGCTGATTTCTGGCTGATGGGCGAGGTGATCCACGGTGACTACTCCCGCTGGGTCAACGACTCCACCCTCCACTCCGTCACCAACTACATGCTCCACAAGGCGCTCTACTCCGCCCACAATGACCACAATTACTTTGAGGTCGCCCACACGCTCAAGTACGTTCAAGGGCAGGTCGGCGATCTGAACAAGCTGTATACCTTCGTGGACAATCACGATGTGGAGCGCATCACCACCCGTCTGAGCAACAAGGCGCACTTTGCTCCCGTCCACATCCTGCTCTACACCCTGCCGGGTATTCCCTCTGTGTATTACGGCTCGGAATTTGGCATTGAGGGCAGAAAAGAGCGCTTTTCCGACGAGTCCCTCCGCCCCGCGCTGCACCTTGCAGACTATGCGGGAGCATTAAGCAGCGATCCCCGCACCGCTCTGATCGCCGCACTGGGCAAACTGCGCCAAACGGTCCCCGCACTCAGCCGCGGCAGTTACCGTGAGCTTTACCTGCAAACCGGAGGCTATGCTTTCGCGAGAGAGCTGGACGGTCAGGCGGTACTCATTGCGGTCAACAATACCGACTCCGAGCTTCACCTTCAGCTTCCCGCCGGAAATGCCGCTGAGTACACTGCCGCGCTGTTTGGCGGCAGTGTGACCGCCGTAAACGGACAGCTCACCGTCACCGTTGCTCCTAATTCCGGTGAGATATGGCTGCCCGCCGCGCTGAGCGGTCAGACACCCGCTCCTCCGGAGCCGATCCGGCAGAAAAAGCCGGTGCCGGTACAGGAGCCGATCAAGCCGGAAGAGCCGATGATGGCATCAGAGACCGTCCCCAACAATGACACAACGCCCGCAGCCGCCCCCACCGTTACCGTTCCAACCAATAAATCCTATGAGGAAATGACTATCGAGGAATTACAGGAAGCAATTCTTGAGAAGATGCGAAAAAACGGTCCTGTAACAGACTATATGCTGGGGACTGTACGGGAAAACACCCATCACGGCTCACTGATCACCTGGGTCAAAAGCTTTTGATAAAAAATCACCCTCTGTTTGACAGAGGGTGATTTTTACCTTGTTTTTATTCGTCCTGTTCTGTGGGTTCTATGGCCGGACGATCGGAAAAGTAGCTGTCCGTATCCGTAGGCAGACCTTTTTTCTTCAAGCAGTAGGCGGAATAGGCACGGATCGCGGTATACAGACAGGCGAACACCGGAACGCCAAGGAACATACCCATCACGCCGAACAGTCCACCGCCCAGAAGGATCGCCACAATGACCCAGAAGCTGGAAAGACCGATGCTTTCGCCCAGAATCTTGGGTCCGAGAATATTTCCGTCAAACTGCTGCAGCGCAAGAATAAAAATGCAGAAATACAGGCACTTGAGGGGATTGTCCAGCAGGATCAGAAACGCGCTGGGGATCGCGCCGAGGAATGGACCGAAGTAGGGAATCACATTTGTCACGCCCACGATCAGACTGACCAGCGGAGCATAAGGAAACCGGAAAATGCTGGAAAAGACGAAGCACAGCAGACCAATGATCAGCGAATCCAGCAGCTTGCCGCGAACGAAACCGCTGAAAATACGGTCCGTCACCTTTGTGCCCCGCAGGATCAGCGCCGCCCGTTCCTCGCTGAAAAACGCATAGCAGAGCTTTTTTCCTGTGGCGGAAAAACGCTCCTTGGTCGCCAGCAGATAGATGGATACAATGAAGCCGATCAGAAGATTTTTCAAAAATACTACAATACCGACCACACCGCCGGTAAGTGCCTGAAGCGCGACCTCCATTTTCGGCAGGAGCTGACCGCTGATCCACGCAAGGGCATCGTTATAATACTCCTGCATCACACTGCCCGCCGTCTCCGCAAAGTCGGGGTTATTTTCAAGGATCTCCAGCGCCCACGCGACGATGGTATTATAGTAGCTCTCACCGTTGGCGATCAGCTGCAAAACGCTTTTGTACAGCTCCGGGATCAGCACCTGCAGCAGGCCATACAGCAGTGCAGCCACCATCAGCCATGTCAGCAGGATGGAGATCGCCCGCAGCCACAGCTTCTGCTCACTGACACGCTTCGCCCGCGGAGCAATGATCCCCTCAAACCAGTTGACCACAGGTGCCAGCAGGTATGCAATGCACGCACCGTAGATCACAGGGGCGATGATTCTTACAAAGGCTGCCGCGTACCGCATGACAATGCTGTCACGAAAAACGATGTCGTAGATCAACAGGATCGAGCAGACGACCGCAACCGCAGTGATGCCCCAGCCTAAATAATGGTTGTCACGCTTCATTCTCTCGCCTCCCGGATGGTTTTCTTTTATCATACCCAAATTCCGCTTTGTTTGCAATAGATTTCCCGTCGGTTTCCGCATTATTTCATTTGACCTTAACCGGATCTTAAATATTTTAGTCCATAGAAAAAGCGCCGCGTTTTGGCGGCGCTTTTTCTCGTTTCACTATTTCAATTCTGCCTTTTTCGGCTGACGCTGGGACAGCACCACAGCCGCAAACACCAGACAGCAGCCAATGGTCTCCGCCCCGGAGAGGGTCTGACTGAGCAGCAGCCATCCTGCCAGCACAGCAAAGACGGATTCAAGGCTCATAATAAGCGCCGCCTTCTCACCGGACACCCGCTGCTGACCCAAAATCTGAAGTGTGAAGCCAACTGCGGAGGACAGCACACCTGTGTAGAGCAGTGCGAGCGCGCAGGCGAGAACGCCGTCCCACGTGGGGGTTTCCGTAAGGAGCATGACCACTGCGGACAGGACTGCAGCCACAAAAAACTGGATGCAGTTGAGCCGCACGCCGTCCAGACCGGGCGCAAGCCGGTCCACCAGCGTGATCTGCACCGCATAGGCGAGGGCGCAGCCGACGAGGTACACATCGCCGATATTCATGCCCTCCACGCCCACGCAGCTCAGCAGATACAGTCCCGCCACCGCAAGACCCACGCTGATCCACACCAGTATACCGGGGCGCTTACCCAGAAACAGGCCCAGCACCGGAACGAGGACAATGTACATGGCGGTCAAAAAGCCCGCCTTGCCGGGATCGGTATACACCATGCCCATCTGCTGCAAGCCGGATGCCACAAACAGGGCAAGACCGCACAGAAGTCCCGTTTTCCAGAGCTTTTTATCCTGCCAGCGGGCGAGATACGTTCCGCCATCCTGCCGCCCCCGGTCGAACAGCGCCGCCACAGGAACCAGAACCACTACTGCCAGAAGACTTCGCCCTACCTGAAAGGTAAAGGGACCGATGTGATCCATAGCGACGCTCTGCGCTACAAAGGCGCAGCCCCAGATCGCCGTTCCCAGCAGAAGCAGCAGACTGCCCTTGAGTTGTTCCTTCATCATTTTCTTACTTCTGCACCACGACCACAGGGGCGACTTTTCCGTTGTCATTGTGGTTCACGATGGCCTTTCTGGGGCACTTGCTGGCGCAGATGCCGCATGCGGTACACTTGGTATAATCAATGAATGCGAGATTATTCTTGATCGTGATGGCACCGTTGGGGCAGTTTTTCTCACAGATCTTGCAGGAGATACAGCTCACCGCGCAGTTGGCTTTTGCCACAACGCCTTTATCCTTGCTGGCGCAGGTCAGAATGATATCCGCCGCGTAGGGCATATCCGCGATAACACCGCGGGGGCAGACCTCGGCACACTTCATGCAGTGGGTGCATTTGTTCTTATCCACCTCGGCAACGCCGTTTTCATTGATGCGGATGGCATCGAATTTGCACGCCTTGACACAGGTACCAAGACCAAGACAGCCGGCGCTGCAGTCGAGGAATCCGTTTCCGGCGATCTTCATCGCGCCCACGCAGTCGCTGATACCCAGATACTTTTCAAACTTATGGCTGGCACGGTTACCGCCGGCACAGCGGACAAACGCCACGCGGCGCTCCACGGACTGCACCTCAACGCCCATAATAGCCGCAATGCGGGCAGCCTTCTCACCCACGCAGCTGGGGCAGGCATTGACAGGAGCCTTGCCCTCAAGGATCGCCTGTGCGCAGGCGGCGCAGCCGGGATAGCCGCAGCCGCCGCAGTTCGCGCCGGGCAGGGACTCCGTGATCTCGCCCAGACGGGGATCAGTCTGAACAGCAAACACCCGGGACGCCACCGCCAAAATCACGCCGAACAGGCAGCCGATGACGCCCAGCGTCAAAACAGCATATAAAATATTCATGTTTTCGCCCCCTTACCAGACCTTCAGACCGCTGAAGCCCATAAAGCACAGCGCCATCAGTCCCGCGGTGACCAGCGCAATGGGGAATCCCTCAAACGACTTGGGCGGCTCAGAGGAGAACTGGAGCCGTTCACGGATGCTGGCGAACAGAACGATCGCCAGCAGAAAGCCCACGCCGCCGGTGATGCCGTAGACCACGGATTCAATGAAATTATACCCCTCCTGCGCGTTGAGCAGCACAGCGCCCAGCACCGCGCAGTTGGTGGTGATCAGCGGCAGATACACACCCAGCGCGTCGTACAGCGTGGGAACTGCCTTTTTCAGGAACATTTCCACAAGCTGCACCAGAGAAGCGATGACCAGAATGAACGCCACCGTCTGCATATATTCCAGATCCAGCGCGATCAGAAGCTGATTGACGGGATAGCACAGGGCGCTTGCCAGCGCCATAACGAAGATGACCGCACAGCCCATGCCAACAGCGGTATCCATCTTCTTGGAAACGCCCATGAACGGACAGATTCCCAGAAACTGTACCAGAATAAAGTTGTTGACCAAAATCGCGCCCAGAGAGATGGCGAGAAGCTTTGTGATATCCATTAGCTGTTACCTCCCTTGTTTGAGAGCTTGCGCTGTGCCCACTGCATCAGAGCGATCAGAAAGCCCAGCGTCAGAAAGCCGCCTACAGGCAGCACCATCATCAGCGCGCCATACTCAGCGGGGAAGATCTGATGCCCCGCCAGCGTTCCGTTGCCCAGCAGCTCACGGATACCGCTCATCAGCAGAAGCACGATGGTGTAGCCGATGCCCTGACACAGACCGTCCAGCGCGGCGGCGAGAGGCTTATTCTTGGACGCAAAGGACTCCGCGCGGGCAAGAATGATGCAGTTGACCACGATCAGCGGGATAAAAACACCCAGCGATGCCGCGATGTCCGGCAGAAACGCCTGCAGCAGCAGATCGACCATGGTGACAAATCCCGCGATGACCACGATGTAAGCGGCGATGCGGATCTGCTCGGGAATGATCTTGCGCAGCAGGGAGATCGCCACATTGGAGCAGATGAGGATCGCCGTAACGGAAATGCCCATGCCCAGACCGTTGGAGATGGAGGTGGTGATAGCAAGCACGGAGCACATGCCAAGGAGCTGTACCAGCACAGGGTTCTCCGTCACCAGTCCCTTTTTCAGCATTGTTGAAAATTTCATACCGCTCCTCCTCCCTTAGCTTCTCTGCGCCGCCACAGCGGCAAGCGCGGTATTCACGCCCGCGGTGACCGCCTTGCTGGACACCGTGGCACCGGAGATGCCATCAAACCGGTTCGCGCCGGAGTTTACCGTGATGCTTTCCACCAGACCGATAAAGCGGGCAAGAACAGCGCTGTCATCGGTCACCTTGGTGCCGATATTTTTGGTTTCCGCGTGATCTGTTACTGATACACCGGTCACCTTTCCGTCCATATCAACGCCCACGACCAGACTCATCGCGCCGCCAAAGCCGCTGCTGGTGACCTCCACCACATAACCGATCTGCTCGCCGCCGGCGACCGCGCGGTACATAGCTGCAACATTCTCAACGTCGGAGGGGATCTCCTCATAGCTGTCCGCCTTCAGCACCATAGCCATAGCGGCGGCAGTCTTTTCCTCCTGCATCTGGCGGATGATCGGCTCAGTGATGCTGTTGACGATGCCAAGCAGAAGGGCTACCACCACGCAGATGCCCAGCAGAGTCGCGGTAAGTCTTGCAATGTAGCGGGGATCAAGATCCACGGCGGGCAGCTTGCTCTTGCCCTCCACAGTCACAGTTCCTTTGCTCATTTCTTTTCCGCCTCCTTCTTTTCATCGCCGGCTGCTTTTCTCTCCCGCTTTTCAGGGGATACACCGAAGCGGGCGGGCTTGATGCTCTTGTCGATCATCCAGACAAGAAGATTCATGACAAGGATCGCGTAGCACACACCTTCATTATAGGAGCCAAAGTAGCGGATAAACACCGTCAGAAGACCGCAGCCGATGCCGAAAATGACCTGACCGCGATGGCTGACCGGAGAGGTGACATAGTCCGTTGCCATAAAGAACGCACCCAGCAGCAGACCGCCGCCCAGAAGCTGATAGAGCATCCAGGTGAGGGGATCGTTGCCCCGGGGAAACAGGAAGGTCAAAACGGCGACCGTTCCGATATAGCTCAAAGGGATATACCATGTGATGATCTTGCGGAACACCAGATATGCACCACCGAAGATCAGCAGCAGGGCGCTGACCTCACCGATGGAACCGCCGATGAAGCCCACCAGCATGTCGGGAAGGTCGTACATCTCCATCAAGCCCGCAAGATCGTTCTGATGCAGCAGCGCCATGGGCGTTGCGTAGGTGACGGCGTCGATCTCTCCCGTGACGGGCACCGAGGTGCGGGGACCGACCCATGTGGTCATCTCCCCCGCCCAGGAAAACATGAACGCGCGGGCCGCCAGCGCGGGGTTTAAGAAGTTCTTGCCCACGCCGCCGAAGAGCTGCTTGACAATAACGATGGCAAAGAAGTCGCCCACCAGCAGCATCCAGTAGGGAATGGTCACCGGGCAGACAAAAGCGATCAGCATACCGGTGACAGCGGCGCTCATATCCTCCACCGTGTTGTTCTTACCCATCATCGCGCGGTAGATCCACTCAAAAATGCAGCAGCCCAGAACAGACACCAGTGTATTCACCAACGCGCGGGGGCCAAAATTATAGATCGCGAAGCACAGCGCGGGGATCATCGCAACGATGACCTCCGCCATGATATGGCTCGTACCATAGCGGGTGCGAATATGAGGTGAGGATGAGCCGATCAGATTCAGTTCCTTATAATCCATGCTTAGCCCTCCTTCTTCTCTTTCGCCTCCGCGGCAGCCTTCGCCGCCGCGCGGGCATTGTTGATCTTCTGCTTTCCGGTACGGAAGGTCTGCACCAGATGGAGCCGCCCGGGGCAGATATAGCTGCACGCGCCGCACTCCAGACAGTCCATGACGTTCGCCTTTTCCAGCTCCTCCAGCATATCGGCGTGTTCAAAGTGGTACATGAACACAGGCTGCAGGTGCATGGGGCAAACGCTCATGCACTTGCCGCAGCGGATGCAGGCGGGGTATTCACTGTTTCGCTCCTCCTTGCCGCAGAAGGCGAGGATGGCGTTGGTTCCCTTGCCCACGGGAACGTTCATATCATACTGGGCAGTACCCATCATGGGGCCGCCCATCAAAATCTTGAAGGTGCTCCTGTTCACGCCGCCGCAGGCATCCAGCAGCTCACACACGGGTGTGCCGATGGGGCAGTAGAGATTTTTCGGCTCGTTGACACCGGAGCCGGAGACGGTAACGATGCGGTGTGTAACAGGCACGCCCTCATAAACCGCGCGGTAAATGGCAGCCACAGACACCACATTGAACACCGCGCAGCCCACCGAGGCGGGCAGCGCACCGGGGGGCACCTGACGGCCGGTGATCGCCTGAACGAGCTGCTTTTCCGCACCCTGCGGATAGCGGGTATGCAGGACCTCCACCACGATGGGAGCCTTCTCCTGCGCGATCTTCACCTGCAGCAGCTCCGCCGCGTTCTGCTTGTTGGCCTCAATGCCGATATGTACCCGGTCTACGCCGAAAATGCGGGCAAGGATCTTAGCGCCGCCAATAACCTCTTCCGGATACTCCAGAAGCAGGCGGTGGTCGCTGGTGATGTAAGGCTCGCACTCGGCGGCGTTGATGATGACCGTATTCACCTTGCCGACACTGGACGCGATCTTGATATGGGTGGGGAACGTTGCGCCGCCCATGCCGACGATACCGGCTTCCTTGACGATCTCCGCAAGCTGATCGGCAGTGAGCTGATCGGGATTCTCCACGGGCTTGATGGCATCACAGGGCGTATCATTGAAATCATTTTCGATCACAACGCTCATGACATTCACGCCGCTGAAATGGGGACGGGGCTCCACAGCCACCACCGTACCGGACACGCTGGCGTGGACGGGGGATGAAACCGCGGCGGTCGCCTCACCGACCTTCTGCCCCACCGTTACATGGTCACCTACCGATACACAGGGCGCACAGGGCGCGCCGATGTGCATGGACATCGGGATCACCACCAGTGCGGGGGGAGGAAGCTTCTCAATGGGCTTTTTGTTTGTGGCAGCTTTCTGGTCATTGGGATGGATGCCGCCGAAAAAGGCCTGTGCCATATCCTTCACCTCGTTTTATTGATCGAGCATAAGCTCACGACATTACATGTTATATCATACTATTTTCTTTCTTCCGTGTAAAGCGGTTTTTTGACGGTTTTCTCAATTATTCCGCAGTATTAGGCAAGCTTTTTTATAAAGTTTTGTTAAGAAAGTAACAATTTTCCACGTTTTCCTAAATTGCGTTTTTTTCGATTTACTGATACAATCAAAGTATTACCAACAAAAAACTGCCGGAATGGCGTTTTTTTTACCTGTAATCGAAAAAATTAATCGATTTTTGAAATTTCCCATTGCCAAAATAAGGAGGACACATTATGAGAAGCAGAGTCGATATCAAGGCGGAGGCAAAAGCACTGGTTCGCACCGGACGGGTATCCCCCATCCTTGTCACTGCCATTATGCTTGTGATCACAAACGTGCTCAGCGAGGTCGTTTCCCTGATGGAATACGGCACGCTGTCCATTGTGCATCTGAAGCACACTATGGAGCACATTCTGCAGTACGGCGAGATGTATATCACGGCAGAGCCCAATATCTCCACCCCTGTGCGCACCTTTGCGACCATTCTTGTGAGCCTTGCCGCCACCGTGATCCACGCGGGCTACTATTCCTACTGCATGGGCATCCGCCGCCGGGAGGAAACGCCCATTTCCGCTCTGGCAGACGGGCTGGGCATTGTGGGCAAGGTGATCTGGTGTGATATTCTGGTTGGCATCAAGGTCTTCCTGTGGTCCCTGCTGTTCTACTTTCCCGGCTTCATTGCAGCCTACCGCTACCGCTTTGCCATGCTCAACATCATCAACGATCCCAGCCTTACAGCGTCGCAGGCCATCGCCCTGAGCTGCCGGCAGACCGAGGGTATGAAAATGGACCTGTTCGTTCTGGATCTGAGCTTTTTCGGCTGGCGGTCCGTTTCCCTGCTGACCTTTGGTATTCTGGACATTTGGCTCACACCGTACATCACCCTCAGCGAACTGGGATATTATGAGATGGCACAGGCACGGATGGGCGTTACCCCCGATGATGGAAACGCACCGAAAAACGACACTCCCTGGGAATTCTGACAGCAAACACTCTGTCAGCAGCAACGAAGCGACAGAAAATTCTGAGAAGGAGCCCTCCATGCAGTATTTCTACGCCACATTGTCGGATATGCTCGCCTGCCGCGAGGCACGTTCAGCGCGCATCGCTTCCGCGCTCGCGGAAAAGAAATGCCCGCTGATCTCCTTTACCATGAATATTGCCGGCGGTATCAAGAACACGCCTGCGATCCGCCGCGGTTTCCTGGAGGGCTGCCGCCGTCTGGAAGAGCAGCTCACAGAGCGAGGCATCCCCTTTGAGCTTCTGAGCGATCAGAACGCACATACCGGCTGCGAGCGCCTGTACGCAGCGGCAGGAGATGCCGCCGAGATCAAGGTGCTTTGCGTCCGCATCGAGGATCAGCACTCCCTAGGCCGCCTGTTTGACATGGACGTGATCAGTGAAAACGGACCGATCTCCCGTGAGAAGCTGGGCTTCGCAGAGCGCGGCTGTCTGGTCTGCGGCGCTCCCGGCAGGGGCTGCGCTTCCAGGCGGCTCCACTCGAAGGATGAATTGTGGGCAGCTACCCTTCGAATGCTGGCACAGCATTTTACCCATGCTGACGCAAAGCTTGTATCCGAGCTTGCCACATGGAGCCTTCTGGCAGAGGTCAACGTAACTCCCAAACCCGGTCTGGTGGACCGCAATAACAACGGAAGTCACACGGATATGGATCTCCCGCTCTTTGAAAGCAGCGCCGCAGCGCTCTCCCCCTACTGGGAAAACTGCTTTCTCATGGGAGCTGCGACTTGTAAACTTGCGCCGGAGGAAACCTTCCGCCGTCTACGCCCTCTGGGACTGGACGCGGAGCGCACAATGTTTTCCGCAACAAACGGCGTCAACACCCACAAGGGCGCGATCTTCCTCATGGGCACGCTGTGCGGAGCCATCGGGCGGCTGTGGAACTGGGATCTCCCCTTCCCCGCCGCGGACAATATTCTGGACGAATGCAAGCGGATGACCGAATCGGCCATGGAGGCAGACTTTGCGCAAATCGAAAAAGCCGACCACCTGCACACCGCCGGAGAAAGCATATACTACACCTTACAGATTCGGGGCGCCCGGGGTGAGGTTGCTGACGGATTTCCTCATGTGAGAAATGTATCTCTCCCCGCCCTCCGCCGCACACTTGCACAGGGACTTTCCGAGGAGCAAGCGGCAGCAGTGGCATTGCTGCATTTGATCGCAACCGTCGAAGACACCAACATGATAAAACGAGGGGTCAAGAGGGACATCTACAACGGCGGGCAGTGGGCGAAGGAACTGATCATGAATGACCGCATCCCCTCCACAGAGGAGATCGAAGCCCTTGACCGGAAAT
The DNA here is from genome assembly GCA_045596145.1 of Candidatus Pelethomonas sp. GTDB lineage: Bacteria > Bacillota > Clostridia > Oscillospirales > Oscillospiraceae > Pelethomonas. The sequence goes on from JAZOBV010000076.1 coordinate 18,238, forward strand.
TCATTTCCGAAAACCTCTCCCCCGGCGGCTGCGCCGACCTTCTGGCAGTAACGCTGTTTCTCTACCATTGGGAGCAGATGCGCATGGAATTTTGCCGGAGCTGTCTCAAAATGGATTTTTAGCATCACAGGAACTAAAGGGCGCGTTGCTTTTGCAACGCTCCCT
>JAZOBV010000077.1:0-7169 GCA_045596145.1 Candidatus Pelethomonas sp.
GCCCCGCTCACCCGCTTCTGCGGTACGTTTTCGCAGTCTGTGCCTTTATTTTGGAGTGCCTAATTGGGGTGTGCGCACCGCAAGACCGCTGCAACAGCAAGGCACCCCGAAGCAAAGGCAGAAAGCTGCCATTTATAACAGTGTAGCGGGTGAGCGGGGCAAATGAAGCGCGTTTCCTTCGAGGGTGTGCCGATAAGCAGCCGGGAAAGTTCATTTTCTGTCCAAACGGGGATATTAAGGGGTATCCCCTTAACGGTTTTTGGTGACTTTTGTCCGCACAAAAGTCACCCGTCGGAGACAGACACCAGCTATCAATTAGATGATGCCTATCTCTGCTGCTTCGCAGCACGGTAAAATCTAAATTGTCATGTAAACAACAATTTATACACGTTAAGAGCCTTCAAAATCCCCCCATGCACGCAGAAGAGCCTCCGTAAGTGCAGGAATTTCGTGGTCCGGAAGAGAGGCATAGCCGATGACCACCGTGTTGACCGGGCAGTTCTCCTGCTGCTGTAAATAATATTCACTCAGTCCCCGCAGACCTACGCCCTCCCGGGCGGCGGCAAGCACCATTTCGCGTTCGCCGGGGGCATCACGCAGGGTAAGCAGAAGGTGAAGTCCGGTATGCCGTCCCTGCAGAGTGACGCGTTCCTTTCCAAAGGTGTCCTCCAGCGCGGCGCAGAGCAGCTCCATGCGGGCTTTGTAGATTTTTCTCATGCGGGCAAGATGGCGGGTGAAGTGACCGTCCGCAAGGAAGCGGCGCAGGGTCTGCTGCTCAAAGCGGCTGACAGTATTGGCATAGGTGCCGAATATTTCCTGCCAGCGCTTGAGAAGCTCAGCGGGCAGCACCATGCAGGCGATGCGGATACCCGGGGCAAGGCTCTTGGAGAAGGTGCAGAGGTAGATCACCGGACCGTTTCGCCCTGCCATCCCCTGCAGACTGGGCAGCGGACGCATGTCGAAGCGAAATTCCGCGTCGTAGTCGTCCTCCAGAATATAGCGTCCCGGCTCCCGTGCCGCCCATTGCAGAAGCTGGGCGCGGCGGCCCACCGGCATGGTGACTCCTGTCGGAAAGTGGTGGCTGGGAGTAACATAGCAGAGATTCGCGCCGCTTGCTTCCAACCCCTCCATGGCAAGACCGCTCTCGTCGATCTCCACACAGCGGCAGGAAACGCCGCAGTTTTCCAGGATCGTGCGGGAGCGGGCATAGCCGGGGTTTTCGATGGCGGCGGTGCTGCCCCGCAGGAGCTGCGCCACCAGTCCCAGAAGGTATTCCATTCCCGCACCGACGATGATCTGCTCTGCCGCGCATTCCACACCACGGTAGGCGCGCAGGTACTCGGCGATGACAAGGCGTAGATCCTCGTCACCGGAGCGGTGACCGTGGGCAAGCAGCTCGCCGCCGGTGTACAGCAGTTCCTTTTGAATGCGGCCCCATGTGCGAAAGGGGAACAGGGCGGTATCCACAGAGCCTGTGGACAAATCGAAACGGTAGGCGGGAGCGGCAGACTGCGGCGGCTGCAGGATGGGAGCGGCAGGCTTCAAGGTATCTGTATACGGCAGCACAAAAAAGCCGCTGCGCTGGCGGCTTTCCAGATATCCTTCCGCGACCAGCATCTGGTACGCGGTGTCCACGGTGTTGACCGCTACGCCAAGCTGCGCGGCAAGACTTCGCTTTCCGGGGAGCCTGCTTTCGGGTGCGAGGTGTCCCGCACGGATCTGCGCGGCAATGCTTTCATAGATTTGCAGGTAGAGCGGCTGCGCATCATTGAGATTTAAGTTCAGTTCCAGCATAACACCCTCCAACTGATACCATAAAAAATATATATTCTGACAGTTTCAATAGAACCAGATGGTAGTATAATCAGAGTACAGGATATCATTCCGCTTGTCAAGAGACAGAAAAATAAGGAGCTGATTGTTATGAAGAAGGAAAAGTTTTTTTCTGTGCGAAACATCACGCTGGTTGGCGTGCTTGCCGCCTGTGTGTTCGTTCTGACCAAATTTGTCAGCATACCGATCCCCACACCGCTGGGCAAGACCGCACTCTCGCTGGGCAATGCCATGTGCGTGCTTGCGTCCACGCTGTTTGGACCGCTGATCGGCGGACTGTCCGCGGGACTGGGCAATGCGTTGGTAGATCTGACCGACCCCGCGTGGGCGCCGGAGTTTTATATCACCTTCATCAATAAATTTCTGATGGCGTATGTGGCGGGAATCGTGATGCACCGCATCCCCTTCGGCAGTGAGAAGGTGCGCGTTTTCATCGCCGGCCTTGCCGGAGCGGTGACATACACGGTGTTGTATGTGGCGAAGAACATCATCTCCGGTGTGTATATCAAGGGCTTTACATGGCAGGTAGCTGTTGTGGAAACGCTGACGGTGAAGCTTCCCGTGTCGCTGGTCAACGGTGTGCTGGCGGTGATCTGTGCCGGATTTCTCTACCTTGCACTGAAAGCACCGCTTCGTAAGGCGCATATTTTGAAATAACAAAAAAGCATGGAGTGCCGCAATGACGGTACTCCATGCTTTTTATGATTATAGGGGTCGTGTGACAGCCTTTTTACTTTTCGTCCTTCTCCATGAGGGACTGCACACTGGCGGCAAGACCGGCGAGAGACTGGATCTCGCTGGGAATGATGATCTTGGTGGCAGTGCCGTTGGCGGCGGCGGCAAATGCCTCCAGCGCTTTGAGCTTGACGACCTGATCGTTGGGGGCTGCTTCGTTCAGGATGCGCAGCGCGTCGGCAGTCGCCTGCTGCACGCGCAGGATCGATTCGGCTTCCGCCTCTGCCTCCATGATCTTTGCCTGCTTGGCGGCATCGGCACGGAGGATCAGGGACTGCTTTTCACCTTCCGCAACAAGGATCTGACTCTGCTTCTGACCTTCGGCCTGCAGGATCGCTTCGCGGCGCTCGCGCTCGGCCTTCATCTGCTTCTCCATGGCATCCTGAATCTCACGGGGAGGAATGATGTTCTTCAGCTCAACGCGGTTGACCTTGATGCCCCAGGGATCGGTGGCCTCGTCCAGAATGGAGCGCATCTTGGTATTGATGTGGTCGCGGCTGGTGAGGGATTGATCCAGTTCCAGATCGCCGATGATGTTACGCAGGGTGGTGGCGGTGAGATTTTCGATAGCGCTCATGGGATGCTCTACGCCGTAGGTATAGAGCTTGGGGTCAATGATCTGGAAGTAAATGACCGTGTCGATCTGCATGGTGACGTTGTCCTTGGTGATAACAGGCTGAGGGGCGAAATCCACGACCTGCTCCTTCAGAGAGACCCGCTTGACAACACGGTCAAGGAAGGGAATCTTGATGTGAAGACCTACACCCCATGTGGACTGATACGCGCCCAGACGCTCCACAACAAAGGCTTTGGACTGCTGAACGATATGAATATTGCTCAGCAGCAGGATCAGAATAATGACACCGATCGCGATCAAAACAAATTCCATAATATTTTCCTCCTTGTCCGGTAATGATGTTTTTTCGGCGTTTCGCAAGCGCCGACTGTATCAAGTATATCACGAAGAGAAAGAAATTTCCACTTTATATTTTTAACTGTTTGTTTACATCCTAATCCATTGCCTTTTTGCCCGGGATTTGATATACTGTCATTAATCAATGTAATGTGGGAGGTTGTGCCGAATGCTGACATTTGCGATCCCCTGCCTGTTTGGTCTGGAGGGTTTGGTGGGCGATGAGCTTCGCCGTCTGGAGCTGAAGGACGTTCAAGTGGAAAACGGGCGGGTGCTGTGCCGCGGTACGCAAGCGGATATTGCCCGGCTCAATATCAATCTGCGCTGCGGTGAGCGCGTCCTGCTGGTGATGGCAAGCTTTCCCGCCCGCAGCTTTGAAGCTCTGTTTCAGGGGACCGCCGCTGTGCCGTGGGAGGACTATATCCCCCGGGACGGTCAGTTCCCCGTGAAGGGCTTTACGCTGGAATCCATGCTCCACTCGGTTCCCGACTGCCAGAAGATCATCAAAAAGGCAGTCGTTGACCGGCTGAGCAGCAAATACGGCGTGGAACGTTTGCCGGAGACCGGCACCAAGTTTCAGATCCAGTTTGCTATCCAGAAGGATATGTGCCACCTCTATCTGGATACCAGCGGCGCGGGATTGCACAAGCGCGGCTACCGCGCGGCATCTCTGGAAGCACCCCTGCGTGAAACGCTGGCGGCGGCGATGGTCACGCTCAGCCGTTATCGCGGCAAGGACCCCTTCCGCGACCCCTTCTGCGGCTCCGGCACCATTGCTATCGAGGCGGCGCTGATCGCAAAAAACCGCGCCCCCGGTCTGGACCGCAGCTTTGATGCCCAGAAGTGGGCGTGGGTGAACAGCGGCATCTGGATGGACGCGGCGGACGAAGCTATGGACAGGGAATTCCACGGCAATTACGATATCTGGGGCGGCGATATCGACCCAAAGGCGGTCAAGATCGCGCAGGAAAACGCCGTCAAGGCAGGCGTGGAGGATATCGTGCGGTTTGAGCGTGCGGATGTGAAAAATTTCCGCTGTGCGGGGGAGTACGGTCAGATCGTGACTAACCCGCCCTACGGAGAGCGTCTTCTGGAAAAAGAGGAAGCGGAGGAGCTGTACCGTGTGTTCGGTAAAGTCTACCGCGACATCCCGCCCAAGTGGCGCGTGCTGGTGCTGACCAGCCACCGGGAATTTGAGCATTTCTTCAACCGCAAGGCGGACAAAAAGCGCAAGCTTTACAATGGAATGATCCGCTGCGATCTCTACCAGTTCAGTAGATAGCGCCGGAAATCAGGGGACGACTATGAGACATGTTTTTATTATCAATCCCACTGCGGGAAAAAAGGACTGCACCGCCCGGCTGATGACCATGGCGAAAAATCTGGAGGTGAAGCACGGGGTAAATGTGGAGTGCATTTTGACCACCAGCCCCGGTCACGCCACTGAAACCGCCCGCACCATCGCCCGCACCGGGGAAAGCGTCCGCTTTTACGTCTGCGGCGGCGACGGCACCATCAACGAGGTCGCCAACGGCATCGCAGGCATCGCCACTGCCGCCATGACCTGCATCCCAGTGGGAACAGGCAACGATTTTTTGAAAAATTTCGGCGACAAGGCGGAGCTGTTCGCTGACGCGGAAAATCTCTGGGGCGGTCCGCAGTTCGCACTGGACACTATCGACTGCAACGGGCGGCTGGCGCTGACCATCGCCTGCTCCGGCTTTGACGCACAGGTGGCGGCGGACGTACATACCTATGGCAAAAGCCCCATGCTGGGCGGCTCTGGCAGCTATATCGCGTCCCTTGCGGTGAATTTTATTCTGCGCGGTCTGGATCACCGGTGGAATGTGACCATCGACGGCAAGACCTACTCCGGAACCTTCGCTCTCGCCGCGGTTTGCAACGGCCGCCATTACGGCGGCGGCTTCATGCCTGTCCCGCAGGCGAGAATGGACGACGGTGCTTTGAATGTCCTGCTGATGGACAAGATCAGCCGCGCGGCGTTCCTGCGCTTTGTGGGTAGCTACAAAAACGGTGAACACGATAAATTTTCCAAGTATGTCCAGCTTGCCGCCGCGAAAGAGGTCGTCATTGAACCCCGGGACGGTAAGGAGATCGTCACCTGTCTGGATGGCGAGATCACAAAAAGCGACCACGTGGTGATCCGTTTGTCGGAAAAGAAGGTCAATTTCTTTGGTCCCGCCGGATGCGATCCCAACGCCACATGGCGCGGTGAGAGATAAGAACCATTCTTTGTGAACATTTTGTAAAAGGGGAAGATTTTTGCAAAATTCCCCTTGCAATCTGAATACAGATGTTGTAAGATAAGCACCGTTAGCACTCGAAAAGTTTGAGTGCTAACGGTGTCAAAATTTGTTTGAAAAAATAAATTCATATAGGAGGAAATCATTATGAAGCTCACTCCCGTGCAGGACCGCATCGTCCTCAAGATCATGGAGGCTGAGGAGACCACCCGCGGCGGCATCATCCTTGCTCCCGCAGCCAAGGAGAAGCCCTCTGTTGCCGAGGTCATCGCTGTCGGTCCCGGCGGCATGGTGGATGGCAAGGAGGTCGCTATGACCGTCAAGGTCGGCGACAAGGTCATCACTGATAAGTACGCAGGTTCCAACGTCAAGGTTGAGGACGAGGAGTTCGTCATCGTCCGCATGAATGACATTCTGGCGATCGTAGATTGATTATAAAATAATCAATCTACGATCTTAAACGCCGTCATTTTCGTGTTGGTCCCCAACACAAAAATCCTCGCTCTGCGAGCCGAACGCCGATGTAATCGGCTTTTCGGGGCGTTCGATCTGATTCGAGGTGGGCGTTGCCCCCTCGAGCTCCCCCAAAACTAACATCTTCTATTTCATTGGAGGTAATTTATCATGGCAAAGCTCATCAAGCGCGGCGATGAGGCCCGCAAGGCACTGGAAGCCGGTGTTAATCAGCTGGCAGATACCGTAAAGATCACCATGGGTCCCAAGGGCCGCAACGTGGTACTGGACAAGAAGTTCGGCGCACCCCTCATCACCAATGACGGTGTGACCATCGCCAAGGAGATCGAACTGGAGGATCCCTTTGAGAACATGGGCGCTCAGCTGGTCAAGGAGGTTTCCACCAAGACCAACGATGTCGCCGGTGACGGTACTACTACTGCTACTCTGCTGGCTCAGTCCATCATTGGTGAGGGTCTGAAGAACCTCGCCGCAGGCGCAAATCCCATCGTGATGAAGAAGGGTATCTCCAAGGCTGTTGAGGCTGCTGTGGCTTCCGTTAAGGCTAACGCCCAGAAGGTCAACGGCACCGAGGATATCGCCCGCGTCGGCACTGTCTCCTCCGGCGACGAGGCTATCGGCAAGCTGATCGCCGAGGCTATGGAGAAGGTCGGCCACGACGGCGTTATCACCATCGAGGACTCCAAGACCGCTGAGACCTACAGCGAGGTCGTGGAGGGCATGATGTTCGACCGCGGCTATATCTCCCCCTATATGGTCACCGATACCGAGAAGATGGAAGCCATCGTTGACGATGCCTTCATCCTCATCACCGATAAGAAGATCGCTGTCATCTCCGATATTCTGCCCCTGCTGGAGCAGCTTGTCCAGGCGGGCAGAAAGCTCGTCATCATCGCCGAGGACGTTGAGGGTGAGGCTCTCTCCACTCTGATCGTCAACCGTCTGCGCGG
>JAZOBV010000078.1:0-14268 GCA_045596145.1 Candidatus Pelethomonas sp.
CTTAACGGTTTTTGGTGACTTTTGTCCGCACAAAAGTCACCCGTCGGAGACAGACACCAGCTATCAATTAGATGATGCTGTCTCTGCTGCTTCGCAGCAGGGTGAAATCTAAATTGTCATGTAAACAACAATTTACCATTCTAAACAAAAAGGGTGCCGTTTTCGCGGCACCCTCAAAAACTGCTGTTTACTTCAAATTTCCGCTGTCGAAGCCATAGGGCAGCAGCTCACGGAGCGTCAGTTCTGTGGTTTCGCCCTTGCAGTTGACCAGAATGACTTCAAGATCTGGCGCGAATTCCTGTAAAACCTGACGGCAGACACCGCAGGGCGGGCAGAACTGCTCTGTTGTTGCGGCGATGGCAATGCGGGAGAATTTCCGGTATCCCTCGCTTACTGCCTTGAACACTGCTGTGCGCTCGGCGCAGTTGGTGGGGGAATAACCGGCGTTTTCAACGTTGCAGCCAGTAAAAACCGTGCCGTCCTCACACTCCAGCGCCGCGCCCACCGGGAAATTGGAGTAGGGCGCGTATGCCATTTTCAGCATATCCACAGCCTTTTGGCAAAGCTCCTGTTTTGTCATAAAAAACCTCCTGTTTTACTCCTGCCAGCCGACCTCACGCTGGGGACGAACCGCGAGATCAATGATTTCTCTGGCATCGTAGAACTTCATGTACCGTTCCAGACACTTGGCACTGCGCAGCGTAGTTCCGTCCGGATGCATTCTGTCGCAGATGACTGCGCTGATGTCCTTTTTGATGTAGCTGAACGACTCAATTCCTACCGAGCAGAAAACGCGGAAGCCCTTGGAGTGGAGGTAACGGAAGGTCTCTCCGGTCAGCGTCCAGTCGTTGCCGTCCGGACGGTCGCCGTGGGGATAAAGAATGATCGTCGTTTCGCCGATCAGACTGCCTACCTCGTCAAACCAGCGCTCTGTGTCCTGCGTGGTTCTGCTCAGACTGCCGCCAAGGCGGATATGTCCCCAGGTGTGGCTGGCGAAGGTCCAGCCTGTGCGCTTGAGCTCCTCGATAATGGGCTTCACTGCCTCGATCTCCTGCTGGCGGTAGGTCTCCTTTTCCTCTGTCCAGTCCTCGGTGGTGGTATGGGTACGGTAGCCCAGAATACCCTCAAAGCCGGTCAGTCCCAGACATGCCTTCGCGCCAAAGGGGGAAAAATCGGGATGCTCCTCAATGAACTTATCGAGAATCGTCACCGCGTCAAGATCGCGGCTCACGACCTCGTTGCCTTCGGGATCAAGCCCCCAGGTCCAGAGCTTGCCGTCCTCGCCGATGATGAGCTTGTAGGCAAAGCCGTTTTCCAGCATGTACTCATAGTAGTTTACATCGTCATAGCTGAAGATCAGAGGCTTCTTTCCCTCGGGGATATAAAGCGTGTTCTTCACCATTTTGGTATTGCCGTTTTCGTCGGTGGTCTCACTCCAGACGTCCGCGATATCCACCAGTATGTAGCCGTTGTTGTAAAGACTGTTCAGAATCTTCAAAAATTCGTCCACCGTTACCATCCAGTCGTCCAGACCGTTGGACTGATAATCGCCGTCAAAGGCAAGCTCCGGATAGGCGATGACCGGATGGAAGAACAGATGCTCCACGATGCCGTTGTAGGCGACATATGTCACACCGTCGCGCACACCGCCCTCCGGTGCCACTGTGGGGTCAAGAATTTTATATTCCTCAACGATTGGCTCCGGTTCGGGTTCCGGCTCGGGTTCCGGTTCGGGTTCCGGTTCGGGTTCCGGCTCCGGTTCTGAATCGGGCGCGGGATCAGTTTCCTGTCCCGGTTCGGGCTGGGTACCCGCCGTGTTCTGACCGGAATCCTGCGTCACCGTCTGATCTGAGTTCTGCTCCTGTGTGCCGCTGTTTTCCGCGGCGCACGCGGCAAGCGCCAGCACCATGGTCAGTGCCAGCAGCACCGCCCAAACCCGTTTCATCATAGCAAGCAGCTCCTTTGCAAGGTGTTTTCTTTAGTATAGCACCGGTGCCGCTATGATTCAACAAAAATTGACGACAGAATGGTGACAAAGAGGTTACATAATTATTCCTCCAGCCACGCCTCGCGGAAGTCCTCCATATACTCCTCGCAGTTATCCTCCAGCATGGTTTCCCAGCGCTCGCTGGGTGCAAGGGCGGGGGAGAGGGCAAACATTTTTTCCTTGATATCCACATCCCTGTGCCCCAGCCAGAAGGCGACCTCGTCGGTCTCGGCAATGACCTCGGCGTAAAAGCCGCCGCTGAGGGTAAAGCGGGTGATGGCGAGCATGGTGTGGTTCATGGTCGATCTCCTTATTTGTTCGTTATGAAAAGCTCACGGCTGCTCTCTGGGCAGCCGGGAGCTTTTGTGTCCTTATCTTACTTGGCGCGGTTGTTGTAGGCCTCGATGCCCAGAGCCAGCAGATCCATGGCGCGGGCAAGATCCTCCTGCTTCAGAACGTAGGCAATGCGGATCTCGTTGAGACCCTTGCCGGGAGTGGCGTACATGGGACCGCCGGGGGCGCAGATGACAGTCTCACCGTTGTCGTCGAACTCCTGCAGTATCCACTTCTGGAACTCGTCCGCACTGTCCACAGGCAGGGCTGCCATGACATAGAACGCACCCTTGGGGCACTTGCAGACGACGCCGGGGATCTTTGCGAGCTTCTCCATAACGGTATCGCGGCGGCGCTTGTACTCCTCGCGGACGGCGGCGAAGTACTCGGGACCGACATCATACAGCGCGGCGGAGGCGATCTGATCCAGCGTGGCAACGCTCAGACGGCACTGGCAGTACTTCATGCACTCGCCCATCAGTTCCTTGTTGCGGGAGATGATGCAGCCGATGCGGGCGCCGCAGGCGGAGAAGCGCTTGGAAACCGTGTCCAGAACGATGACATTTTCCGCAGCGTCCTCAAACTCACCAAAGCTCTGCAGACCCTGTCCCTCGTAAACGAACTCACGGTATGCCTCGTCACCGATGAGGAAGAGATCGTGATCCTTGGCGAGGTCGACCAGCATACGCATCTCATCGTGGGTCAGAACATTACCGGTGGGGTTGCCGGGATTGGTGCAGAGGATGGCGCGGGTATTTTCATTGATAAGAGCCTCGATCTTGGCGCGGTCAGCGTAGTGGTAGCCCTCCTCGGGAGAGGTGGGGATGGGGCGGACGGAAGCACCCGTGGTGACCGCCATGGTGGTGTAGTTGGGATAGAAGGGCTCGGGGATCAGAATTTCATCACCATCGTCCAAAATGCAGTTGAAGACGATCTGCAGCGCTTCGCTGCCGCCGGTGGTGATGAGGATATCCTCCCGCTCAAAGTGCATGTTCAGATTGTCGTAGTACTTGCGGATCGCGTCGATCAATACCAGCATGCCGCCGGAGGGAGCATACCCCAGAACAGGCTGTTCAAACTTGCGCACTGCCTCAAAAAACTGGGGAGGAGTTTCCACATCCGGCTGGCCCAGATTGAGGGAGTAGATCTTCTTACCTGCCTGCTCGGCTGCAAAGGCGTAGGGGTAGAACTTACGCATGGGGGATAAACCGCATTTTTTTACCTTGCTGGAAAACTTCATGGCAGTTACCTCTTTTCTTCAATATATTCCATATAACCCTTAGTTGTTTGGCATATCCGAACAACATAATCTTATGATACTATATTTTAGTACAGTACTGTGTTGCTGTCAAGGTGGGATATTGTTCCTTATAAGTAATATTTTCCCCGTTTTTCCACAATTCGATTGACAATTTTTCGCAAAAGGCGTATGCTTGAAGTAATCTGGGGCAATGTACCCGGATATCCAAATCATGAGCTGCTCCGTCACTCCACAAAATGGCGCGGCAGACTGACAAGAAAGGATGAGATCCCGCTTTGACGTGCGGTGCGGCAGTGTGGAGACCTGTCGCAAAGGATCTGCGGTTTTGCTCCGCATCTCCGAGGTAAGTGTAAGCAGAGGCTCGCTTACTAACGTCAGCAAGCATGGCAACTGTTTCCCTGAAAAACGTGATGAAGATCTATCCCCACAGCGCTGAGCAGAAGAAGCCCAAGAAGGTCAAGAAGGGCGCGGCTCCCATTGAGGAGGAGAAGGTAAATCTTCAGATCACCGAGAAGGGTGTCATCGCCGTCCAGCAGTTCAATCTGGACATCAAGGATCAGGAGTTTATCGTTCTGGTCGGTCCCTCCGGCTGTGGTAAGTCCACCACCCTGCGTATGATTGCCGGTCTGGAGGAGATCAGCGAGGGCGAGCTGATCATTGACGGCAAGGTCGTCAATGATGTGGCTCCCAAGGACCGCGATATCGCTATGGTCTTCCAGAGCTACGCCCTGTATCCCCACATGACCGTTTACGAGAACATGGCATTCTCTCTCAAGCTCAAGAAGGTCCCCAAGGACGAGATCGACCGCAAGGTCCGTGAGGCTGCCGCCATTCTGGACATCACCCAGTACCTTGACCGCAAGCCCAAGGCTCTTTCCGGCGGTCAGCGTCAGCGTGTTGCCATCGGCCGCGCCATCGTGCGTGAGCCCAAGGTCTTCCTGATGGACGAGCCCCTCTCCAATCTGGATGCCAAGCTCAGAAATCAGATGCGTGCAGAGATCATCAAGCTGCGCCAGAAGATCAACACCACCTTTATCTATGTTACCCATGACCAGACCGAGGCTATGACTTTGGGTGACCGCATCGTCATCATGCGCGACGGTTTCATTCAGCAGATCGGCACTCCTCAGGAGGTCTTTGATCATCCTGCCAACCTGTTTGTCGCCGGCTTCATCGGCACTCCCCAGATGAACTTCTTCGATGCCAAGCTGGACAAGGACGGCGACAGCTACTTTGTTTCCGTCTATGGCACGAAGATCGCTCTGCCCGAGGATAAGCAGGCCGCTCTCAAGGCAGGCAATGTCGCACCTCAGGAGATCACGCTGGGTATCCGCCCCGACCATATTATGCTGAGTGCTGAAGGCGAGAGCGCGATCCCCGCTACTGTTGATGTTACCGAGCTGATGGGCAGCACCATCCACATGCACATCAACATCTCCGGCAAGGATGCCATCGTGATCCTGCCCACCATCGACCTGAGCACTGAGCAGAAGACCGGATTGAGTTACGGCTCCAAGGTCAACATTACCTTCGGCGGCAATGTTGTCCATCTGTTCAGCAAGGAAACTGAGAAGAACCTTATCTAAGCGTAAAAAACATATTCACAGCGCGCCGCGTTCTGCGGCGCGCTGTTTTTTGCCTCGCAGAACTCTTGTTAATCCTTTTTGAATATATCCAGATAGTGGTTGGAGTATCCCAGCATATCCTGCCGCTCACAGGTGGCAAAATGGTAGCGGAGATAGGCTTCAAACAGCTCCTCGTCCATTTCCGTCAGCGCGGCGCGCATGTAGTTGGCATAACCGTCTGAAGCAACGAAATGCAGGGGCGTTACGGCAAAGCGGGAGCGCAGGGCGCAGATCTCTTCCGGACGGTGGAGGACGAAGAGGTCGATGGGATCGGATTTTGCCTTGAAGGTGACGGGGTCCACCAGCGCCCGGTAGTGCTCGTCCCTCAGCATTCCCCTGAGGAAGCAGAATTGCAGGATCGTCGCGTCGTTTCCGCAGTAGGCGGCAAAAACAACGCCGCCTTTTCTGGTCACGCGCACTGCCTCGCTCAGCGCCGCAAGCTGTTCCTCCTCCGTGAACAGGTGGTACATGGGACCCAGCAGCAGGGTGACATCGTAAGTGTCATCCGCAAAGGCGGAGAGGTCGGTGGCGTTCCCCTGCGTGATGGTGACGCTCTCGCCCGGCTGCGTATTTCTCCTGAAGGCTTCGATGTTGTGTTCAAGAAGCTCCACCGCGTCTACCCTGTGACCCTGCCGAGCCAGCGTGTGGCTGTAGCGTCCGGTGGCGGCGCCGATCTCCAGTATCCGCATTCCGGGGCGGAGATATTTTTCAATGTACCGCATGGTGGTGCGGTACTCCACGCTGCCATAGCGGGAGAGAAGGCGGTTGTCTTCGTCGTAGCTTTCATAAAACTGCTTCAATGCGTCCATAGTATTCATGTTTTTTCCTCCTGAAAAATGTAAAAAAACAGTGCAAGCAAAACTCGTTGGTTTGGCTTGCACTGTTGTCTTTTTATCCGGTAAGATAGGACCTTAACCTGAAAAAGAGTATGACAATGTAAGCCCTTGGCGGTGCCAGGGCATAGGGTACAGGTTATTCACAGCGTGGAAACCGTACATTGCCAGCTCTCCTTTCGGTTTTTGGTGAGTATACACCTGGAAATTTCAAAAGTCAACAAAAATTTTCAGTTCTGGGGAATGGGGGGGCGAACGGGCAGCAGCACCCGGCCAAAGCACACCATAGAGCGTCCGCTGGTGCGGGGAAGAACAACGTCCGCGTCGGCGCGAGCGCGGTTCAGCGAGAAGAGGTAGACCATGCCCAGCCCGTCACGCACGTACTGCTTGCATAGGATCTCGCCATCCACGCAGAAAATGCCCACATCGCCGTTCGCAAGCGGATCGTGGTTGACGTAGACCACACTGCCGTCGCCGATGTACGGCTCCATTGAGTCGCCCTGGATGCGAACGGCAAGCTCCGCGCCGGGAGGAATGTCACCGGTAACGTCGATATACTCAAAATCCTCACCGAAGACCGGCGCGGCGAAGCCGGCGGCGGCAGGGCAGAAGTAGAGAGGGATCTGACGCACCTCGGCGGCGGGAGCTGTGCTTTCCAGATCGGACTGGTAAGCCCCCAGTGACTCTGCCAGGGAGTGAAGCGCCTGCTGCCCGATGGAGCTGAGGGTACGGTACTTCATAATAAGCGATTTTTCATCCACCGAGCAGACAAAATTGCGGGGAGGAACGCTGTCCTGATAGAGATAGTTGGGATCGGTGTCCAGCACATGGAACAGGCGAAGCAGAACATCTTCCCGAACGGCATTCTGTCCGCTCTCGTAATTGCTGACCGCAGCCGAGCTTACGCCCAACATGCGCGCCAGTTCGCTTTGGCTCATGCCAAGCTCAATGCGCCGCTCCCGCAGCCGTTTCCCGAAGCTCATGGAAAATCCTCCCTTTTTTTCTTACTGTCAGTATACCCCACCTGCCTGAAATGTCAACAGGAAGACTCTGGAAGGATGTTCTTGCACTGGATTCTCCCCTGCTTTCATGGTACAATAAAAAAGATGTGAATGCAAAGGAGGAAGCCGCTATGGCGATCGAAAAAGTCAGAGAATATTTCAGGGGTCTGCAAATGGAGGAGCGGGTGTTGGAATTTGAGGTGTCCAGCGCAACAGTTGAGCTTGCGGCGTTGGCAGTAGGCTGTGAGCCATGCCGGATCGCCAAGACGCTGTCCTTTCACACGAGTGACGGCACGATCCTTATCGTTACCGCAGGCGACGCGAAGATCGACAATGCTAAATACAAGGCACGCTTTGGCACAAAGGCAAAAATGCTCACCTTTGACGAGGTAGAGGCACTGGTAGGGCACGGTGTGGGCGGGGTATGCCCCTTTGCCGTCAACGATGGTGTCACCGTCTATCTGGATGAGTCTCTGAAGCGGTTTGAAACCGTCTTTCCCGCCTGCGGCAGCAGCAACAGCGCCATCGAGCTAACCTGTGAGGAGCTTGCGCGCACTGCCTGCGCGTTTTCCGGCTGGGTGGATGTCTGCAAGGGCTGGGCATGACGGAAGATTTTTCTTGCTCATATTCTATGGTTTTTCTTGTGATTTCGCAATAATATGATATAATCAATAGATAGATCGTTATTGATAAGAATCTACTGTAAAATTGATACATAAAAGGAGAAAACGCTATGCTCCAGACCGAGAAGATCCAGGCATATGTCAAAGTTCTGCACGATGAGCTGGTGCCCGCCACCGGCTGCACCGAACCTATCGCCATCGCCTACGGTGCCGCGCTTCTGCGCAAGACGCTGGGCGCAACGCCCGAGCGCGTGCTTGCCGAGGTTTCCGGCAACATCATCAAGAATGTCAAGAGCGTCGTTGTGCCCAACACCGGCGGTCTGAAGGGTATCCGCGCCGCTATCTCCGCAGGCATCGTCGCCGGCGAGGCGGACGAGATCCTGCAGGTCATCTCCCGTGTGGACAGCGCGAAGTATCCCGAGATCGCCCGCTATTCCACCGAGACTCCCATTGAGATCATCTGCGTGGAGACCTCCCATCTGCTGGATATCAAGCTGACCGCGTGGGCAGGGGAGCATACCGCTCTTGTCCACATCGCTGACAGCCACTCCAACGTCGTCCGTGTGGAGAAGAATGGCGAGGTGCTGCTGGAGAAGCCCCTTTCCGATGAGGTCGTTGTTGTCGATCAGGAGCGCCCTGCCATGACCGTGGAGGAGATCCTTGAGTTTGCCAACACCGTGGAGCTCTCTCTGGTGCAGGAGTTTATCGAGCGCCAGATCAACTACAACAGCGCTATCGCCGAGGAGGGCATCAAGGGCAGCTGGGGTGCCAATATCGGCTCCACCCTGTTGAAGAACTACCCTGAGGACATCAGAAATGAGGCAAAGGCATGGGCTGCCGCAGGCAGCGATGCCCGCATGAGCGGCTGCGAGATGCCCGTCGTCATCTGCTCCGGCTCCGGCAATCAGGGCATGACTGCTTCTCTCCCTGTGGTCCGCTACGCAAAGCATCTGGGCGTGAGCCATGAGAAGCTGCTGCGCGCGGTCATCCTCAGCGATCTGGTCACTATTCATCAGAAGAGCGGCATTGGCCGTCTGAGCGCGTACTGCGGCGCTATCAGCGCCGGTGTCGGTGCGGGCGCGGGTATCGCTTACCTGCTGGAAGGCACCTATGAGGCCATTGCCCACACCATCGTTAACGCTGTCGCCATCCTCTCCGGCACCATTTGCGACGGTGCCAAGCCCTCCTGCGCTGCCAAGATCGCCGCCGCTGTGGACGCGGGCATTCTCGGCTACGAGATGTGGAAAAACGGCGATGAGTTCAAGGGCGGTGACGGTATCGTCACCAAGGGCGTTGATGCTACTATCGCCAACGTGGGTGTGCTCGCCAAGGAGGGTATGCAGCTCACCGACAAGGTCATTCTGGAGATCATGACCCACCGCTGCGATTGATTTTTGAAATAATTGATAATAACGCCTTGACATTAAAAAAATGCTCCTTTATACTGTCTATAACCGGAATACGAAACAAAATAAAATGTATTTTACAGGAGGACAATTATGGCACGTATGATGGACGCACTGGTTAAGCCCGTTGCCGGCCCCGGTCTGGAGCTTCGGCAGGTCCCCGTTCCCGAGGTCGGTCCCGGCGAGGTGTTGATCAAGATTCACAAGACCGCGATCTGCGGTACGGACGTACATATCTACAACTGGGATCCCTGGTCTCAGGAGCATATCAAGCCCCCTATGGTGGTCGGTCACGAGTATGTGGGTGAGATCGCTGAGCTGGGCGAGGGCGTGGAAGGCTTCCACATCGGTCAGCGCGTCAGCGGTGAGGGTCACATCACCTGTGGCCGCTGCCGCAACTGCCGCAACGGCGATATTCAGTGGTGCAAGGACACCTTCGGTGTCGGCGTTGACCGCGCCGGTGCTTTTGCGGAGTACCTGTGCATCCCCGCTACCAACGTCATCGCCATTGACGAAAATCTGGACGAGGATGTTGTCGCCTTCTTTGATGCCTTCGGCAATGCTACCCACACCGCTCTGATGTGGAATCTGGTGGGCGAGGATGTCCTCATCACCGGCGCAGGTCCCATCGGCATCATTGCCGCCGGTATCTGCAAGCACGCAGGCGCCCGCCGCGTTGTCATCACCGATATGAACGACTACCGTCTGGAGCTCGCCCGCAAGATGGGTGTTGATGCCGCGGTGAATGTTGGCCGTGAGAACCTGAAGGATGTTATGGCGCGCCTGAACATCGCAGAGGGTTTTGACGTTGGTCTGGAAATGAGCGGCGCACCTGCCGGTCTGAAGCAGATGATCTCTGTTATGCGCAACGGCGGCAAGATCAGCCTGCTGGGTATCTCCAGCAAGCCCGTCGATATGGACATGAACAGCATCATTATGAAGGGTCTGACCCTGCAGGGCATCTACGGCCGCAAGATGGACAACTGGCATCAGATGAGCTACATGGTGCAGGGAGGTCTGGATCTGACCCCCGTCATTACCCACCGTTTCCACTACACCGAGTTCGAGAAGGGCTTTGCTGCCATGAACAGCGGCGAGTCCGGCAAGGTCGTTCTGGATTGGACCAAGAAGTAAGGAGGAAAACCTATGAAATCCGCAATGGAAAAGTTCCGCAATGAACTTGCCGCCATCCGCGAGGCAGGTACCTACAAGGATGAGCGGATCATTACCACTCCCCAGCGCTCCTGCATCGACACCACCGCCGCCAAGGGCGTGGTGAATATGTGCGCCAACAACTATCTGGGTCTCTCCAACCACCCCGATCTGATCGCTGCAGCCAAGGACAGCTATGACAAGTGGGGCTTCGGTTTGTCCTCCGTCCGCTTTATCTGCGGCACTCAGGGTATCCACAAGGAGCTGGAGCGCAAGCTGGCTGACTTCCTCGGCATGGATGACGCTATCCTCTACTCCTCCTGCTTCGATGCCAACGGCGCTCTGTTTGAGACGCTGCTGGGTCCCGAGGACGCGGTCATCTCCGATGAGCTGAACCACGCCTCCATTATCGACGGTGTCCGTCTGTGCAAGGCACAGCGCTACCGCTACAAGAATAACAACATGGAGGATCTGCGCGCCCAGCTGGTTGCCGCCACTGAGGCGGGTGCCAAGGTCAAGCTGATCGCTACCGACGGCGTTTTCTCTATGGATGGTTATATCGCCAATCTGAAGGCTATCTGCGATCTGGCTGACGAGTTCGACGCTCTGGTCATGGTCGATGAGAGCCACGCTGTGGGCTTCATGGGCGAGACCGGCCGCGGCACGCCCGAGTTCTGCGGTGTGCAGGGTCGTATCGACATTCTGACCGGCACCTTCGGCAAGGCACTGGGCGGTGCCAGCGGCGGCTACACCGCTGCCCGCCAGGAGATCGTGGATCTGCTGCGTCAGCGCAGCCGTCCCTACCTGTTCTCCAACACCGTGGCTCCCGCTATCTGCGCCGCCACCATCAAGACGCTGGAACTGCTGACCGAGTCCACCGCTCTGCGCGACAAGGTGCATGAGAATGCCCGCTATTTCCGTGCTGAGATGGAGAAGCTGGGCTTCGAGCTGCTGCCCGGTGAGCATCCCATCGTCCCCGTCATGCTCTACGATGCCAAGACCGCCCACGAGTTTTCCCGCCGTATGCTGGAGAAGGGTGTGTACGTTGTCGCGTTCTGCTATCCCGTTGTTCCCAAGGGCAAGGACCGTATCCGCACCCAGATCTCCGCAGGTCACACCAAGGAGGATATCGACTTCGCTGTGAAGTGCTTCAAGGAAGTCAAGGAAGAAATGGGTCTGTAATTGAACAGTGCAAAACCCCGCATGCGCCGTCCGGCACATGCGGGGTTTTAGTATGTCAAAAAACGTTTTTTATTTTTGCTCAGTTCATTGCGTCTGTATTGGCGGCGAACAGCTCCTCGATGCGCTTTTGTGTGACCGGATGGCGGGAAAGATCGGGATCGATGCGCAGCAGCTCGTGGGCGGCGTTCTGCGCCTCCTTGAGAAGGGCGGTGTCGCAGCTCAAATCCGCCACCTTCAGCGCGGGTAGTCCGTGCTGCCGCTGACCGAAGAAATCACCGGGACCACGCAGCTTAAGATCCTCCTCCGCGATCTTGAAGCCATCCGAGGTCTTCGCCATGATCTTCAGCCGCTGTCGGGTGTCCTCGTTTTTGTTATCCGAAATCAGAATGCAGTAGGACTTGTGCTGTCCGCGTCCCACACGGCCGCGGAGCTGATGGAGCTGGCTCAAGCCAAACCGGTCCGCGTCCTCCACCACCATGACCGTGGCATTGGGAACATCCACGCCGACCTCCACAACCGTGGTGGAAACCAGAATATCCGTTTCTCCCGCGGCGAAGGCAGTCATCACCGCATCCTTTTCCTTTGGCTTCATCCGTCCGTGGACGCAGGCGACACGCAGATCGGGGAATACCTGCTCCTGCAAAAGCTTTGTGTATGCCGTCACCGCCGCACGATCATCGGGGACAGTGTCGCTCTGCTCCACCATGGAGCAGATGATGTACGCCTGCCGTCCGGCGGCGATTTCCTTGCGCAGGAAATTGTAGATGCGCTCGCGGTACGCTCCGGTGACGGAAAATGTGTCGATCTTCTGCCGCCCGGGGGGCAGCTCGTCGATCACCGACACATCCAGATCGCCGTAAAGGATCAGCGCCAGTGTGCGGGGGATCGGCGTAGCAGACATGACCAGAAGATGCGGGTCGGTGCCCTTGGCGGAAAGTGCGGCACGCTGTCCCACACCGAAGCGGTGCTGCTCATCCGTAACCACCAGACCAAGATCGTCATACGCCACATCCGTGCTGATAAGGGCGTGGGTGCCGATGGCAATGTGGATCTCGCCGGAGGCAAGACCTGCAAGTACACGCCGCCGTTCCCGCGCGCCCATTCCTCCTGTGAGAAGTGCACAGGTGATATTCATTTTTTCAAAAAGCGGGGCAAGTCCCCGGAAATGCTGCTCGGCAAGGATCTCCGTGGGAGCCATCAGTGCTGCCTGCCGTCCATTTCGGACGGCGCAGACCATAGCGGCGGCAGCAACCATCGTTTTACCGGAGCCAACATCGCCCTGCACCAGCCGGTTCATGGGGCGGCCCGCGCGGAAGTCGGACAACACACCGTCGATGGCGCGTTTCTGCGCTCCGGTGAGGGAAAAGGGCAGTTTTTCATAAAAAACGGTCAGATCCGTATCCGCAAAAGGCGGACAGGTCAGCTTTTCCCGACGTTTTCTCAGCTTTTTTAAGCCAATAGCAAGCAGAAACAGCTCCTCAAACACCAGCCGCCGCCGGGCGATAGCAAGCTCTTCCTTGTTTTCGGGAAAATGGATCTTATCGTAGGCATAGCCGATGTGGCATAAGCCGTGGGCGCGGCGCACCTCATCGGGAAGCACGTCCGGAAGCAGGTCCCGACAGGCGGCAAGTCCCTGCTCTACGGATTTGACCAGAAAATTCTGCGTCACTCCGGCAGTCAGCGGATAGACCGGCACAATGCGCCCCGTGACGGTGCGGCTTCCTTCTTTTTCCACAATGGGATTCACCATGCTTTTGCGGCGGCCTTCGCCCTCCACCTTGCCGAAGAAGGTGTAGGTATCTCCTGCATGAAGATTGTCCCGCATGTAGATCTGATTGAAAAAAGTGATGTCCAGCGTGCCGCTCTCGTCCACAACTCTCGTTTTCACCAGCTCCATGCCCTTGCGGACGCGGTGCAGGGTGGGTGCGGCGGCGATCATTGCTTCCACGCACACGCTCTCACCACTGCGCAGCTCGCTGATCTTGCGGGCGGTGCGGCGGTCATCGTAGGCGCGGGGGAAGTAGGAGATGAGGTCGCGCAGCGTGAAAATATCCAGCTTGGCGAGGGATTTTGCCCGCTGCTCGCCGATGCCTTTGATGTAGCGAATGTCTGTTTTCAATTCCGGCATGGCGCACCTCTTTTATAAATTCAGTTTCGGCTCCCCCTTGCGGCAAGGGGAGCTGTCGAGCGCGGCGAGACTGAGGGGATTGAAGCTATCGCAACGCGCTGCCTGCCGTCAACTCCTCCGTCAAAATCTTCGATTTTGACACCTCCCCTTACACAGGGAGGCTTTGACAGGTTCACGCCAGATCCTCAAAAAATACAGGGTATCTCTTTACAAACTCATTGCGGATCATTGCCGTGATCTCCACGATCTGGGGATGAGCGGCGCGGCTGCCCCGCAGGCGGATAAAGTGCCGCCACTCCCTGAGGTCCATGGTCATAACGATCTCCGTCTTCAGGCTGTTGGGAAGAACAGAGCGTGCCTCCTCGGGCTTTGCGCCCGCTTCGATCATTTCAAAATAATACTTTTCCGCCGCTTCCATGGCGGCATTCCAGATATTCCACTTTTTGCGGTCAGCCTCGTTGTCCATGTCGTAGTGGAATCCGCTGGCAATGTCGATACAGGAGATCTGACCGCCGAATTTCTCGCCGGTGTAGTTGCAGTAGCGGGTGGACTCCTGTGAATAGCTGGCGATGCGGTGGCGCACGATCTCATGGCTCACGCCCCGGTCGCAGATGAACTTCACGGTGATGTCCACATGCTCCAGCACCGCCTCGTGTCCCCGGCGGACGATTCCGGCTATAAAAGTCTCGGCAGTACCGTCGCAAGTCGGAGGCCAAGCGGTCTTAGGAAGACAAATG
>JAZOBV010000079.1:0-8792 GCA_045596145.1 Candidatus Pelethomonas sp.
GAGCGTAATACAAATTTGTGATATGCTATATTTAGAAAATATATGGAGAGGAGTTTTGATAATGCCTCATATTGGTGTAACCGTTTATGATCTTCTTTTATCATGTCCAGGGGATGTTCTGGATTTGAAAGAAACAATTGACGCTTGTGTAAAAAGCTTTAATGCTTCAATAGGTGAAGCTAACAATATCAGAATTGAAGTGAAGCATTGGTCTACTGATAGCTTTTCTCAATCTGGAGATAAGCCTCAGAACATTTTGAACAAGCAGTTCGTTGATGATTGTGATTTGTGTGTTGCCCTGTTAGGAATTCGCTTTGGTACGCCTACAGACAATTATGATTCCGGTACCGAAGAAGAAATCGAAAAAATGCTTGAACAAGACAAGCAGGTCTTTCTTTATTTTGTGGAAAGGAATGTAGATCCAAGCAAGATAGATTTGGATCAATACAAAAAGGTCCAAGAATTCAAAAAGAAATACACCGATAAAGGCGTATATACAGTTGTGAAAAGCGCAGATGAATTGAGAAGCAATTTTCAAAATGCACTTTCTCTGTATTTCATAAAATTGGTTGCTCCTAACACCACGCAGTTACAACCCGTGCTTGCGCCTAGCCTCGTTATTTCATCCACAAACAACGAGGGGATGAGTATTACACCGGGTTATACTCGTTATCAAAAAATTAAGTTAGTCAAAGATAAAGAAGACACTATCAAGGAAATGATAGAAAAAATATCGGCTATTACAATCATAAAGTCTTCCGAGAAATCACTTGATGAACCTGAATCCGAGATTTCAGATGAAGAACTGCAAGATATGTCCGTAGCTGATGTCTTAGCGGCACTTGAAAATAAAAAAATATCCACCAAGCAGTTTCATCGTTTGTCGGGAACAAAGCCACCCGAATATCAGAAAGTCGAAATTGATGACGAACAGCGCAGATTAGTGTCTGCATTTTGCGAAAAGCATAGCATACCTCTGAATAGTGATTTCTATTTCTTGGGTAATTTGCAGCGAGAGATTAAATTTGCGCTTATTACCCCATTTGGAAACAGTAGCACATCCTATCTTGGAAGTGAGTCGGAACAGGAGAAGTATAAACTTCTGGAAGATCTCCTTATTAAACTTCGTGAATACAATCATGTGGTTGATTTTCTTGAAGGCATTGATTCTATGCCTTATGTATCTCTTCAGATAGAGAATCAAGGAAACACTTTCGACGAGGATATTGATGTAAAACTCTTTATTGAGCAAGGGTGCTTTGCTGATATCGATGACATCCCTGAACCTGGATTGTTCTTTTTGGAAGAGGCAGTTGAACTTAAAGTACCGAAAGCGCTGTTTTGTGGTCACCACAATGCTGATATCGAGGATTACTCAAACTATCCTGTCTCTTATTCTCCACCAAAACTTTCTCTTCCTTTTAAGAGCAGAGATGCGGAAATAGCGGAGCAACGAGAAGAATATCGAGATATGATGGAATATGTTTTCTGCTATGATTTAAGAGAAAACGACAAAGATGACATACTTTGTTTCAATATCCCTTATCTCAAACAGAACACAAAAATGTTTTTCCCTTCGTATTTGTTCTTTAGGAAAAAGCCCCAAAAACTCCGATATGAAATCCGATCCAAGCATTCCCCCGAAGTCTATAAGGGAACGTTAGAGTTATTTGATGGAAGCGAGGAGTAATATGGAAAGGAAACCACTTATCGTTGCACAAAGGCTGACAGAATTACGCGAAAGTGTCCATCTTTCGCAAGCGAAATTGGCGGCACAGTTTGAGGGCATAGAACAACCGGCAATCTTTAGATATGAAAATGCCCAATCGTTTCCTCCGTATTGGGTATTGATGCGGTATGCTGATTTTTTTGATGTCTCTCTCGATTATATTTTTGGTAGAACAGATAATCCGCAAGGCAAAACTTACAAATATCAGCCTAAAACAATGCAAAACAACACCCAAATGCAAGACTTTATAGAGATGTGTTTCGACCCTAAATCACCGGCAAATGCAAAACTTAAAGAAATGTTATTAGACATGATGAAAGAAGGTGACAAATGAAAGCTGTCATCTACGCCCGCTACTCATCCGACAGTCAGCGTGAGGAATCCATTGAAGGTCAGCTTCGTGAATGCACCGCCTTTGCTGAGAAGAACGGCATCACGATCCTGCGTCATTACATCGACCGTGCATACTCTGCCAAGACGGACAACCGTCCCGAGTTCCAGAACATGATCAAAGACAGCAATCGCAAACTGTTTGATATGATCATCGTCTGGAAGCTGGATCGCTTCGCCAGAAACCGCTACGACAGTGCACGGTACAAAGCGCAGCTGAAGAAAAATGGGGTCAAGGTTGTATCTGCCACGGAGATCATCTCCGACGGTGCAGAGGGCATCATCCTCGAATCCGTTCTGGAAGGCTACGCCGAGTATTACTCTGCTGACCTCTCTGAAAAGGTCATTCGCGGCATGACGGACAACGCGCTCAAGTGTAAGTTCAACGGCGGCACACGTACCATCGGCTATGTGATTGATAATGAGCAGAACTTCCAGATTGATCCTCTGACTGCGCCGTTTGTTCTGGAAGCATACAAGAAGTATGACTGCGGGGAGACCATGACTTCGATCCGTGACTGGCTCAACGAGCATGGTGTCCGCAACACTCGTGGACAGGCTATGACCTATAACAGTGTCCGCAAGTTGCTTACCAATCGTCGCTACATAGGTGAGTATGTATACCGTGATGTGGTCGTACCGAATGGTATTCCCTCCATCGTGCCCAAAGACCTGTTTGATCGGGTACAGGAAACGATGGAGAAAAACAAGAAAGCTCCCGCCCGGCACAAGGCCGAGGACGATTACCTGCTGACTACCAAACTGTTCTGCGGGTACTGCGGAGCCTACCTCTGCGGCGAGAGCGGTACCAGCAGAACAGGCGTGGTGCACCACTACTACAAGTGTGTATCCGTCAAGAAGAAGCGAACTGAGTGCCACAAGAAGCCCGTCCGCAAGAAGTACATCGAGGACAAGGTGGTCAACGCCACCATGGAGATGCTGAACGATGATGCCGCGGTTGAGGCCATTATCTCCATGCTGCTGGATTTGCAGGATCGGGAGAACACAAACCTGCCCCTGTATGAACAACAGCTCAAAGAGGCTGATATGGGCATTAACAACCTTCTCAACGCCATTCAGCAGGGTGTCCTTACCAAGTCCACCAAGAGCCGCTTGGAGGAACTGGAAGCTATCCGTGACGAGCTTGAGGAGAAGATCGCCTGTGAGAAGCTGGTAAAGCCACGACTCGATGCCGAGCAGCTTCGGTTCTGGCTGCTGCGGTTCCGTAAGTTGGATGTGAACAAGAAAGAGCATCGGCAGATGTTGATCGACTCTTTTGTGAACGCCATCTTCTTGTACGACGACAAGATGCTCATTAACTTCAACTACAAAGAAGGTACAAGAACTATCACTTTTGATGACGTAGCCACTGCTGTTAACAGCGAGGCTTCCGGTTCGGATATGGATTGCTCTGGTGCACCAAAGAGACAGTCAAAAGACTGTCTCTTTTTTTGCCAGTTGATCCTTGCAAAGGCAGCATCGCGCCAGCGATGCTGCCTTTATTCTATTGTCCTCACATCATAGAGCGCGTTCAGCAGCACCCACCCCTGCGGATAGGGACGCATCAAATTCCAGTAGCCCGCGCCGTGCAGACCGTACTCCGACACAAGGCGCAGCTTGGCGGACATACTGTGGGCATCCTCAAACCAAACCTCATGCACAACGCCATCTTCGGCGGTATATTGGAAAAACGGGCTTTGCGCCTGTTCGTCAAACCCGATCTCCGCGCCGCTTCTCACCGCGATCTCCACTGCCTCCTGATTGGAGATCGACCTCGCCCTCGTCTGCCCCTGCACAAAGGGCAGCGGCCAGTCGTAGCCGTAATTGGGGATGCCGAGAAAAATCTTTTCCGGCGGCATCTCGCTGAGCGCATACTCCAATACCCGCCGAACATTCGGCAGCGGCGCCACCGCCATCGGCGGACCATAGGTATACCCCCACTCATAGGTCATCAGGAGCACATAATCCGCCGCGGCGGAGAGCAGCGCATAGTCGTGCGCCTCGTACAGAAGCCCCGGCTGGGCGGCATAGGTCTTCGGCGCAAGCGCCACCATGACTGGACACCCCAATGGGGACAGCCGCTCCCGAAGCCGCCGGATAAACCGGGCATAATCCTCCCGCCGCGCCGCGGGAATAAATTCAAAATCCACATCCAGCCCCCGATAGCCCTTGCGTTCCATCGCAGCGGTGATCTCCTCGATCAGCGCGGTCTGCTTCGCTTCGTCCGCCAGCAGCTCTGCCGCGCGCTGACTGGAAAAATTACCGTCCTCCGTCAATGAGGACAGATGCATCAGCGCCGCCGTCCCCAGCCGCCGCGCCTCAGAGAGCAGCATAGTGTCCTCCAGCGGCAGAAGTCCCCCCTGTGCGTTCAAGCCGTAGGTAAACGGCGCGAGATAGCTCATGTAGGGCAGCGTGGCAGATAACGCCCGCCGCTCGATATACGGATAGGCGTAGCCATTGGTAACGATCACACCCAGCGGCTCATCGTCGTAGGCGATCACCAAAATCTGTCCCGGCTCGATCCGCTCCTGCCCCTCCAGCCAGTAATTGTTGCGGTAGAGGGCGCGCAGCGATATCCCATACCTCGCGGCAACAGACAAAAGATTTTCGCCGCTCTGGACAACGTGGAACGTGCGGACAGTCTGCACCACCAGTGTCTGCCCCACTGCCAGCACACCGCTTCCCGCGATGCCGTTGTTGACACGCAGCAGCTCGGGATCAACGCCGTAGCGCGCCGCGATAGAATAGAGCGTCTCCCCCGCCCGGACGGTATGGATCACCATGCTGTTCCTCTCCCCTGCTCTGAGTTTTACTCAAACAGGATATGCCGCCGAATAAAAAACAGAACAGAGGCGTGCCATGAAACTCACGGCACGCCTCTATACTCCCTATTCCATATCCACGCTGATGTGATCCGTACCATGGGCTTCAAACTCACCCATGTACTCCTCCATGCGTTCAATGACCTCCTCGTAATTCTCCAGCGTGGCACGTTCGGCATCCAGATCCTTCAGCGCCAGCTCCTCGGCAAGAATTTCAAAAAACGCGGTGTCCTCATACGCCATGATCGCCTCATGGATGCCGCCCTCGGCAAAGGCGCGGGAGGGAATGATCTCACCATCGTACAGCTCCACCAGCTTTGCCATGCCGTGTTCCAGACAATGGGCAAAAACCTGACTCTCCACCTCATCATACTGGCGGATGCGGTCATCTCCCCGGGTGGAATTGAGCACCCAGTTTCCTATGTACACCAGATCCAGCAGGCGTCTGAATTGTTTTTCCGTCAGATGCAGTTCCATAGCGGGCCTCCTTTACTGATCATGTAATCAATATCCACAGTATAGCAGACATTTGCTGAAAATTCCACAGAAAAAGCAGGGCAAAACGGCCAATTTTTTACTTGTTATCCCCGGGAAATCATAGTATACTAATATAGTTAATGACATACCCCCAACCGCAAGGAGGTGATCGTTCTGCATCAGCGATCCATCGGCGTTTTTGACTCCGGCTTTGGTGGTCTGACCGCCGCGCGCCAGCTTCGGCGCATCATGCCCTCTGAAAACATTATATACTTCGGAGATACTGCCCGTGTCCCCTACGGCGGACGCAGCCGCGATACACTTCTCAAATACGCGCGGCAGGATATGCGCTTTCTGCGCCAATTTGACCTGAAAGCGGTGGTGATCGCCTGCGGAACCGTCAGCAGCAACTGCCTTTCCGAGCTTCGCGCGGAAAATGACCTCCCCATTATCGGCGTTGTTGAGCCGGCGGTGGAAGCGGCAGTCCGCGCCACCGGAAACGGACGGGTAGGCATCGTGGCAACGCAGGCATCCGTCTCCAGCGGCGCTTACGAGCGGTATTTTCAGACGATCGCGCCAGAGATACAGATCTTCAGCAGAGCCTGTCCCCTGTTTGTTCCCCTTGTGGAGGAGGGACGCTGCCATGTGGGTGACATTGTCATCGAAACCGTTGCGGAGGATTATCTTCGTGAGCTGCGTGAGCAGGAGATCGACACACTGGTTCTCGGCTGCACCCACTATCCCCTCATTGCCGAGGTCATTCAGAAGATCATCGGCAGCGGCGTGACGCTGATCGACGCAGGCGCCGAATCCGCCCGCGCCGCCCGCGCGCTTCTGACCGAACGATGCGAGCTTGCAGACCGCGAGCAGGGCACCTCCCGCTATTTCACCAGCGACCGGGTGGACGGCTTTGAACGTCTCGCCTCCCTGTTTCTTGGGGAGGACATCACCGGTCAGGTCCAGAAAATCGACATTTCGCAGTATTGAAGCCATGATTGAAAAAAACGTAATTATTTCCGTGCGCGGTGAGCAGTATTTCGAGGATATCGACCCCGATACCGTTGAGCTGACCACCGAGGGACGCATGACCATCGCCGATGACGGCGAGATCATTCTCACCTACCATGAAACAGAGCTGACCGGCATGGCAGGCACCACCACCCGCTTCACCATCCGGGGCGATACGGTCACATTACTCCGCACTGGCAGCGTAAACAACGAGATGCGCTTTCATCCGGGCTATCCCCACATGTCGCTGTACGAAACCCCTATGGGAGCGCTGACTGTGGAGATCGTGACAGATAAGCTTGCCCACCGTCTGAGCGAGCGGGGCGGCATTCTGGACATCAAATATACCATTGCTGTGGAACAGCAGATCACAGGCAAACACCAGTTCAAAATTCGTGTACGAGAGAGTATGAGGTAAACGATTATGATAAATATGATCCAAAACGCAAAGGACCAGGTTTTGAGCCTGACCTACGCTGCCTACGAGAAGGCAGCAGCCGCCGGAGCTTTGCCCGCGGGCGTGGAGGTCCGTGCCGGCGTGGAGATCCCCAAGGACACCGCCAACGGTGACTACACCACCACCTTCGCCCTCGCCGCTGCCAAGGCCATGGGCAAAAGCCCCCGGGATATCGCCGCCATTCTGAAGGACAATCTGGAGCTTTCCGGCAGCTTTTTCTCCTCTGTGGAGATCGCAGGCCCCGGCTTTCTGAACTTCCGTCTGGGTTCCAAGTGGTTTGCCGATGTTCTCTGCGCTGTTGAGAGCGAGAGCGAGGCTTATGGCCGTGCCGACACGCTCAAGGGGCAGAAGATCATGGTGGAGTTTGTCTCTGCCAACCCCACCGGTCCCATGCACATGGGCAACGCCCGCGGCGGTGTGCTGGGTGATACGCTGGCAGCCGTTCTGGAGGCAGCAGGCGCTGAGGTCTCCCGTGAGTTCTACGTCAACGACGCGGGCAACCAGATCGAGAAGTTCGCAAACTCTCTGGAGGCACGCTACCTCCAGATCATCCACGGCGAGGAGAATGTTCCCTTCCCCGAGGACGGCTACCACGGCGACGATATCCGTGAGCTTGCCAGGGCTTTCTACGAGAAGTTCGGCGAGGAATATAAGGATGCCGAGACCGGGAAACGCCATGAGGCTCTTGCCGCCTTCGGTCTGGCGCACAACATTCCCAAGATGAAGACCGACCTGCGCCGCTACAAGATCGAGTACGACACCTGGTTCCTGGAGTCCGAGCTGCACAATAGCGGTTATGTTGCCGAGACTGTGGAGAAGCTGACCGAGCGCGGCTACACCTACGAGCAGGACGGCGCGCTGTGGCTCGCCACCAGCCGCATTCTGGAGGAAAACCTCCGCAAGGCGGGCAAGAGCGACAAGGACATCGCAAAGCTGGAGCTGAAAGACGATGTTCTGCGCCGCGCCAACGGCTTCTACACCTACTTTGCCGCCGATATCGCCTACCACCGCAACAAGTTTGAGAAACGCGGCTTCGACCGTGTCATCAACATCTGGGGCGCCGACCACCACGGTCACGTTGCCCGCTTGAAGGGCGCAATGGACGCGCTGGGTCTCAACGGCACCGAGCGTCTGGACATCGTTCTGATGCAGCTCGTCAAGCTCCTGCGTGACGGTGAGCTGGTCAAGATGAGCAAGCGCACCGGTAAGGCGATCTCCCTCACCGACCTGCTGGACGAAGTCCCTGTTGACGCCACCCGCTGGTTCTTCAACGCCAAGCCCGACACACAGATGGACTTCGACCTCGGACTTGCCGTCCGCGAGGACAGCGAGAACCCCATCTACTATGTTGAGTACGCCCATGCCCGAATCTGCTCTCTCCTGCGCGCGCTGGAGAGTGAGGGCTGCTCCGTCCCCGCCGCTAAGGATGTGGATATCAACCTTCTGTCCGGCGAGACCGAGCAGGCGCTCATCAAACAGATCTCCCAGTACTGCGAGGCGCTGCGCCTTGCCGCCCGTGACTACGACCCCAGCTTCATCAACCGCTATCTGGTGGATCTGGCAAGCTGCTTCCACAAGTTCTACAATGCCTGCCGCATCAAGGGTGAGGATGCCGCCATCGTCGCCGCCCGTCTGAAGCTGGCGGACACCACCCGCGCCGTTCTGAAGAACGGTCTGGCGCTCCTCGGCGTGGAAGCCCCCGAAAAGATGTAATTTTGAAAAAAGAACTGCCGCAAGAGCGGCAGTTCTTTTTTTTCGCACAGAAGCTGTAAATTGTTGTTTACATGACAATTTAGATTTTACCGTGCTGCGAAGCAGCAGAGATAGCATCATCTAATTGATAGCTGGTGTCTGTCTCCGACGGGTGACTTTTGTGCGGACAAAAGTCACCAAAAACCGTTAAGGGGAC
>JAZOBV010000080.1:0-8691 GCA_045596145.1 Candidatus Pelethomonas sp.
TTACGCTGCACAGTTGCGTTGGGGATGCAGCGGAAACCAAGCTCCTCATACAGATTAGCGGCAAAGATCGCTCCCTTGAGAGCACTTGCGGTGACAGTGGGTGCAAGGAAGAAGCCTTGTTAAAAGGCGGGCAGGATACCGAGGTTTGCGCCGACCTCCTGTCCCAGACCGGGTGCGGAAAGTCTGTAGGCGCAGTGGTCAACGCATTTCTGTGTGCCTGCGATATATCCGCCGATGGGGGCAAGACCGCCACCGGGGTTCTTGATCAGACTGCCGACGATCATATCAGCGCCCACATCGCTGGGCTCGATCACATCAACAAATTCTCCGTAGCAGTTATCTACCATACAGATAACATCCGGCTTGATATTCTTGCAGAACGCGATCAACTCACCGATCTGCTGAACAGAGAAGGTGGGGCGCATTGCATAGCCCTTACTGCGCTGAATGGTGATAAGCTTGGTTTTCTCGTTGATCGCGGCGCGGATGGCGTCGTAATCGAAGCTGCCGTCATCCTTCAGATCGGCCTGAGCGTAGGTCACACCATATTCCGCCAGAGAACAGGGGGAGGGGCGGATGCCGATGACCTCCTGCAGGGTATCATAAGGAAGGCCGACGGGGGAGAGAACTTCATCGCCGGGAAGCAGATTGGCACTCAGTGCGACTGTCAGAGCGTGGGTGCCGCAGGTGATCTGGGGACGAACCAGCGCAGCTTCCGTGTGGAACACGCTGGCATACACCCGCTCCAGGCGCTCGCGTCCGTCATCGTCGTAACCGTAACCGGTGGTTGCGGCGAAGTGGTTGGCACCGATCTTATGCTCCTGCATGGCGGCAAGGACCTTTGCCTGATTGTATTCAGCGATGGTGTCGATAGTGCGGAAACGCTCCGTCAGATGGCTGAGAACCTCCTCGCCGCGGTCATAAACTGCCCGGCTGAGTCCCAGTTTCTCATATATCGAAAACAGATCCATGTGGTATCTCCTTAATTCTCAATGGTTTGCTTAAAAAGCTTACCATACTAACTAAATGATTGCAAGGAAATGTTTTGTATTTTGCCATATTTTTTCTATCGGTTTTCGTCGAATTATGCAGTTGTTTCTCAGTAAATATACAAAAACGTGCATATTTTTGCTTGACATTCACTCTTGATGTGATATACTGAATACGCTAAATGACGGTGCAGTATCCTAGTCAGATCTGCCGTTTCTGAAGAAGGGCCTAAAAATCCTTTAAAGGGCATAACTGTGAAACCCTTGGTGCCTGCTGCTTACGCCCAGTTTGGGGTGGGTGCTGAGTGGGAAGCGTGTATTCCGCGCTTGCGGACGTAGGGCGTTCCTCAATGGCATGGGGAAGCCGACCCTGCGCCCGTGGAGACCTGTTCTTGTGCATGGGCGTACTCCCGTGGTGGTATTTCCGACCCATGTACGACTCAGGGTGGTAACCTGCAATGCGGTGCAATCCGGCTGCGTGCCGTGCGTGCTGTGTGCAGAGTAGCCTGCCTTGCGTGGACCTGGCGAATAGGAGATCAGCCGATGGTTCTCTGGCCGGAGAACAGTCGGTATCGCTCCTTGAAACCCTGTCTGCAAAAGAGGCTATGAAACGGTTAGACTGCAGTGGAAATCACCTAGGCTGTCGTAATTGGGCAGATAAGGGATTACAGTGCGGACTAAGTGGCAGTCGGGTATCACAGAGGGCAACGCTGTGGCGTTACACTGAAAGGGAAACCGCCTGATCGGCAACGAGAGGTGTGTAGCGGGGAAAGCCAACCCGTACCTAAGCCGTAAGATTTACCTTATCTGCTGCCGTTATTTAGCAGTATGATACCGAACGCGTGAGATCCGTCCTTCAGAGTGGGGGCGGATATTTCGCTATTAAGGCTTGATTTCTGGTGAATAAATGAAAAACGTGTGGAGGCTTTCTTTGGACAGTAAGCAGTTGAAAAGTAAAAAGAATAACCGGGAGAGAAAGGCAGCGAAAAAGCGCCTTCCGTGGGCGGTTCAGGTGTTCTTTCTTTCCCTTGGCATTTCGGCAATGCTGAGCTTTTTGTCGAATGAAGCGCTTGCCGGGGCTGGTTTACTGCCCGCGTTTTGTATTCTGCTGACGTTTATTTCTCTTGGCATCGTATTTGACATCATTGGCGTTGCGGTAACAGCTGCGGATGAGCGCCCGTTCCATTCCATGGCGTCCCGCAAGGTTCCCGGTGCACGGGAGGCGCTTCGCCTGATCCGCAAGGCAAATCAAGTGTCCAGCGTCTGCAATGATGTGGTGGGCGATATCTGCGGTATCGTCAGCGGTTCGACAGCGGCAGTGATCGTTGTCCGACTGCATGATGCGTTCGGATTTGAATCGGTTTTAACATCTCTTGCCATTACGTCCCTTGCTTCCGGTCTGACGATCGGCGGAAAGGCGGTCGGCAAGACCTTTGCGATTGAAAGAAGTACAGGCGTTTTGCGTCTGGTTGGTCGGATTTTGCATTTTTTCTCAGGAAATAAGAGGTGATCTTTTGATCTTGGAGCATATCGCGTCCCCGGAGGACGTAAAAAAGCTGAATAGCGAAGAAACTAAGCTCCTTTGCGAGGAACTGCGGGAGTTTTTGGTGGAAAATGTATCAAAAACCGGAGGACATCTTGCGTCCAATCTCGGCGCTGTGGAGCTGACGGTGGCGATCCACCGTGTGTTTGATACCAGTCTGGACCGTTTGGTTTTCGATGTGGGCCATCAGTGCTATGTTCACAAGGCCTTGACCGGACGGCGTGAGCTGTTCTCCACACTGCGGCAGTTTGGCGGCTTATCCGGCTTTCCAAAGCCGGAGGAGAGCGTTCACGATGCCTTTATTGCCGGTCACGCGTCCAACAGTGTGTCTGTTGCGCTGGGAATGGCTCACGCACGGACGCTTAAGGGGGAAGATTACGCGGTAGCGGCTCTGATCGGTGATGGAGCCACCACCGGAGGCTTGTCCTATGAGGGACTAAATGATGCGGGAGCGTCCGGTGAACCCATGCTCGTCATTCTGAATGACAACGGAATGTCCATCAATGAGAACGTGGGTGGTGTATCGACCCATCTGAGCCGTCTGCGCTCCCGTCCCGGGTATTACCGCTTTAAGCGCGCTTATCACGCTTTTTTGAATAAGCTTCCCGGAGGAAAGAGCGTGTACCGCTTTATTCACCGGATCAAGTCGAACATCAAACAGACGATTTACCACTGCTCTATGTTTGAAGATATGGGCTTTACCTATCTGGGACCTGTGGACGGCCACGATGTGGAGCAGCTTACCAATACCCTGCGCTGGGCGAGAGAGATGAATTGCCCTGTTCTGGTCCATGTTCACACCCAAAAGGGGCATGGTTACGCTCCTGCGGAAAGCGGACCCGAGCGCTGCCACGGAGTTTCTCCCTTTGATCCGGAGATCGGTCCGACTTCTTCGACTTCTTTGGATTTCTCCGCAGTTTTCGGTCACGAGCTGACCGAGCTTGCAAAAGGCGACGACCGCATCTGCGCCATTACCGCCGCAATGGGGGATGGAACAGGCTTGCAGGAGTTCTACACGGAACTGCCGGAACGATTTTTTGACGTTGGCATAGCGGAGGGACACGCCGTTGCTATGGCAGCGGGCATGGCAAAGCAGGGGATGATCCCTGTATTTGCGGTGTACTCCAGCTTTTTGCAGCGCGGCTTTGATATGCTG
Source organism: Candidatus Pelethomonas sp. (assembly GCA_045596145.1). Taxonomy (GTDB): domain Bacteria; phylum Bacillota; class Clostridia; order Oscillospirales; family Oscillospiraceae; genus Pelethomonas. The sequence continues at coordinate 3,689 of JAZOBV010000080.1, forward strand.
ATCCACGATGTTGCGCTCCAACGGCTTCACGTTGTGTTGGGCGTTGACCGCGCGGGACTTGTGGGCGCGGACGGCGCGACCCATCACGGTACGCAGGATGTGGGATATCTTACTCAGATCCCGGGAATGACGGTGCTGTGTCCCGCGTCCTTTGAACAGCTTCGCTCCATGCTCCGCGCGGCAGTGCATATCAACACGGATGGTCCTGTGGCGATTCGTTACCCGAGAGGTAAGGAAGGCTTTTCCCACCCCGCGTGGGACGGCAGACCCGCGTCTGTCCTGCGGCAGGGAAATGATATCACCCTTGTGTCCTACGGTGTTATGATCGATGAATTGCTTGAGGCGGCGGAGGTTCTTGAACGCCACGGTATCAGCGCGGAGGTCATTCAGCTCAACCGTATCGCGCCGCTGAACGCGGAGGCTGTTCTGGATTCTGTGCGGCGGACATGGCGTCTGCTGGTTCTGGAGGATTGTGTAGAGACCGGTTCTATCGGTCAACAGCTTGCTTCCGAGCTTTCCCGCGCGGGGATCGCGCCCCGTGATCTCATTTTGAAAAATCTGCACCGCAGCTTCGTGGGGCAGGGAACAGTCGCGCAGCTTCGTGCGGATGTGGATCTGGATTCCGCCGCGGTAGTAAGCGCTGTGCTGGAGGTTTGCCATGAGTAAAAAGATACGTCTGGATGTTCTTTTGGTCGAAAAAGGCTTTGTGGAAAGCCGTCAGAAGGCGCAGACCACTATTATGAGCGGTCTCGTATTTGTTAATAATCAAAAGGTAGACAAGCCCGGAACCAGTGTTGCCGAGGATGCTGAGATCGAGGTGCGTGGAAACGCGCTGCGATATGTCAGCCGGGGGGGACTGAAGCTGGAGAAAGCGATGCAGACATGGCCCATTGATCTGAAGGATGCTATCTGCATGGATGTTGGAGCATCCACCGGCGGTTTTACGGATTGTATGCTGCAAAACGGCGCGAAGAAAGTTTATGCCGTTGATGTGGGATATGGTCAGCTCGCGTGGAGTCTTCGCAGCGATGAACGTGTGGTCTGCCTGGAGCGCACCAACGCCCGCTATCTTAACCATGAGATCATTCCCGATGAGCCGGATTTCTCGTCAGTGGATGTGAGCTTCATTTCTCTCAAGCTGATTTTGCCTGCTATCGCGGCAGTGCTGAAGGATGGCGGTCATGTGGTCTGCCTCATCAAGCCGCAGTTTGAAGCAGGGAAAGAAAAAGTGGGGAAAAAGGGCGTTGTCCGTGATCCGGCTGTTCATCTTGAGGTGCTTGAAAACTTCTTTTCACATGCAAAGGAAAGCGGCTTTACAGTGCTTGATCTAACGTTTTCTCCCATTCGTGGACCGGAGGGGAATATCGAGTACCTTGGTTATCTGAGAAAGGCACCGTGGGAGGATAGGACCTTTGATCTTAAACAGATCGTCGATGCGTCCCACGGCGCTTTGAAGGAGGGGGAGAACGCATGAAACGTGTGATACTTTGTCCAAACCCCTATCGGGATAAGGGTCTTGCTGCCGCGCGGGAAGCGCAGGACATTCTGAACAGCGTTGGCATCGAAACTGTGTTTTGTCTGCCGTTTCGTCCGGAAGGGGGCGAGCAGCAGTTTGGTGTTCCCTGCCAGCCCCTGCAGCAGGAGCTTCGCAGTGGCGATCTTGTGATCGCGTTTGGAGGGGATGGAACGATCCTGCATCTGGCGCGTTCTGCTTCTATGCGCCGTGTTCCTCTGTTGGGGGTTAATCTTGGTAGCCTCGGCTTCATGTCTGAGCTTGAGGTGAGCGAGATGCACCTGCTCAAAAATCTTGCTGACGATCAGTTCCGCTGCGAAAAGCGCATGATGCTGGATGTTACCGTGGAGCGGGAAGGACGCACGATCTATACCAATACCGGACTGAATGACGCGGTCATCACAAAAGGCTCCATTGCCCGCGTGGTGCGGCTTCAGGTCACAGCGGGGACGGAGAATATCGGGCAATTTTCCGGTGATGGCGTTATTGTGGCAACTCCTACCGGATCGACAGGCTACTCTCTTTCCGCGGGCGGTCCCATTGTTGAGCCTACGGCGCAAAATTTTGTGATCAGTCCCATCTGTGCCCATACAGGGTTCCCCAAGTCCTTTGTCTTATCGTCCAATGGACATGTTACAGTGTCTTCCGCAGAGCGCGGACGGAATAAGCAAACCTATCTTTCTGTAGATGGCGGTAAAGCTTTTATCCTTCACAGTGAGGATAAGGTGCGCATTTCCCGCTCTCAGTATGAAACGGAACTGCTTCGCCTGACGGATAAGAGCGTTTATCAGATCCTGCACACCAAGATGACAGGAGGAATCGGATATGAAAAATGAGCGGCAGGGAAAAATTCTTGAAATCATTAAGCTGGAGCCTATCGAAACGCAGGAGCAGCTTCAGCAGCGACTGCTCGATATGGGCATCGTATGCACGCAGGCAACCATCTCGCGCGATATCAAGCAGCTTCATTTGATCAAAGAGCCCATCGGTCAGGGTAAGTACCGCTATGCAATTTCTATTCAGCGTAAGCGGCTGAATATCGCTGATAAGCTTCGCACGATCCTCCGTGAGAGTATTGTGAGTATGGATCACGCGCAGAATCTTGTTGTGATCAAGACCATGTCCGGTCTTGCCAGTGCGGCGGCTACCGCGCTGGACAGTATGCGAATCAGCGGAGTCATTGGCTCCGTTGCCGGAGACGATACGGTTCTGCTGGTTGCCCGTGATTCGAAAACTGCGCAGGATCTGTGCAGCGAGATCATGGATATGGTCAAATAAGTGTTGATGGCGTCTTTAGTTTTGAAATGGGGTGAAAAGTTTGCTTCATTTGCTTCATATTGAAAATATCGCAGTGATCGAAGAGGCGGATATTTCCTTTGATAACGGGTTTAACGCGCTCACCGGTGAGACCGGTGCAGGTAAATCCATTGTGATCGACGCGCTTGGTGCTGTTCTCGGTCAGCGTACGAGCCGCGATCTGATCCGAACCGGAGCGGCAAAATCCTATGTCAGCGCGGTTTTTACGGGCGTTCCCGATCTGGATGTACTTACAGAATGCGGAATCAGTACAGATGATGGCGAGCTGCTGCTCCAGCGTGAGATTGGAGCGGACGGTAAAAATACCTGCCGCGCAGGTGGAAGGCCTGTCACAGTGGCGCAGCTGAAAAAAATCGGCTCGGCATTGCTCAACATTCATGGTCAGCATGACGGTCAGCAGCTTTTGGACGAGGAACAGCATCTTCTGTATCTGGACAGCTACGGACATGTGGAGAATGAGCTGAATGCCTATGGCGAGCTTTTTTCCACAATGGAGGAGATTCGGAGAAAGATCCGTTCCCATCAGATGGATGAAGCGGAGAAGGAACGGCGGCTGGATAGTCTGAATTTTCAGATCAGAGAACTGGAGCAGGCAAAGCTTGTCCCCGGTGAGGAGGAAAAGCTGCAGGAGCGCCGCACGTTTTTGCGCAACAGTGAGCGATTTATGGGTGCGATCCAGGGAGCACTCTGGTGCCTGAGCGGCGGAGACGATGGAGGCGGCGCGGTGAGCCGCCTGCGTGAGGCTGTCGGGGCAATCAGCAGTGTCAGAACGCTGGGAGAGCAGTTTGCTTTGTTGCATGAACGGCTGGACGCTGTACAGTCGGAGGCATACGACATTGCGGAAACGCTGCGGGACATGCAGGACGCGATGGAATTTTCTCCCCGCGAGCTGGATGATCTGGAGAGTCGTGCCGATCAGCTCTATCGGTTGAAAAAAAAGTACGGCGCAACAGTGGAGGATATGCTGGACTATTTGGAAAAGTGCCGCGAGGAGCTGGAACAGATCACATTTTCCTCGGATATCGTTCTTCGTCTGGAGAAGGAACTGGAAGCCAAGCGCGCGGCTGTTCTTGCCGCTGCGCAGAAGCTTTCTGCTTTGCGTAAAAGAGCGGCAAAAGAGCTTGAAGAGCGAATTCAGGACGAGCTGCGGCAGCTTGATATGCCAAAGGTGCGTTTCTGCATCTGCTTTGAGGATAAGGAACCGGATATGAGCGGTATGGATGCCGTTCGTTTTCTGATGTCCGCGAATGTGGGCGAGGAGCTTCGTCCTATCAATCGCGTGGCATCCGGTGGTGAGCTTGCGAGGATCATGCTTGCGCTGAAAAACGTGCTGGCGGAGACTGAGGATATCGGCACCCTGGTTTTTGATGAGGTCGATACCGGTGTCAGCGGACGCGCGGCGCAGAAGGTTGCTGAAAAACTGGCGCAGGTCAGTCGGAAAAAGCAGGTGCTTTGCGTGACCCATCTGCCGCAGCTCGCCGCTATGGCGGATACTCATTTCTCGGTGGAGAAGGGGGAACGGGACGGGCGCACCTTTACGCAGGTCGAGGAGCTTGACCGTCAGCGCCGCCGGGAGGAGCTTGCTCGTCTGACGGGCGGAGCTAATATCACAGAAGCAATGCTTGCGGGAGCGGAGGAGCTGATCGCCGCTGCGGAAACCTACCGGAGCACGATAAAAAGATAATTTTTTTGATTGACAAAAGGAAAAAATCCTTTTATAATACCAACAAGACAAAGCGATGACAGGAAGAAGTAGCAGTGTGTGCCCTGTGCAGAGAACCCCTGGTTGGTGAAAAGGGGAGAGGGTAAGCTGTGAATACATCCTTGAGCAGCGAACTGAACTCTTTTGGAAAGTAGGCTTCGCCGGGTGCGCCCGATAACGCGCTTTAGGGTTGATTGACCCGATGAGGCTGCAAACCGTGAGGTTGTGGCGAACCAGAGGTGGTACCGCGATTTTTTGTCGCCCTCTGTCCGATTCGGACAGGGGGCGTTTTTGTTGAACGTTTCTGCGGTCCGATACGCAGTTTTCTTAAATTTTGAAAGTAAGGAGAAACAAAACAATGCAGCTTTATGAAGAACTGGTAGCGCGCGGCTTGATCGCGCAGGTAACGGATGAGGAACACATCCGTGATATGGTGAACAACGGAAAGGCGACTTTCTATATCGGCTTTGA
>JAZOBV010000081.1:0-7595 GCA_045596145.1 Candidatus Pelethomonas sp.
GCCCTTGTTGTAGATGATCTCGGCGGCGCCGGTCATGCCGCTGTGGAAGAAGGTGGAGTCACCCACGACACCAAAGACCTTCTTGTCAGTCTGACCGGTGACCTCGAAGGCCTTGGCGATACCCATGGCAACGGTGAAACCACCGCCCATGCAGACAACGCTGTCCAGGCTGTTCAGAGGAGCGGCAGCACCCAGAGTGTAGCAGCCGATATCGCCGGCAACGACGAAGTCCTTGTGCTTGCTCATGGTGTAGAAGAAGCCGCGGTGGGGGCAGCCGGGGCACAGTGCGGGAGGACGGGAAACGGGAGCGACACCCACATCGGTGGTCTCGGGCTTCTCGCCGAAGATGCGCTCGCGCAGCAACTGGGGATTGAGCTCGTACAGGTTGCCGATCAGCTCCTTGCCGACGCACTCGATGCCGGCGGCGCGGATCTGCTCCTCCATGAAGCCGTCCAGCTCCTCGATGACATAGATCTTGTCCATCTTCTCAGCGAAGGAACGGATGAGACCCATGGGCAGGGGATTGGTGATGCCCAGCTTGAGGAAGGAAGTATCCTCGGGGAAGGCATCCTTGGCGTACTGGTAGGCGATGGAAGCGGTGATGACACCGACCTTGCCGTTGATTTCCTGAGTATTCAGGGGGCTGGTGTTGGCGTACTCCTCCAGAGCCTTCATGTTCTCCTCGACCTTGGGGTGGTTGAGGTAGGCGTGGGCGGGAGTGGAAACGTTCTTGCGGATGTTGCGCTCATACTTGGGAACAGCGACCTCAGTGCGCTCGCCCAGAGTGACAAGGCTCTTGGAGTGGGCAACACGGGTGGTGGTGCGGAACAGAACGGGGGTGTCGAACTTCTCGGAGATCTCATAAGCGGCCTTCATGAAGTCCAGGCACTCCTGAGAATCGGAGGGCACGATCATTGCCATCTTTGCAGCGCGGGCATAGTGGCGGTTGTCCTGCTCGTTCTGAGAGGAGTGCATGCTGGGGTCATCAGCGGAGACGATGACAAAGCCGCCGGTAACACCGTTGTAAGCAGCGGTGAAGATGGGGTCGGCAGCGACGTTGACGCCAACGTGCTTCATGGCGGTCAGGCTGCGCACGCCAGCAATGCTGGCGCCATAGGCGACCTCAGTGGCGACCTTCTCGTTGGGAGCCCACTCGCAATAGAGCGCGTCCTTATACAGAGGGAGGTTTTCAAAAATCTCGGTGCTGGGGGTGCCGGGGTATGCGGAGCATACCTTCACGCCGGCTTCATAAGCACCGCGGGCAATGGCTTCATTGCCGGTAAGCAAAACTTTATTCAAGATGAATTACCGCCTTTCATTAAATATTGATACCTTAATTTTACAAAAATGCTTGCAAAGTGTCTAATACCATCTTATAATAACGGTATTAGAAAAACTTATTTCATACAAAAGAGATAGGCGAAACTTATGACAGTTGCACAAATCATTTACGCGCTGGAAACAGCGAAACGAAAAAATATCTCCAAGGCGGCGGACGAGCTGTTTGTATCCCAGTCGGCACTGTCCCAGCAGCTTCAAAAGCTGGAAAAAGAGCTGGAATATCAGCTTTTTGAGCGCACGGCCCACGGACTGGAGATCACGGCGGAGGGCGTGATGTTCTGCGAGGAGGCGCAGCCGCTGATCGAACACTGGGAGCAGTTTCAGAAGGCAGTGCGGTCGGATGGATTGGTCAAAAAGCGTCAGCTTCGCATCTGCATGGGCTCGCGAGTCTACTCCAACGGGCTTTTTCAAGATGTCCTGCGCTTTTTTGATGACCACAGCGATCTGGAGGTCACCTTCGTCACCGAGGCAGGGCGGGATTTTATTGCCGGCTTAAAGGACGGATCGGTGGATCTGGCGCTGGACCGTCTGCCCAGCGAGGATTTTGCCGCCCATCAGAATACGCTGTATGCCTGCAATCTGGTGCGGGAGACCCAGTGTGTGCTGATGGCAAAAGATGATCCCAGAGCGGCGAAGAGAAGTATCTCCATTAAAGAATTGCAGGGCGCGACCATGATCTCGGGACTGGAAAACTCCTCCGAGGACAAAACGCTCAAGGAGATCTGCCGCAAAAACGGTGTGACGCTCAATCGCATCTTCCGCTCGGACGGTATCGAGACCAATATGAATCTGGTGCGCAGCGGAAAGGGTGTGGCACTGGGACCAAAGTCCTTTGCGGAGTTTTATCATGTCGCGGCGGTGGAGCTGACACCTCCCGCGGACATCACACTGAAGTTTATCTGCCTGAAGAACAGTTTGAAGCGCAACGAGATCCTGCTGTTTCGTGATTATTTGCTTAAGACCTGTCTGGAACGGGGTTTTCTGCCGGAGGCTGAACATGGCGTTGAATAGAGGATGCTGTCTCTGCCAATATCCGGTTGAAATCGGAATAATAATTTGCACCCCAAGGGAGGATATATGAAAATATACGGCTTAGTACAGGATTCCATCGTGGATGGTCCGGGATTTCGTTTTTCCTGCTTTGTGCAGGGGTGTCCGCACCATTGCCCCGGCTGTCACAATCCGGACAGTCACGACAGTGCCGGCGGCACAGAGATGACTACCGGCGAGGTTATTGCGCAGATGCTGTCCAATCCCCTTACGGATGGCTTGACTCTCACCGGCGGCGAGCCTTTTGCGCAGGCGGAGGACTGCTTGACCCTTGCCCGCGCTGCCCATGCGAACCGTTTGAACGTATGGAGCTATTCCGGCTGGACCTTTGAGCAGCTTTTGAACGAGGGGACTGCTGCGCAGAAGGCGCTGTTGCGGGAAGTGGATGTGCTGGTGGACGGTCCATTCGTCCTTGCCGAGCGGTCTCTTACGCTGAACTGGCGGGGCAGCCGCAATCAGAGGGTCGTTGATGTCCGCGCATCTCTTGCCGCGGGAGAGACCGTTCTTTACTGCGACTAATAAAGGCATTGCATTTCCCGGTGGTTCGGGATATACTGATGACTGGTAATCTTATACTGCAACACGGAGGAACAGAATATGAGAGCTTATGAGCGTTTCTTAAAGTATGCCCGCATCAATACAGAGTCTGCTGAGGGCACCGGAACCAGTCCCAGCACCGCGCGTCAGTGGGATCTGGCAAACCTGTTGATGGACGAGCTGAAGGAGTTGGGGCTGCAGGAGGTCAAGGCCAGTGAGTTTGGCGTTGTTACTGCCGTTCTCCCTGCCACCCCCGGCTGCGAGGATGCCCCCGCGCTGGGACTGCTTGCCCACATGGACACCGCTCCCGCCTTTTCGGGTGCCGATGTTCAGCCCATCCTGCATGAGAACTACGACGGCGGTGACATTACCCTCCCCAAGGAGGGCCGCGTGCTGCGTGTTGTTGATTTCCCCGTGCTGAAGGAGCTGAAGGGCCGCACGATCATCACTGCCGACGGCTCCACCCTGTTGGGTGCGGACGACAAGGCGGGTATCGCTGAAGTCATGACCCTGTGCGAGCAGATCATCTCTGAAAATATCCCTCACGGCAAGCTGTGCATCTCTTTTACTCCCGATGAGGAGATCGGTGAGGGCACCGACCACTTTGACACCGCCTCCTTCGGCGCAAAGTATGCTTACACGATTGATGGCGGTCCCGAGGGTGAGATCGAATACGAGAACTTCAACGCAGCCAGCGCAAAGATCAATATTACCGGCGTTTCCGTCCACCCCGGCAGCGCCAAGGATGCTATGGAGAACGCTCTGCTTATCGCTATGGAGATCAACGCCGCCCTGCCCGCGGAGATGATCCCCGCCAGAACCGACGGGTATGAAGGCTTCTTCCATCTGGACGAGCTTTCCGGCGGTGTTGCCGATGCCCAGATGTTCTACATCATCCGTGACCACGATATGGAGAAATTTACCGCGAAGAAGGCGATGATGGAGGAGGCTGTCCGCAAGGTGCGATCCGCTCATCCCAAGGCTGAGATCGTTCTGGACATGAAGGTCAGCTACTACAATATGGCTGGTCAGCTTAAGGATTGTATGCACCTGATCGAAAACGCCCGTACTGCTATCCGCACTGCGGGACTGGAGCCCGTCACCCAGCCTATTCGCGGCGGCACGGACGGCGCACGCCTGTCCTTTATGGGACTGCCCTGCCCGAATCTTGGAACCGGCGGCTATAATTTCCATGGTCCCTATGAGTTCATTACCGTGGAGGGCATGGACAAGTCTGTGGAGATCCTGCGTAATATCGTCGCGCTCTACCGTGAGCACAAGTAACCCTAAGTTGGCATCCCACTGTTCGGGGCAGCTTTGCTGCCCCGAACAGTCAAAAACCCGTCTTCAAAAAAGTTGAAAAAAATAAAAATTTCCTGTTGACAAATTCGCTCAGATGTGTATAATGATATTTGTTCGTCAGGAACGACGGCAGATAGCGGGATTGTGTAAAGGTAGCACAGCGGACTCTGACTCCGTATGTGAGGGTTCGAATCCTTCTCCCGCTGCCAACGGAAAACCGCGAAACCGCAACGGTTTCGAGGTTTCTTTATGTTTGAGATCACAATACTATTCCAAAAGTGAGGCGGATTTATGCTGCAGACTCTTGTGGGGAATAAGGCCTTCTACCGGCGCTTGATCCGGTTGATGCTTCCCATTATGATTCAAAACGGAATCACCAATTTTGTCAACATGCTGGACAACATTATGATTGGCACTGTCGGTACAGCACAGATGACCGGTGTGGCGCTGACCAATCAGCTCATTTTTGTGTTTAACCTGTGCATTTTTGGCGCTGTGTCCGGTGCGGGTATCTTTGCTACGCAGTTCTTCGGCAGCGGCGACCACGAAAGCGTGCGCCACACCTTCCGCTTCAAGCTGATGTTCTGCGGATTGATCACGCTGGCTGGAATGGCGCTGCTGACCTTCTGGGGTGAGCCGCTGCTGCAGCTCTACATGCAGGGCGACGCGGGCGTGACTGACGCGGCAGCTACCCTGCACTACGCGAAGGAGTACATGGGCATCATGCTTGTGGGGCTGATCCCGTTCACAGCGGTGCAATGCTACTCCAGCACCCTGCGTGAGAGCGCAAATCCCACGCCGCCGATGGTGGCGGGCGTTATTGCTGTTTTCGTCAATCTGGTGTTCAACTATATTCTGATCTTCGGCAAGTTCGGTGCGCCCGCGCTGGGGGTAAACGGTGCGGCTATCGCAACTGTCCTGTCCCGCTTTGTGGAGCTGGCGGTGATCGTTATCTGGACGCACTGCAATACCAAGGCCTTCCCCTTTATGAAGGGCGTTTACCGCAGCCTTTACGTTCCCGGAAAGCTGGCAGGACAGCTTTTTGTCAAGGGCCTGCCTCTGATGGTCAATGAAACGCTGTGGGCATCCGGTATTGCCATCGTCAACCAGTGCTACTCCACCCGCGGGCTGGACGCAGTCGCCGCGGGTAATATCTCCCAGACCTTCTGGAATGTTTTCGCCATTGCTTATATGGCGGTCGGCAATGCTGTGGCGATCATGCTGGGGCAGATGCTGGGCGCGGGCAAGCTCAAGGAGGCGAAGGATGCCAGCTATAAGATGATCGCGTTCAGCTTTGTGATCGCGGTGGCGGTTGGTATCGTTTACAGCTTCTGCGCGGAGTTTATTCCCCTTGTATATAACACCGAGCCGGAGATCCGCCAGCTTGCCACCCGCCTGATGCAGATCACGGCGATCGCCATGCCCTTTGAGGCGCTGACCCACGCATCCTACTTCACGCTGCGCTCCGGCGGAAGGATGGCGATCACGCTGGTGTTTGACAGCGGCTTTATGTGGTGCGTGAATGTTCTGCTGGCGGTGGTCCTCAGCCGGTTTACCGATATCTCCTTTGTCTGGCTGTTTACGGCGATCCAGATGACGGCTGCCATTAAGGCGGTGTTCGGTGTTCTTCTGGTCCATAAGGGCTCCTGGGTCAGAAATATCACACATTGAGAATTCTGACTGTTGACTGATAAAAGAACAGGACGTATTGCGGAAGTGAACTGCAATACGTCCTGTTTTGTTTATGCGGCGGGATCGGTTTGTTCTGCGTCTGCGTTGTCGGACTCTTCGGTGGATTCGCTGCTGTCTTCGATATTCTCTTCGGAAGGAGGCTCCTCAGACTCGTCAAAGGTTTCCAGATAGCGCAGGGCGGTTGCTGCCGCCTCGCCCCAGGTCATTTCGTCGGCAGGGCGGAAGTTCAAGCCCTCCGCGTGGGAGAAAATACCGTTTGCAACGCACATCTGCACGCTCTGAAACGCGCTGCCGCTGATGGCATCCAGATCGGTGTAAACCAGATATGCCAGCGTCTTATCGCTCAGTACAGGTTCCAGAAGCTGTGCGGCAGCCTGACGGGTGAGAGCGGCGTTCGGATCCGTGGGACGCTCCAGACCGCACAGATCCGCAAATTCGCCACGGGTGATGGTGCGCTGGGGATCAATGCGGCGGTTAAAGCTTACACCCCGCTCCATCAGTGCGGCAAAAGAATTCTCCGACCAGTGTCCTCTTACCACGGAGAGAGGGTCGGCAACGGTTCCGGTGGTGATGATCCAGCCGCCGTCATTATCGGAGGAAATGTCCAGAATGTTGGTGAATTCGGCGGCGGTGTCCTGTGTCCAGAAAATATCGTAGGTCTCGCCATCCAGAGTCAGTGTGTAGGAGCCGTTTTCATGCAGATACGCGATGTATTCTTCGTAGCACCAGCCGTTCTCGTAGATGATCTGAGCGTGAGGTACGCCGACATAGCGGTAATGCCACGGCTCGGATACAATTTTGGTAAAAGCGGTCTTATTTTCCTGATACCGCAGGATAAAGCCATATTTCCACGCGTTTTCCTTAAGCCATGCTCCTGCGGAGGTATTGGCAAAGGAAACGGAGGTCGCGGAGCTGGCAGAGAAGTCAATGGCGAGTCCCATCTGGTGCTCGCTGCTGCCGGCGGGAGCGGTGCTCATGGTGACCTGATCGTAGGCGGTGTCACGGTTCTGCCCGTTTGCCACACGTTTCTCCACCTTTTCGGTGACAAGCTGGAGCTGATAGGCATAGGAGCGGTAGCAGGAGATGACATTGCACGGATTGATCCCGTCCTCCGCCATTGCGCTCAACATGCTGTAGAGCGCGTCTGCAGCTTCCGCGCGCAGCCTGAGCCCATCGCCCCCGGCGGGAAGACCGGACAGCTCCACCAGCTCGGGGGTATAGGTTTCAGAAAGCGAGTGGGTCTTGTTGACCAGCTTTAAGAGTCCCGAATCCCGGGAGGTATCAAAGGCGGCGGCGGTGCTGCTGAATGTCAGAAGACACAGCACCAGAGCGACAGCTTTTCTGAAATGTTTCATGGGCATGTCCTTTCCGTGTTGGCTTTAAAATAACAAAGAAGCATCCGGACCGGATGCTTCCTGAAAACGTGCGTTCGTATGATCAAAGCACCGTCGGAATGATAAAACAAAAGCACCGCTTATGCGGTGCTTTATGTTCTGTGGAGCGGGCGACGGGGCTCGAACCCGCTACCTCCACCTTGGCAAGGTGGCGCTCTACCAGATGAGCTACGCCCGCAGAACAATATTGAGTATACCACAATATTTTGAAATGTCAACACATTTTTTGAAAAAAAGAAAAAATTTTGAAACCACCTTCCGATGCCGCGAAAAACAACA
>JAZOBV010000082.1:0-24882 GCA_045596145.1 Candidatus Pelethomonas sp.
CTGTTATAAATGGCAGCTTTCTGCCTTTGCTTCGGGGTGCCTTGCTGTTGCAGCGGTCTTGCGGTGCGCACACCCCAATTAGGCACTCCAAAATAAAGGCACAGACTGCGAAAACGTACCGCAGAAGCGGGTGAGCGGGGCAAATGCTTCGCCATTTCAATAAGATAGTGCCGATGATATACGGACGAGGAATCTTTCTGGTTTTAGGGGGATACCCAAGGGGTCTCCCCTTGGGAGAACTTTGGTTACTTTCTTTCTATAGAAAGTAACCCGTCGGAGACTGGACACGCCGAAAGTCAGATTCGTTATACCCTGCCGCATCGCGGCACGGCAAAATCAAAATAGAACGATAAACAACAATTTACTCAAAAAAGTAAATAAGGAGTGCCGTGATGCTCTCGCGGCACTCCTCACATTATAATAATAATGTATTACACTCAATAGGGTCTGAACGCGATATTCATATCCACCTTTGTTTCAATACCGGGGATACGCCCGCTGTCGGTATACTGCCAGATCCGGTAATCGTAGTACATGCTCGGCTGTTCGGCATACTGGGCAAACCACACGTCGTACGCCGTCAGACGGCTGAGATCATATCGGGTATAGCCCACCGGCAGATTGTAGTAGATCATCGGCGTATAACCCGCGTAGGACACCGCGTCGCAGAACGCGATAGCACAGTCGGTCAGTGCTTCCGCACCCAGACCGTTGGTGCGGGCGCTCTTGTCACTCACCGGCTCCCAGTCATAGACCAGCGGATAATCCAACTCCGCTCCGGCAAGATTTTCAAGGACAAACGCCGCTTCCTCCTCCGCCTCGGCGGCGTTGACCGCCTGAGAGAAGAAGTAAACGCCTACCTTCAGCCCTGCAGCCTTTGCTCCGGCAAGATTTTGCTGGAAATATTTATCCAGATTGAGCGTACCCTCCTGTCCGTAGCCTCTGAAGCCCAGGCGGATCATCACGAACTCCACGCCCGCTCCCGCCACCTGCCGCCAGTCGATCTCCCCTTGATGAGAGGAAACGTCAATCCCCAGCGCAGTGGTGTACGCGGGATCATTGTAGTACATGACCATGCTGCTCTCATCCAGTACAAACAGGTTTTTATCATAAGTACACACCGGAACGATATTCAGCACCGGAATCTTTTTGTCCCGATAGAGCACATAGCCGCTTTTTGCCGGATCATTGACCTCCCCGTAGGTCCAGTTGCTCACGCGGCTGACGATAGCGCAGATCTCCGCGCGGGTAATACTGCTGTCGGGATAGTACATGCGGTCACTGCCCACAACACTTCCCTCCAGAATCCCCTCTCTGTACAGCGCACGCAAATTTTCATCATCGGCATCCGCAAAAGGACTCGCCCCGCTGTCACCTTCCAGTCCCAGCGCCCGCGCCGTGATCCTCGCCACACTCAAACGGTCGATCGGCGCTTCCGGATCAACGGCCTCATCATCACCGAAACACCCAAGCTGCCTCGCCAGTACCACATAGCCCGATGCCCAGTGGTCATCCACCGCCGTCTGCTCCCCGTAGCCCGCGGCGCGGAGGATCAGCTTCAGCGCCTCACCGGTTTTCAGGCTTTTGGCGGACTGGAACGTGCCGTCCGGATAGCCGCCCACAACATTTTTGGCGCTCAGCTCCCGAACATAGCCATAGAACCAGTCACTCTGCTTCAAATCGCTGTAAGGATTGACCCATTTTGAATAGTCGATTTCCTCCGCGCTGCTGTCACCCACCCAGCGGGCAGTCACATGCATCGCGTCAAAAGCGATTTCCTCTCCGGTCAGCAGTGCACCATCGGCGGTATACCATCCCAGAAGCGATCTTCCTTTCTGCGTTGCCTCCGGCAGCACTCCATAAGGCTTGCCAACCGGATAAAAGATGGTGCTGTTTTCCATCGTGCCGCCGTTTACATTGTAATGTATATAGGTATATTCCTCCGCGGCGGCGTTGTCATACTCGCCGTACAGGAACAGGTACGCTTCCCGCAGCCTTCGCCGCGCCAGCTCGTCTACCATCGTGGTGCCCTTGTGGCACCATGTTGCGATGGCGTTGACCACCTGCTCCTCCGTATAATCCCCGATTCCGTTAATGAGATACGCGCAGAAGCGGTACTCCGGGTCGATCCACTGACTTCCAAGCGTATGCGTCATGCTGACCATAGCATCAAACTGCTCCTGCTGCACATGGATACCGTGCTTGGTCAGCAGACTGTTGACGGCATTCTCGCTGTCCTTCAGCTCCCGCCGCAGCAGCTCCCGCGCCTGCTCCACACTGATGCCTCCGGCATACTCGCCCTCGCCGCATTTCGTTCCGTAGCCGACACGCCAGTCTCCCCGGCTGTCCCGATACGGAAACTCACTGTATTCTTCATATTCCACGATCAATCGAAGTCCCTCATCACTGGTCGTATAGGTCTGCACTGCCAGAACATCACCGCTGAGCAGCGGCAGCAGCAGCGCGAAGCAGCACAACAGGGCCAGAATTTTCTTCATGGATGCTCTCCTTTTCCTGCAAGTGGCTCAAAAAACTTTTCGACAATATTTTAGCATATCCGCCACCATAAGGAAAGGAGAAATTATTTCCACTATACTATCTCACAGACTCCAGCCGCCCGATCAGCGCCGTGCCGTTGTCCCGCTCCGTTACATTGAACCGTCCCATATCCCAGAGGCAGTCTTCGTCGCCAATGCGCAAAGCATTGGTTTCCTCCTGTACCGTAAACGTTACACGAAACCCCATCCCCCGCAGTACATCCCGGGAATTTGCATCAAAATAACCATACGGGTACGCCATTGCGAGAAGCGGCGTATCCACACCGCTTTCTGCCCGCCGCGCCGCGAATTTCTCTGCGTCAGAGCGTAACGCAGCACGGTAATCGGCGGCACTCTCCCCCTCGCGGGGCAAAATGCCGCTGCGCCCACTGAATCCATCACCGGCAAGCTGGTGCATGTTGAAGGTGTGGGATTGCAGCTCCAGAACGCCCTTCTCCACCCACTGCGCCGCGTCCTCATACGAAAATCTCGCCGGATAGAGAGGATTTCCGGAATTAGGATCAACGCCCTCCCCCTCATAAACGCCGATCACAAACACCGTAGCGCACATCCCCAGCTCCTCAAGGATCGGAGCGGCAATCGTCAGATTACTGGTGTAGCCGTCATCCATAGTGATCAGCACAGCCTTCTCCGGCAGCGAAACGCCATGATCCACATAGTCCACCACCTGTCCCAGCGTGACGGTCGTATATCCTGCATTTTTCAGCGCCGTCATCTGCTCCCGGAAGCGCTCCGGACTTACCACGGTATCCGCGCTGACCGACTCATCAAAATGATGGTACAGCAACACAGGCAGCTGAACTTTTTGCGCGGTCTTATCCACCGGCAGACAGTACAGCAGTACCATCACAACCGTCAAAACCACCGCAAGAATCATTTTTGAGCGGATCTTCATAGCAACCTCCGGCGAACCATGTCGAATGTTTTCTACGACCACTCTAACATACCGTTCTACATATGTCAACCGAAATGTTTTACATACGTAAACCTATCTTGTTGTGCGCAGCGCACCACCCCAAAAGAAAACCGCAAGCTCTCCGCGCAAAAAGAGCGCGTTGCCAAGACATTGTGCAACGCGCTCTTTTTCATCAGTAATATAATTCATTTTTTCTCGCGTTTCGGATGGGAAGCTGCTGGCGAACGCTTTCGCAGCGTTTCAGATCAATTTCTGCGACTAAAACCTCTTCCCCGCTGCCTGCCCGGGCGATGACGCTCCCCCACGGGTCAACAAGGATAGAATTGGCATAGGACACATAGCTCTCACGCTCGTTGCGGGCAGGGGCGACGCCCATGGTAAACAACTGGTTATCCACCGCCCGCTGACGGAACATCAGCTCCCAGTGGGCAGGTCCTGTGGTCATGTTGAACGCCGCGGGGACTACGATCAGCTCCGCGCCGCAGTCCCCCATCGCCTTTGCAAGCTCCTGAAACCGCATATCAAAGCAGATGCACAGCCCAATCTTTCCGAGATCCGTGTCAAAAACCGTGACCTCATTGCCGGGACTGAGTGTATCCGATTCCTTGAAAAACTGCCCGCCGGATACGTTGATATCAAACAGGTGTGCCTTCCGGTGGCGTGCGATCTGATGCCCGGTGCGGTCAAATACGAAGGAGGTGTTGTATACCCGCTCTCCCTCCAGCTCCGGTATGGAGCCGCCAACCAGATAGATCCCCAATTCCGCTGCCGTTTGGGACAGCATTTGCCACGCCTCGCCGCCTGCCTCCTCACCGTAGCTGCGAAAGCAATCGTTTGCATAGGGACAGCAGAACATTTCCGGCAAAACCGCCAAATCAACGTCCGCGCCCGCAAGCTGCTGCAGCAGCTCGCGGGCGTGACGGAGATTTTCTGATTTGTCCCGCACCACATTCATCTGAAGCATGGCAGCGCGGACCGCTCTCTCTTGCTTCATCTTACTTTGCAGCCTTGCGCAGCTTAATGCGGCTGTCATCGGGCAGGCGGAAACCGGGAATGAAGCGGTCCCAGCCGGTGAAGGTCAGCAGCAGAGCGGAGCCGACAATGATGAAGCTCATGTAATTTTTGCTGATAATATCAATAGTAGTAAAGGTCTGGAGGGGATAGACCGCGTTGGCAATGCCCGCGAAGAACACAGGGAAGCAGTGCCAGGGCACCAGCTCAGAGCCGTAGATACCCATAGCGGAGGTGAAGGTCGCCAGACGCAGGCGCAGCGTGTATTCCGCCTCTTCATCGGCGCACTCCACGTTTTTCTCCACAGTGTCGCGGATAATAGGGGAAATAGTGGCGACCTGAGCGGCCTCGTCCGCCAGCGCAACGTTACCGGCAAGGCACATTACTCCGCACCAGCCCATGAGCTGATGGACGTTTCTGGAGATGCGAACGATCAGCTTTGCCAGAGGATCGAAAGCATTCATGCTGTTCATGATGCCACCGAAGGCAGCGACCCACAGCATCATGACGATGACCCAGCTTCCCGCGTCACTGAAGCCGGTGTACAGCAGACCTTCAAGCCATGCGGTGAAGTCGGTCGTTCCGGCGATCATGCCGAAGATCAGAGAGGATACCATGCCCGCACCAAGGCAGATCATGGTGTGCAGTCCCATAAAGGACAGGCCGATAACAACAATAAGAGGAATAATGAGATAGTAGGGCATTCCCTGCTCCACCTGTTCCAGCAGTGCCAGCGCGGAGGGACGCTCAGCCTCCAGATTAGCGCGGATCTCGGGAGTGATCTGCTCAAATGCAGCAGCAACATCGGCAGGGGTGTTGGGCAGCGACCAGCTCACTGCCAGAATGATTCCGGATGCGATGACAAGACAGCCGAGCGCCCAGACGATCTGATGCTTCAGACGGTCGATGATCTTGACATCCTGCATACCGCAGCTCAGAACAGTAACATCGGAGATCATGCCGACGTTATCACCAAAGCAGGAGCCGCCCGCAATACAGCAAACGGTCAGCATCACGTTGCCGCCCACCAAATGGTTGAGCCACAGGAAAATGGGAGCGCAGGCGGCGAAAGTACCCCAGGAGGTACCCGTTGCGGTGGACAGCAGGCAGGTAACCAGCATGGACACCAGTGCCACGGTGCGCGCCGTAACGCCCAGCTCCAGAGCGAGATTGATAAGGGAAGCGCCCACGCCGGTTGCCATGAAGCATTCCGCCGTGCCGTAGGCAAACATCAAGATAAAGAGGACAACAACGATCTTTCTCGCGGCATTCAACCCCTGCTCGAAGGCATCTTCAAACTTCGCCTTCTGCACGATCATGTAAACGATCAGTGCGCAGAAGGTGGCAATGGGGGCAGCCAGCAGCAGGTCCAGCTTGAAGACGATGACAAGAAGTGCGAAGACCAGCAGCGGGACAAATTTGAATGCCGCCACCCACGCGCTTATTTTTTTGTTGGTTTCTGTTTGCATAGAAACTCCTCTCAGCCCTTCGGCACAGAAAATTACGCTCCGCCGCGCGATATGCGGCACTTCACGCATAGTTATATTATTTTAGCAAATATTTCCGTGATTTGATATTGTCAGTTATGACAAAATGTTGCCGTTCAAACTGAAAACATTACCAAAACACAAGTTTTTCTTGAATATTTGCCGCATCTTTGCTATGCTGAGTCCATCAACCATTCCCACAAAGGAGTTATGAAAATGGCATACGAATTTGATCCCGTTATCGTTGAAAAAGCAAAGAAGTACATCGCCCTGGCGCAGGAAATGGGCGCTACGGACGCCGTCCTCTTTGAAGCCCCCCAGATCTGCTGGGACAGCCGCACCCTGCTCAAGTGCATGTACGGCTGTGACGACTGGGGCAAGAACCACACCTGCCCCTCCCGCCCCGGTAACCCCACCATGGCAGAGCTGCGGGAGATGTTCTCCCGCTACAAGTGGGGCATCATCATCCACACCAAGGACAAGAATCTCTCCCAGAAGATCTCCTTCGCGCTGGAGAGCGCCGCGTTCCACGATAATTACTACTTCGCCATGTCTCTGTCCGACTGCGGTCTGTGCAAGGAGTGCGCGGCGGCAAGCTGCCAGGACTGCCGCAATGTGAAAAAGGCGCGCCCCGCCTTTCACAGCATCGGCATTGACGTTTTCAAGACTGTCAACCAGATGGGACTGCCCCTGCAGACCCTCCCCTCTCCCGATTATGAGGATCAGAACTGGTACAGCGCTGTTTTTGTGGAATAAGAGAAGCAAACGCCTCCGGCTGAACGTTCAGCCGGAGGCGTGTCAATGTTTACAGCACAAAGAAGGTGCAGCCGCCGGGAGCGACCTCCACCGTGCCTGCGGCGACCTTCTCGCCGGTCAGCGCGGGCAGCGCATCGTTCTCTTCCAGCTTCAGCTCCCGTCCATTGAGGAGCATGGTACGGGCTCTCAGCTTTCCGTTTCCGGTAAGAGCATACACCTCAGCCTCGCAGGGCAGCTCCACGGTCGTTACATCCGTGCGGGAATTGTTGATGACCAGATACACCTTGCCGTCCTTGCCATCCCGGCGTGAGTGACAGTAGACATGAGCGCCCTCGCGGATAGGCTCGCCACTGTCGTAGACCGTCGTACCCATCAGCTCGTTCCACAGCTTCACAGCGAAGTAGTTGGGACGGGGCTCAAAGGTGCCGTGCTTGAGGTAGCCGTAGTCAGAGGACGCAAGGGTATTGTGGAAGATGATGCCATCGGTAACGGTAGCGAAATCTCCAAGCTCGTTGAGCGTGCGGGGAACATCCATATAAGTGGATGCCCAGGTGTTGCCGCCGCAGCCGGCATCGCCGGACTCTGTGACCCACATCTGACCGCCGGGAACATACTTGTCACGGCGGGCAACATACTGGCGGGCACAGCTTCCCGCGACCTCCAGATACCGTTCGGACAGTGCCGCCTCCACGGGCCAGTGACCGCCCATAGCGGCGCCGCGCTCGGAAACGCCGTTGTAATAGTGGTAGCTGAACACATCCATCTTCGTTTTGTATTCACCCAGCAGCTGCTCGGTGGTGACGATCTCAAAGCCTGCCGCCATGCCGCCGCCCGCGCCCTCCAGAGAGCCGAACAGATTGATATCGCCCACCGTGCAGGGACCGACAAACAGGCACTCAGGGTAATTCTCGCGCAGCCATGCACCGAAGCGGTCATGGTCGCGGGCGTGGTCAGCAGGGGTATAGCCCTTGGGCAGACCGCTCAGCGCGATCAGATTGGGCTCGTTGGTAAATTCAGCGGCGGAAATGGGCACACCGTATTCCTTACTGGTTCTGAACAAAAGCTCCACCTGCTCAAAGGGGAAGGGTTCCTCGGCTGTGTGGATGCCGGGGCAGTTCGCGACGCTCACCAGAAGCTTTCCGCCGATAGCTCTGACGAAGTCCAGCAGATTGAGCCACTGCTGCTTGCTCAAAACATTCTGAAAGCCCTCGGGGATCGTTCCGTCAGCATACTTTCCTTCAAAATCGTAGTAGGTCTTGTTTGCCCAGGTTCCGGACACACGGACCCATGCGGTGCCCAGCTCCTTCGCCAGCTTGATCAGCCGGGGATTTGTGGTGTCAATGGGATCGTACCACTGCTGAAGATTGCCCATGTTGCCCCAGTCCTTGATGACGGGGAACTCCTCTGTTCCATCTACCTGCGCGTCAGTGTACGCCTTCCAGAAGGTGCCGCCTGTGACCTCCGTCATTTCCACATTGTAGGAAACCAGACAGGGATCGATCTTACGCAGTTCCTTCACGCCTTCGGGGTTCAGCTTAACAAACTGTGCCATATTGCTCATACTCCTTTTGTAATTTAAATTGCTTTACTTTGATTATACCGAAAAGCGCCTTTCCTGTAAAGCACGCTTTTTATTGAAACAAGGAAAAGAAATATCCTCTTGCATTGCGGACAAAATACCACTATGATAGTATCATTAGAATTATTAGAAAAAGCTGAGGAACCGCCATGATCTACGCCGAAAAACTCTCCTTTGGATTTCCCCAGAAGGAACTGTTTCACGAAATCAACTTCACACTGGAGCGTGACCGTCACTGCGTCCTCATCGGCAGCAACGGTACAGGCAAAACCACCCTCACCGACATTATCAGCCGCCGCAAAGACTATATTTTTGAAGGCAGGCTGAGCTATGAGGATGTGGGGCGCATTGCATATGTCAGCCAGTTTGTTGACCGGGAAAGCAGCGGCTCCGGCACGGTTTTTGACTATCTGAGCGAGGATTTTCTTGCACTGCAAAAGGAGATCGAGGATATCTGTGCCCAGATGGGGGAAACCGACGAGCTGGATACCCTCATGGAGCGCTACCAGCAGCTTCTGGAGGAGAGCGACTCTCTGGATGCCGATAACTACGAGGTCAACATCCGCCGTCAGCTCAAGCTGGCAGAGCTGGAGGATAAGGAGGATCTGGAGCTTGCCTGTCTGAGCGGCGGCGAGCTGAAGCTGGTTCAGGTCATTCGCCAGATGCTTCGCCGCAGCGACCTTCTCATTATGGACGAGCCGGACGTATTTCTGGATTTTGAGAACCTCACCGGACTGCGCGACCTGATCAATGCCTACAAGGGTTCGCTTCTGGTCGTGACCCACAACCGCTATCTGCTGGGGCACTGCTTTGACAAGATCTGGCATCTGGAAAACGGCGACTTGCAGGAGTTTGACGGCAGCTTCGCCCAGTACAACCACTCCCGCCTGCAAAAGAAGATCGACCTCAAGCTTGCCGCCGACGCGGACGACGAGGCGATCCGTCTGACCACCGAGATGGTGGAACGCCTGCGTGATGAAGCCACCGAGGTGGCGGAAGCCCAGAAGGGGCGCACTCTCAAGGGCAAGGTCAGCTATCTTAACCGCCTGCTGGCGCGGCGCATCAAGCCCCCCTTTGTGGAGATCCGCCAGCCGGATATCCACCTCGGCGAGCCGTCCCCCTGTGGGGAGAACGAGCCTCTGCTGGAGATCACGGATTACACCCTCGCCTTTGAGGACACTTTGCTCAAGGACATCTCCTTCACCGTTCACGCCGGTGAAAAAGTGGTTCTGGTTGGACCCAACGGCACAGGCAAGACCTCCCTGCTGCGGGATATCCGCGCCCATCACCGGGAGTCTGTGCGTTTTTCTGAGAATGCCAACCCCGCGTTCTTCTCCCAGCTCCACGCGGAGATATTGAATGATGAAAATACCATCTATCAGGAGTTTTTTGACCTTGGCTTTGAAACCAAAGACAGCGTTGCGGAGCTTCTCGGCAAGTACTGCTTTGCCGACGACGGACTCCACCGTAAGGTGGGGCAGCTCTCCGGCGGCGAAAAAAACCTCCTGCAGCTTGCCAAGCTGTCGGTGAGCGGCGCGAACCTTCTTCTGCTGGACGAGCCCTCCAGTCATCTGGACACCTTTGCCCAGATTGCGCTGGAGAATGCCATCGCCGGCTATAAGGGCGCGGTGCTGATGATCTCCCATGATTTTTATACCGTTGTCCGCTGCGCGGATACGATCCTCTATGTGGACGAGCAGACGGTGCGCCCCATGAGCAAGCGCGCCTTCCGCAAAATGATCTACAAGCGCCACTTCAGTCTGGAATATCTGGAGCTGGAGCAGCAGCGCAGGGATCTGGAAACAAGGATCGAGCGCTGTCTGGAGGAGGGCGACTGCGCACAGGCGCAAACTCTGTGCGATCAGCTCGGCGAAGTCATTGAACAGATGTAAAATATGCAAGAAGGAGTGTTGCGATCGCAACACTCCTTCTCAGTCTGTCAAAGAACTACCATCTTTCAGGATGAGTTTTCCCCCCGTTGCACGGGGAGCTTGAGGGAGCAAAGCCCTCCTCAAATGAGATCGAATGCCTCGCTAAGCCTTGCATCGCAAGGCGTGCGACAGGCGCAGCCTGCACTTTTGCGGCGCGTTGCAAAGCAAAAGTAATGGCATTTTTAAGCGTGTCTGAAAAAGTCGGAGACTTTTTTGACACGCTAAGTCAAAACCTCCGGCTCAGCCGAGCCGGAGGTTTTGACTTTATTACACGGATCTCAACAGAGATGCCGCAGGACACGAATTAGTCCAGAACAGGAGTCCACGCCTTGGCCATGACCTCCTCTACGCTGTCCATAGAGGTGATGAGGCCCAGACGGATGTAACGGCCAACAACGTCAGCCAGAGTGGTCTCAGTGAAGTCCTGAGCCAGACCGAACTGCAGAGAGTTGTTCAGCATGACGTTCATCTCGTAGCTGCCGCTGTTCCAGCCCTGCTCAATGAGCATGGTGGTAGCATCCTCGGGATTCTCACGCATCCAGGAGTGAGCCTTCTGGATAGCCTGAACGACCTTCTTGGCGATGGTGGGATTCTCCTTGACGAAGGTTGCGTTCATAGCGATGATGCAGCAGTTCTCGTCAGCGAAGTCCTCATCCAGCAGGGAGCGGATGCACTTGAGCTTGCCTTCCTTAACCATGTTGTAGGCAAAGGTGTCGCTCAGCAGGGCAGCGGAGATCTCACCGCGCTCCATAGCGGCAACGCAGGCATCGGTGGAGACCTGAGTCAGCGTGACATCGGTCTGGGGATTGATGCCGTCAGCGTCCAGCAGCAGGCAGGTGATATTGTAGTCGGAAGCACCGATGCCGTTGGGGACAGAGATGGAGGTGCCGATCAGATCCTCGGTGGTGTTGTAGGGGCTGTCAGCCAGAACATAGATGGATTTGCAGCCGATGTGTGCGCCGCCGACGAAGGTCAGATCCACACCGTTGGTGCAGGGCACCAGCATGGTGGCAATGTGACCGACAGCAACGGTAGCCTGACCGGTACCCAGAGCCTCGGTGTAGGAGGTGCCCTTGACGCCCTCGCTCTTCAGACCGGCCTCCTCATAGAAGCCAAGGTGAGCGGCGACGGTGGGACCGGAGGTGCAGCCGTCGGACATGTAGTACAGGATGGGCTGACCGTAAGCAGGCTCAGCCTGCATGGCTGCCAGCTCCTCGGCGGTGGGGGTCAGATCAAAGTCTGCCATGTCGATGGCACGGCCATCCATGGGGATGGGGGTAAACATAGCTTCCCAGTTACCGGAGGTGGATGCCTCATAGGAGTTCATGTGCTTATCAGCAACATTGACCTCGACATCATCGACCTGACCCTGGGTGGGACCGCCGCTCTGACCCTGATCCACAGGGTCGCCGCCGCAGGCAATGAGGGACAGAGCCATCACCAGTGCCATCACAGCAGCAAAAAACTTCTTTGCATTCATGTGTTGATTTCTCCTTAAAAATATTATCCAAAAACACGGATGAAACACCCGGTAATTGAAACTGAGGGATATTACTGCCTGCCGCCGAAGTGCAGGGAATTGAGGATCTCGTTTCGATAGGCGACAAAGCTCGCGCTGGAACGGTCGCGGGGATATTCATCGCTGATGGCGATATCAGTCAGAATGCGGCCGGGATTGGCATCCATGACGATGACGCGGGTGCCCATGTAAATGGCCTCATCCACATCGTGGGTGACCATGATGGCAAGCTGCTTGCGCTCCCGCCAGATCTTCAGAATTTCATCCTGCATGTTCATGCGGGTGAAGGCATCCAGCGCGCCCAGAGGCTCGTCCAGCAGGAGGATGTCCGGCTCGTTGATGAGGGAGCGCACCAGCGCGACACGCTGCGCCATACCGCCGGAGAGCTGACCGGGATAGTCATCCTTAAAGTTCTCCAGACCGATCACGCGGATCATGCGCTCGACCTTGTCCTCGTTGCCCTTCAGCTTGCCCTGCATTTTCAGAGAAAAGGCGATGTTCTTCTCCACCGTCAGCCAGGGAAACAGGGTGGGCTTCTGGAACACCATGCCGCGGTCGGGGGCGGGACCGGTGATCTCCTTGCCGTCCACAGTGACAGTACCGGTGGTGGGAGCGATCAGACCCGCTACCAGACGCAGAATCGTGGATTTTCCACAGCCGGAGGGTCCGACCAGACTGATAAATTCACCGCTTCCCATGGCGAGGGAAACGTTATTGAGGGCATGAGTGACCTCATCCGCCTCGACCTTGGCGAAGCTTTTGGACACGCCGTTCAGCTTTAGTGTGACGTTCTTTTTCTCGCTCATTACTTCACAACTCCATTCTGCCAGCGAAGCACGCGGCGCTTGATCATCTCAAGGACCTTGGTGACAACGGTAAAGACAAAGCAGATGATGAACAGGGCGGCAAACATCTTGTCATAGCTCGCCCAGCTCTTTGCCCAGGTCATGTACCAGCCCAGACCTGCCTTAACACCCATCATCTCAGCGATCATGATAGCGGTACAGGCAGAACTCATTGCCTGCGTCATACCCTGCAGAATGGAGGGCATGGCGTGGGGGATGGCAACGCGGAACACGAGCTGGGAGCTGGTGGCGCCCAGCGTGCGGGCGGCCTCAAAGTAATCCTTGTCCACATTGGAAATACCCGTCATGGAGGCAACGGTAACGGAGAACCATGAGCCGAGAGCAATAATGAACACCGCGCCGCCGAACAGAGAGGTTGCGATGACCATCATAATGGGGATCCATGTGGAGGTGGGGATGGGACCGAGGAATTTAATGACGGGATCGACCCAGTAGCGCACCTTTTCGGAGTAGCCGCAGGTGATGCCGGTGACCAGACCCAGCGCCACACCGATGAAATAGCCGATAAACAGCAGGCGCAGGGTGTGCAGCGTGCTGACGAGGATGATCTCACGGTCCACCCATGCGATATTCAGAATGGAGTTCATGCAGGGAACGAAGGGCTGGGTGAGGATGCCGGTCTTCAGCGTAAGATAATCGTAGAACGCCAGCAGCAGGAACAGTGCGGCGTACAGGGGAGCACGGTAGCGCAGCTTGTCATAAACCGTCTTGTCACCCTTATAACGCTTGATGCCCGCGTACACTCCGTAAACGTTGTACAGCACAATGCAGAGGATCAGCAGCACAAGATAGGTGTAGGGGTTCTTGTTTGCGCTGTTGTTGGGGATCAGCTGGTATTCCAGAATTGCCGCAATGCCGCAGAGATTGGGCATCAGCAGGATGATAAGCTCAAAGAACTTCTGGATAGGGGTCATTTCCTTGGTTTCCAGCTCACGAAGCTGTTGGCGGTTAAGCTGACCGAGATGCGCCGTGCCGTTGGCTTCCTTGCCGGGCTGCGGAAGGTTCGCTGCCATAGAAATCTCTCCTTCTCTCTATGCGCCGGTCTGCCGGGAGCAATCCACCGGCAAATTTTGCGCAAAATATATTGCATATCAGTTTAGAACGCCTACGGGGAAATGTCGAATTGATAATTTTGATGCAGTTTTGAAGCGTGATAGAAAAAAAACTATCGCCTCCGCTGTTTTTTACCCAAAATCCGGGGAACCGCTGCAATTCGTTTGATTTTACCGAATATATCGAGCATCTATCAAAATTTTAGATTTCACAATATTTTTCCGCTGTGCTACCTTATATATAAATGTTGCAAACAAAGCATTGCACTGATCTGAGAGGAGAAATGATATGGAAAACAAGCTGAATCTTCCTGCCGGATTTGAGAGCTATTCCGAAGCTCGTCAGAACGGATTTCTGAAGATGAAGGAGCAGAAGGACGCGGGCAAGAAGGTCGTGGGCATGTTCTGTTCCTTTGTGCCTGTGGAGCTGATCTACGCCGCAGGCGCGCTGCCTGTGGGACTTTGCGCCTTTACGGAGGAGCCTATCCCCGCTGCCGAGGCGAATTTGCCCCGCAACCTCTGCCCGCTCATCAAGGCGAGCTACGGCTTTGCCCTGACGGACACCTGCCCCTACTTCTATTTCTCCGATCTGGTGGTCGGAGAGACCACCTGCGACGGCAAAAAGAAAATGTTTGAACTGCTGAACGAGATCAAGCCCACCTATGTGATGCAGCTGCCCCACAGCCGGGATGCTGCCGCTCTTGCCTACTGGCGCGATCAGGTTGTCGCCTTCAAGGAGAAGCTGGAGAGCTATCTCGGCGTGACCATCACCGAGGATGACATCCGCGACGCGATCCGCAGGAAGAACCGTGAGCGCATTGTGATGCGCAATTACCTGGAGCTGGGCAAGCTGGACCCCGCCCCCATGACCGGCTATGAGATGGGTACCCGCATCGACGCGGGCAGCTTCTCCTTTGATCTGGATGAGCGGTGTGACACCATTGAAAAGCGCACCGCCGAGGTCATTGCCCAGTGGGAGAGCGAGCTGAAGGGCAGGAAAAACGACCGCCCCCGTCTGCTGGTCACCGGCTGCCCCAATGCCGGCGTGCGGGACAAGATCATCCGCGCGGTGGAGGAGCTGGGCGCAGACGTTGTGGCGTTTGACACCTGCAACGGCATCCGTGACAAGGTTGAGCTGGTGGACGAGAGTGAAGCTGATGTCTACACCGCCCTCGCAAATAAGTATCTGAACATTAACTGCTCGGTGATGAGCCCCAACGAGAGCCGCCGGGAGTACATCGGAAAGATGATCGACGAGTACCATGTGGACGGTGTCATCGAGATCATTCTTCAGTCCTGCCACACCTTCGATGTGGAAGCGTTCTATATCAAGCGGTTCACCACACAGGAAAAGGGCATCCCCTATCTGAACATTGAGACCGACTATTCCCAGTCCGACAAGGGACAGATCAACACCCGCCTTGCGGCATTTTTGGAGACGATCATCAAATGAAACATTTTACCGGAATAGATATTGGCTCCACCGCTTCCAAGGTAGTCGTTCTGGACGAAGCGGGGATCGTGGATCATTTTGTTCTGCCCACCGGATGGAGCAGCAAGGAAACGGCGGGGGAGATCGCCCGCCGTCTGGAGGAAAACGGTCACGGCGTAGGCGAGGATATGCGGGTCATCGCCACCGGCTACGGACGCATCTCCGTGGAGTACGCTAATAAGGCCATCACAGAGATTACCTGCCACGGCAGGGGCGGCTACGCCCTCATGGGGCGGGACTGCACCATCGTGGATATCGGCGGACAGGATACCAAGGTCATCACCGTAGAAAACGGTCTGCCCAGCGAGTTTCTGATGAACGACAAATGCTCTGCCGGAACGGGCAAATTCCTTGAGATCATGGCAAACCGGCTGGGCGTGGATATGACGGAGCTGTTTGCCCTTGCCGCAAACGGCACACCCCTTGCCATCAGCTCCATGTGCACGGTGTTCGCTGAGAGCGAGGTCATCAGCCACATCGGCGCGGGCGAAAAGCGGGAGGATATCGCCGCGGGCGTGGTGGAATCGGTGGTCAGCAAGGTCGCGGGACTCTGCTCAAGACACCGCATCAAGGGTGATGTGATGCTCACCGGCGGATTGAGTGAGTGTCCGTACCTGCTGGAACGGCTCAGTGCCAAGCTGGGTGTCACGGTGCATTCCGATCCCATGGGACGGTACGCAGGAGCGCTGGGCGCGGCGCTGATCGCAAGAGGAAAATAAGAAAACGTGGTGCTGATCGGCTCAGCACCACGTTTTGATTTATTTGTTGATGTAAAATCAGTCAATGCCGTCATCCTGCACGCCGGCTTGAGAGATCGTGATCATATTCTCGGAAAGCTCCTGAATGTGGCGGTTATCCTCAATAACCGCGGCAATGTTCTCACGGTAGACGCGCATGGTCTGCGCGATGGACTCCACGCTGTGCTGGTTCTGATCGGAATTGGCGCTCATAGTGGCAACACGGTCCTTCAGACCGGAGAAGATCGTGGTGACCTGATCGACACTGCGGTTCTGTGCCTCAATATTGCCGTAGAGAGACTCGAACTGCTGCAGCAGCTCGCTGAAGCCATCCTGGAAGCTGGTAAGCGTCTGCAACGAACTGGCAATAGCTTCGGAACTGTCCGCAAGCTGACGGCTGGTGTTGCCGATCTGTACCTGCATGGAGGAAACAAGATCCGCGACCTCGTTGGAGCACTGGGTGCTGTTCACTGCCAGCTCACGCACGTTGGTTGCAACGACAGAAAAGCCCTTTCCGGCAGCTCCCGCGCGGGCAGCCTCGATGGATGCGTTAACGGCGAGCAGGCCGGTATTGGACGCAATCTGGTTGATCTCCTCCGTTGCGGTGGAGATCTTGGTCATCTGTTCGGTAAGCGTCTGGAAGAAGCTTGCGGTTTCATCCATTGCACGCTTGACGGTATTCATCTGCGTGTTCATCTCCGCCATATTGCGCTGGTTGGCGGCAAGGACCTCCTCAAAGCTGTGAACATCGCTGTTGAGCTGACGGATATTCTGCTCAGTTTCCTGCATGTGGGTCTGAACATTGTCACAGGACATGGAGACCTCATAGGAATCGGCAGCAATGCTCTCACTGCTGCGCTGGAGCATATCCGCGCTGTCCTTCATCTGTTCGTTAGCGTTCTTGAGGGATTCCATACGCACATCGCTGGTGCGGAAATTCTGCTCCAGCTGCAGGCCAATGGTATTCATGGACTTGAGCAGATCCTCCGCCTCATTGGTTCGCATCTGGCTGCGCTCGATAAAGGAACGGCCGCGCTGAATGACCAGACAGAACATTGCGGCAGCCAGCGTAAAGGTGATCAAACACATAATAAACTGGCTCAGAGGGTCAGCCTTTTCCGGATGTACCACAAACTGGATCACCAGGAAGATATCAGAGAGCACAAGCTGCACCCATGCGTAGACAGGCTTCAGATAAAGTCCGGTCAGACCGATAACAGCGAGGTACAAGCAGAAATCCTCGCTGTAATAGCTGCCCGTGGTCAAAGAAATGATAAACACCAGCACGATCAGGCTGGATGCCACGACCACATGCTTCACTTCGGGTTTGACCTTCAAAGCGATCATACCGCCCAAAACCACGGAAAACACCACCAGCACACCGCCGACAATGCCCGCGCCGCCCATGTCGCCGCCCAGGATATTTTTGATCATAAACGCACCGCTGACCAGATAGGTCAGTGCGACCATGAGCCTGTAGATCCCATTGTGGGAGAGGGGCTTGCGCACTTTGTTTTTCTCGTTCATCAGATCATCCTCCGAATACTCGCAGAATTTGCAGATGCGTTACCACACATCTTCTAAAATATCATATAACATATTTTTTATAATTGCAAGAAATATATCAAAACCAACAAAAATCAAACAAAACTCTTCTCAATCTTCACAACGGCAAAGTAATTTCCGTCCAGAGCGCGCACGCCCTCCACGATCCGGTTGGTCACCTCACGGTCGGATAATCTGCAATTATGGGGCAGCACCGCGTCAAAAATCACATTGGTATGAGTGGGTCCGGTCACCATGCGGAAGTCGTGAATAGTGATCGCCGGGTCAATGAGCTTGACAATGGTCGCCACACGCTCTCGGGTCTCGTTGGTCAGGCCGTCATTCTGCTCCAGCGGGTCCATGTGGATCGTCGCAAGGCAGCCCATTTGATCGCTGAGCTCATGCTCCGCCGTGTCGATCACATCGTGAAGCGCACGCATGTCACCATCGGCGCTGACCTCGGCATGGAGAGAGATAAAGCGCCTGCCGGGACCGTAATCGTGAACAATAAGATCATGGATACCGGTAATTCCTTCGTGGGACAGCACGAGCCGTTCCACCTCGCCGACAAATTCTGCCGTAGGCGGCTGACCAAGCAGCGGATCAATGGTTTCCTTAACGGCGCTGATGCCCGCCCACAGGATAAAGCAGGCAACCACCACGCCGCACCAGCCATCCACATGGATATCGAAATAGTGACCGATCACTGTGCTGAGCAGTGCCGCCGTGGTAGCAAGGCAATCGCTCAGGCAGTCCGCCGCCGTGGCAAGCATGGCGGCGGACGCGATACGCTTACCGACCGTGCGGTTATACGCCGCCATATAGAGCTTGACAGCGACAGACGCGGCAAGGATCACCAGAACCACCGGACGGAATACGACCGCTTCCGGAGCCACGATCTTCCCCACGGAGGTCTTGATCAGCTCAAAGCCCATCAGCAGAATGACCATGGATACCACCAGACCGGAGATGTACTCCATTCTCCCGTGTCCGAAGGGGTGATCACGGTCCGGCTTTTGCGCGGCAAGCTTAAAGCCGAGAAGCGCCACCACGGAGGAGCCCGCGTCGGACAGGTTGTTGAAGGCATCGGCAGTAATGGCGATGGACCCGCTGAGAAGTCCTGCCAGTGCCTTGAAAGCAAACAGCAGGAAGTTCAGAATAATGCCCACCGTGCCGCAAAGGACACCGTAAGCACGGCGCACCGCGCTGTCCTCCGCGTTCTGCCAGTTGGGGATCAGCCGCCGCGCAAGCAAATGGATCATGTGAACAGTTCCTCCCGGAAAAATAATATGGGGACGCGGTCAAAGGAGCAGGCGGCGCCTTACTGTCTGCCGCCTTTGATCGTCAGCGTATAGTGGCAGCACAGGCGGGCAAGATCCTCGTCAGTCGCCGCGCCGATACGCAGACATCCGCCGCACTCGGTGCATATGAGATCCACAGAGGTTCCGTGAACCTCCATCGCGCAGCCCTTTGCGCCGCAGGTGCAGGAGATACCCCCCCGCGCCGCGATATCCCGCAGCTCAGAGAGCACCTCGTACATAATTACGCTGTCGACAAAGGCTTCATCCTCGCCATCCTTACCCTTTTGCACCGTTGTTTCCAGCTCCTGTAGAGCCTTTTCCACGCGGTAGATGTCGCCAATATAGCAGCAGAGCTGTTTTTTCGCGGGGCAGGCAAGTCCCACGCCCTCACCGCGCAGGATCTGCCCGGCACTGACCTCGGCGCGGTGTTCCTCGCCGCATACGCCGCAGGGCGTAGTGATGCGGAAGTTCCGTCCATCCGTCTCGGCGGTCAGTTCGCTTTTTCCGCAGTCACATACCACCGCCACCGCCGCCGCGTTGAGGGCAAACTCGGTCCGCTCGGCATAAACGCTTTTGCCGCAGGCGGGGCAGATATATCCAAAGGCACGTTTCTGTTCTGCCATAAAAAAACCTCCTGTGAAATGTTTATCTTTGTTATTATACGACACCACTGGGCGGTTTGCCAAGAGCAACAGCCAAGATTTTGTTAAAATCAAGGGCGTACCGCACGATACGGCACGCCCTTTCATTCATTTGTTTCTTCTCAGCGGTTCTTTACGGACGCGGAGGGACCGCAACGACCCTGTTTATCCTTATGAATGCTACGATATTGCTGAATTTTCCGCCCTTTTCCCCCGATACAGCTCGAACCATGTAGAAATGTGTGCTGCCGGGTTCAACAGAGATGTCGTAATACTCTGTTTCTTCCGTTTCATCCAGCAGATAGAACAATCCGTCCTCATCCGCGCGCCAGATCTCGTATTTTTCAGCATTCGCCACCGTTTCCCACCGCAGCACCGGCGTATCGGCAGCGTCAATCGTGATCGTAACATCGGGTGCGTCAAGGGTGCCGGTGCAGGTCAGCTTCGCATTCAGCAGAGGATCATTATCTCCCCCGATCTCAATCTGGTTCCACTGCGTTACCGTACCCGTATAAATCACCTCTGCAAGCGCATTGCAGTCGGCAAACGCGTAGTCGCAGATCTTCGTTACCGTAACAGGAATGGTAACGGAAACAGCCGTCTTTCCGGCAGGATACTGCAGCAGAACGGTCTGATCGATCTCATACAGCACGCCGTCAACACTGCGGTAGTTCCAGTTGCCGCTCTCAACGGTGATCTCCGTCAACGCAAGACAGTTGCTGAACACACCATCACCGATACTCGTCACTCCGGCGGGAATCGTTATGCTCTCAAGACTCTCGCAGAAGGCGAACGCACGCATACCAATGCTTGTTACGCTGTCTGGGATCACTATGTCCGCCAACATTACACAGCTGGAAAAAGCTTGGGAACCGATGTGGGTCAAGCCATCGGAGAACGTTACACTCTTAAGCGCTTCGCAGTTTAAGAACGCATAATCACCGATGGTCGTTACACTGTCCGGAAGCTCCACAGCGGTCAGCATTTTACACCAACGGAAAGCGGAAGTACCGATGACCTCTACACTGCCGCCAAACTCCACCTGAGAAAGACGAGTGCAGTTCCAGAACGCGTTTTTCCCAATGGTCTTCACACCGTCGCCGATCTCCACACGAGAGAGGTTTCTGCAGATGTAGAACGCGAAATCACCGATGCCGGTGGCACCATCTTCGATCAGAACGCTGACGATCTTATCACTGTAATCATACCACGGCTGCTCAGGCGCGTTCTGGAAATTCCACATGTCGCCTGTGCCGCTGATGGTCAGCGTGCCATCCTCGGTCAGCTTCCATGTGAGGCTGTCACCGCAGGTACCGGAAGCCACGGCATCGTCCTCCGGTTCGGCTTCGGGTACATAGTTGAAAATGACCGTGGCGTTCAGCAGAGGGTCGTTTGGCAGCTTCACCGTAATTGCGCTCCACTGCTCCTCCGTTCCGCAGAAATAGACGGTTTCGAGCGAAGTACCTGTGGATGCATCCGCTCTGATGTGGGTAACTTCAACAGGAATTACCACCTCGGTGAGACTTCCGCAGTTCCAGAATACTCTTTCACCAAGATACGTAACGCCGCTCGGTACACTCACACGCGAGAGGTAAATGCACCCTTCAAACGCCCGCTCATTAATCTCCACCACCGTTTCCGGAATCACATAACTCTCGTCCGCCTTTTTTGCGGGGTACTGCAAAAGCCGTTCCTTCTCCTTGTCAAACATGACTCCGTCCACATCGCAGAAATACGGATTATCCTCACTGACTCGGATTTCGACAAGGTTGGTACATCCCAGGAACGGAGCACTGCTTGTATAGAACGTACCCTCGCCGGTGGTTAGATAAACCCCCAGAATGCCCATATAAACACCGGCAGGAATGTAAATGCTGGTCAGACTGCTGCAGTGCTGCAGCGCACTGGGCGAAAGGAAGGTAACGCTGTCCGGAATCGTCATGCTTTCCAGCGCGGTGCAGCCACAGAAGGTAGATTCATTGATCGATTTGATCCCCTCCGGGATCTTGATAGATACCAGCTTGGAACAGCCCTTGAAGGCACCTGCCAGAATGGTAACCACACTGTCCGGAATCACATAGGCACTTCCCTCTTTTCCGGCGGGATACTGCAGCAGGGCAGTCATAGCCTTGTTGTACAGAACACCGTCCACAGCGCAGAAATTCGGGTTGTCCTCACTGACAAGAATCTCCGTCAGGCTCGTACAGCCCGGGAACGGTCCCTCAAAACCGCTCAGGGTCAGCTTTTGACCAATGGCTGTGACGCTGGCAGGGATAGTAACACTTGTCAACGAGGTGCAGCTGTCAAAGGCTCCTCCACCGAGCGTCGTTACGCTGTCCGGAATATTGATCGTTTCAATACTGCTGCATCCGTCGAAGGCGAAATCTCCAATATAGGTCAGACCATCCGGAAGCGTAATTGTTTTCAGACTCGAACAGAGCACAAATGCATGTCTACCGATATGCGTGACACCCTCCGGGATCACAATCTCGGTCATATTTGTGCATTCCTGAAACGCGAAACCGCCAATGCTTGTCACACCGGGTTCAATCACCGTCTTAAGGATATCGTTCAGGTATCTCGTCCAGGGTCCCCGGGCTTCCGGCTCCATATCACCGGTGCCGCTGATTGTCAGCGTACCGTCTTTGGTCAGAACCCACGTCAGCGCATCGCTGAAGGTTCCGGAGTCAACGATCACCGTCGCGGCAGTCACCGTGACAGATTGCACCGCGCTGAAGCTGCCGTATACGGTATTGGACACAGCACGGACCTTATAGTAGTGGGTCGTGTCCAAAGCGGCGGCAGTATGGGTATACGAAGCCGCGGTAGTGCTTGTCAACCGGGTAAAAGTGCCGTTCGGTTCGGTGGAATGCCACAGCTCATACCTTGTCGCGCCGGAAACGCTCGTCCAGCTCAGGTAAGGCAGTCCGCTGTCGTTCTTTCCTGCGGTCAGAGCAGGCACCGCAAGCACCAGTGCAGACTTCACATCACTGAATTCACCGTAATTCTCACCGGACACGGCGCGCACCTTGTAATAATGGGTGGCGGCAGCAGCATCCGTATGGAGATAGGCGGTATCCGTCAGCGTGGCGAGCAGGGTAAACGTCCCGTTGGCATCAGTGGAATGGTAAATTTCATACTGCTGCGCGCCATCCATCGCAGTCCAGCTTAGGGAAGGAATTCCGTCCGTTCCGGTTACCGCAGTCAGAACAGGCGCGTGCAGGGTGCAGATGATATCGGCACTCAGAAGTGCCGTGTTACCCGTGCCGATCTCCACGGCAGCCCACTCAGCGGTGCTGCCGCCGTAGTAAACGGTGTACAGTCCGTTATTGTCCCAGAACGCCCGCCACTTCACTTCCGTAACGCTTTCAGGAATCACGATAGTTTCCAGCGTGTCGTCGTTGGCAAAGGCATAGCTTCCGATCGCCGTCACACCGTCGGGAACGGTATAGCTATCAGCGTTCTTTCCGGCAGGATACCGGAGCAGCTCCGTCTTTGCCCGGTCAAACAGCACACCGTCTACATCACCGTAGGACATATTGTTTCCGCTGACGGTAATGCTCACCAGCGCGGTATTGTCCACAAAAGCGGACTCTGCGATATTGGTAACACCGGCGGGAATGTGGATGCTTTCAATGTAGGGAGCCACGCTGAACGACGAATCGCTGATAGAGGCGATCCGATCATCCAGAACCACACTGGTGATGAGGATCGTCCACTGCTCGTCCCAGATCGTGTCCGCAAGTCCGCTCAGATCGCCCATCTCGCCCGCACCGATGATGGAGAGCACAAGCCCGCTTCCATCGGCAGAGCCTGTCAGCACCCAGATCATATTGTCGCCCCACGCACCGGAGCCGCAGAACTCCAGAGAGACCTCCGCCGTTCCCTCTGCGCTGTACGCGCCGAGAACAGAACCGGCAACAGCGCGAACCATGTAATAATAGGTGCCGTTGAATGTGGTTCCGGGAGTTGCCGATGCCGCGTCAGCAGGCAGAGCCGTGCAGCTCGTGCCGCTTTCCGTGGTCAGAAGCATGTACTCGCCATCCGCTCCGTTTTTGTACCAGACCTCGTAAGCCGCAGCGCTGTCAACCGCAGTCCAGCTCAGATACGGGAAACCGTTTTCGTCCTTTGTGACCGTCAGCACAGGCGCGGAAAGGGCAAGGCTGCCCAGATAGACGACCGCGGCCTTCGTTAGAGGCGTATTGCTCGTTCCTACCGTAATTGCACTCCACTGGCTTTCTGTTCCGCCGAAATAGACCGTTGTCAGACCAGAGCAGTTATAAAACGCATAGTTTCCGATCTCTGTCACACCTGCGGGAATGAAAATGCTGTTGAGGGCAGAGCAGCGGTAAAACACATCCTTTTCGATCACGGTCACCGTATCCGCAAGGGTGATCGACGTAAGCGACGCACAATCGGAGAACGCATAGCCGCCCACCGTTGTCAC
The DNA here is from genome assembly GCA_045596145.1 of Candidatus Pelethomonas sp. Lineage (GTDB taxonomy): Bacteria > Bacillota > Clostridia > Oscillospirales > Oscillospiraceae > Pelethomonas. The sequence goes on from JAZOBV010000082.1 coordinate 23,839, forward strand.
ACCGTCGGGCACCGTATAGGTCGTTCCCGCCTTTTTTGCGGGATAGCAGACCAGAGTACTCATATCCTTGGTGAAAAGAACACCATCCACCAGTGTGAACGCACCATTGCTATCATCAAGCTGGATCGTTTCCAGATTTTTACACCAGCCCAGCGTACCGATGCCAATCTGCGTCACCCTTGCGGGAATAGCGATGGAGGAAAGACTGCTTTCCGCAAACGCAAAATCGTTCAGGGAGGTGACCCCGTCGGGGATCACAAAGTCACCCAGCGTCTGACAGCCGCGAAACGCGCCGCTGCCGACCGTTGTCACGCTTGACGGGATCTCATAGTCGGAAGCGTCCCTTCCGCAGGGGTAGTAAACCAGCGTTTTCATATCCTTGGAAAAGAGAACGCCATCCACTGCGATATAAACGCTGTTTTCCGGATCAACAGCGAACTCCGTCAGCGATTCGCACCACAAAAAAGCCTCCTGCCCCAGCGTCGTCAAATCCTTGGGCAGGGCAGCACTCGTAATACCGGAAAAGCCAAACGCTATTACGTCAATGCTTGTCACGCCGCTGCCGAGGGTCAGATCACGCAGCGCGGCGCAGCTCAAAAACGCTGCCTCGCCGATGCTCGTCACGCTGTCCGGAATGTTGATGGCGGTCAGCGACTCGCAGAGAACAAACGCAAAATCGGGAATGCTTGTCAAGCTGCTGCCAAGGGTAATGCTTTCAAGAGCATAGCAGTATGCAAAAGCACTCTCGCCCATGGTCGTCACACCCTCCGGAAGCGCAACGCTGACCAGCTTGCGGCAGGATGCAAAGGCATTTTCACCGATCCTCGCCACATCCTCGCCGATTGTCACACTTTCAAGGACATTGTTGACGCTGTAGAAGGCATAATCTCCGATGCCTGTCACGCCATTGCCGATGACCACATGGACGATCCATGATCTATAGTCCGACCACGACGCACTGGTGCTGGAAGCTGTCAAGTCACTTATGTCACCCTCACCGTAGATCGTGAGCGTAACTCTCGATGGAGCTTCATCCAGATAGGT